>JAZGHS010000118.1:0-36665 GCA_036481315.1 Candidatus Zixiibacteriota bacterium | reverse complement strand
GGAGACTTCTGCACTGTGCGTTAAAAAACCGAAGCTGGAAAGCCCCGGCTATTATTCTGAGATATATATAAAAAAGCCGATGGAAAATTCCACCGGCTTAGTTGCTTTATATCTGATTCTTTACATCACCGGGCCCTGGTCGTAGTAGGTATCCCACTCCCAGTAATTATCGCCCGATTCAGCATAAACGTGGTAATGATCGACGAAGAATGTTACGGTCATCGACCAGTTCGTGTGTGAGTTTCCGTTGATCGAGCCGATATCCATGCTGACAGCCAGATCCATCTCGCCGGAAAGCGGGTGAGCCACAGTATCGGCCATCAACTCGTCACGATTGAACACCAGATCTCTAACTTCACCGTTATACTCATAACCAAAATCGATCGTGCCTTGATCGACTATGAATCCGAGACCGAAATCGGCCGCGCCGTTGGAGTTCAGGGTAACGAGATCGGACTGTATTCCAGCCAGCAGGACGCTTTGATCGAATGCCATATTGATATACCCGGAATCGGCTTCAAGATTAAGATCGAGGATCATCCTGTACTCAATCGATGTGGTTGTAGTGGAATCGGGAAACATCTGGCATCCCTCGACATCCTGAAATTTCACCGAATCGATTAGCAGGAAACTATACTCGATGGAATCGGAGCCAGCGTATATTTCCCACCAGCATGTCTCCTCGTCGAAACTGATATTTAATGTATCTCCAGTTGTATTCAAAGGTCCATCACCGTTAAAGGTGATATAACCGGATGCAACGTTGAAAGTATAAAACAACGAATCAACATACGCCTCGGTCATAGCCTTAGCCTGGATGTAATTGGGATCTTCGGGATCCCCTTCGGTTTTCGCCGGATCTGTGGCGTTATCGCTGCAGGCCAATAAAGCCATAAAAGCGAATAAGACCGCGAAGACGATCAGTAGAACTTTCTTATTCATATTTTCCCCCTTTAGTTTTTAATACGATTTTTCTATTATATCGGCTAAAAAACCGCCCTCGTTAAATTCATTAAATAAAACGATAAAAAAACCGTAACTATTTGATAATTATGGGATTGCAAATAAAAAAAGGACGCCTGACAGCGCCCTTTACGATGAAAATCGAAGATTGTCTATTTTAGGAAAACCATTTTCCCGGTCGCCCTGCTGTTTTCGCCCGCAACTTTGTAGAAAAATATCGATGAACCGAGAATATCGGATTCATCCGGAGCGAAAAACACATCGTTATTGCCCGCGGGATAGAAACCGTCGGCGATAACATCGATTTCCCGTCCCAGGATATCGTAAACCGAGACACGGACGTGCTGTGATCGCTGAAGATCGAATGAAATAGTCGCGGCCGGATTGAATGGATTGGGGTAAGCGTTAACGGTAATGAATTCAGCGGGAAGCGATAAACTCTTATCTTCCACGTATGTAGGAGTCAACCACAATCCGGTGGTATCTCCGGGTTCGCGCCAGAACTCGCCGTTTATCTCGTAGACGATAATCATTGGTAAATCCATGCAGCCTTCCATAAGGCCCCCCACGATGTCAACCATATCCCCGTCATCAGGTCTCGTAGCGCCGTTACCCGGATCGTACCATGGCGCGCCGAAATTCAGAATATAATCTTCTTCTTGATCGGAATCTTCATCGAGGAAATACATATCCATATGCGGCATTCCTTCGACTATTGCGGTACCGTTGACCTCTACCAGATCGACCGAATCGGGATGGGGGCAATCGCCGCCGAAGCCGCCATGTCCTCCATGTCCGTCGCCGGGTTCACGCCAGAACAGGCCGTTAATCTCATAAACAACCACCGGTTGCGGTTGACTGTAACCCATAACGCCTCCCACAATCCAGATCGAATCACCCTGCGCGGGACGTTCGGCACCGCTATCCGGATCATACCAGGGAGGTCCGAACATCAGATGATAGTCGGCTTGTTGGTCATTTTCCGTGTCGAGATAATAATGGGTCATGAGAGAATCTTCTTCTACAATAGCCCAACCGGAGATTTCGATAATTTCCAGGCTGTCGCCGTGCATCCCACCGCCGCCATGACCGCCGAATTCGAGATTGAATTCAACCTCGGTGTTTTGTCCCGGCGTAACGTCGATCTCCTCGGAATCGTGACCGAATCCCATTTTCGAAGCTATAGCCGTGTATGTTCCCTCGAGAACATTTTCGATTATAAATGTACCATCGGTATCGGTTTCGGCGAAGTAATTTTCTCCGTGGTGATGATGCCCGTGTCCACCACCGCCATGCCAACCTTCCTCGGTGAGATGAATATATGCGTCGGCAACCGGGTTATCGTCGTGATCATACACAATCCCCGAAACGGTACCGGTTCCCTGAGCGTATACGGGAGCCATCCCCAGCATTACCGCCGCTACAACTAAAATCGCGATTTTCATATGCGTACACCTTTCAAAAAGTTATTTCGCGAGCGTTTGTTTGCTAAAATCAACTGTTCTTTCTCCTTTCACGTTAAATCATAATCCCTAATGCGCGTGATCGTGTTCATCCTGGCCTTGTGGCACCTTCTTATCCTCCTCTTTTTGCTCTTCTCCTTTTAGTATGTTCAATTCGTTTTGTAGCGAGTCAGCTTGCGCGGTCTTAACTTGCGCTTCCATTACCCCGGCACCGTGGGTGTAAACCATCTCCCCGCCGAGATATCCGCCGTAGCCTACAATACCCGACGCTATCAACGCCAGAATAAATCCTATCCACTTGAATCGATCGTAGATCTTATCGCCGATAGCAAGCCGGAATATCACCGTTATAATTATCACACCTAAAAAGATAAACCCGAACATCTCGTGGGTTTCCAGTATCTCGTGTGCCGGTCCGGGATGCCAGATCGATTCCTCGGCCAACATCCCGCTTATCACAGCCATTACAGCTCCGACCCCTGCGAATACCGATACGATATTCGCCGTTTGTATGAACGATCGCCTGGCCGATACTATCCCGATCAGATCGCAGATGGCTACAACCACAATCAGTGCGATCGGAAAATGGACGATCATCGGATGGAGATTAGGCATTCTGTCCCTCCTCGATACTTTGCTTCGGTAACCGCCATCCTTTGATAATCGAGTAGATGGCGGGGATTATTATTAATGTCAGTAAAGTCGATGAAATCAAGCCGCCGACCATCGGCGCGGCTATTCGACGCATAACCTCCGAGCCGGTACCGTGGCCGATCATGATGGGAAATAGACCGATCATAGTGGTTGCGACAGTCATCAGTTTGGGCCTGACCCTCTCGACCGCTCCTTCGAGTATGGAGTTATTGAGATCGGTTATATTGTTAAGCCTGTTTTCATCTTTGAATTTTTTTATTGCGTGATCGAGATATACGAGCATGACGACTCCCGTCTCCGCCGCCAGTCCCGCCAGCGCGATAAAGCCCACATAGACCGCCACCGACGTGTTATAATCGGCGATATACAGCCACCAGATTCCGCCAACCAACGCGAACGGAAGGCCGAGCATGACAACGAGGCTTTCGGTTACGTTTTTAAAATGGAAAAACAGAAGCAGGAAAATTATGACAATAGTAAGCGGAATTACGATCTTGAATTTCTTGGCGGCGGCCTCCATATATTCGAACTGTCCGCTCCAAATGATCGAATATTTCGGAGGCAGCTCGATCTCTTCGGCTATTACCTCGCGGGCGCTCTCCACATATGTGCCGACATCGATTCCCCGAATATCGACATAAACCCAGGCGGTTTTGCGGGCGTTTTCGGATTTGATACCGGCCGGTCCTTTTTTAATGGTAATATCGGCAAGCTGGGAGAGCGGAACCTGCGCGCCGGACATTGTCGGTATAAGCACCCGCTTTAAAGCGTCGATATTATCGCGGTATTCCCGACTGTATCGTAAATTTACCGGGTAACGTTCGAGGCCCTCCACCGTGTATGTCACATTCATGCCGCCAACCGCCGACATGAAAACGTCTTGAACATCGCCCACAGTTAGGCCGTAGCGGGCTATCTCGTCGCGCTTGATTTCGAAATCTATGTAGTTACCGCCGACCACGCGCTCCGAATAGACCGAGAGGGTTCCCTTTTGTTTTCTGATAACCGATTCGATCCTCTCTCCGATTGCGCTTAAGCTGTCGAGGTTATCACCCATGATCTTTATGCCGACCGGGGTTTTGATTCCGGTAGCAAGCATATCGATCCGGGTTTTGATCGGCATCGTCCAGGCGTTGGTCAGGCCCGGGAACTGTATTGCCCGATCGAGTTCCTCGACCAGCTTATCGGGGGTCATCCCCTCGCGCCATTGATCCTTCGGCTTTAACGTGATAGTCGTTTCGATCATGATCAACGGCGCCGGGTCGGTGGCCGTTTCGGCGCGTCCTATCTTGCCGAAAACCGTTTCAACCTCGGGAAAAGATTTGATAATCCTATCCGTCTGTTGAAGTAATTCCTTTGCTTTGGTAATCGATATACCCGGTAGGGTTGTAGGCATGTATAAAAGATCCCCCTCGTATAACGGAGGCATGAACTCAGAGCCGAGATTGAACATAGGGTAAAGTGTTACGAGAAGAACCGCCGCGGCGACCGCCACAGTCCACCATCGATACCGCAGGACCAGCTTGGCGACCGGCATATATATGCTAATAAAGAAGCGGGAGATCGGATTTTCTTTCTCCGACCTGATTCTTCCCTTGATGAAGATGGTCATCAGAACGGGAATTACCGTAACGGCCAGAATCGCCGAAGCTCCCATGGCAAAGGTTTTTGTGAAAGCAAGCGGCTTGAAGAGCCGTCCCGATTGTTCACCGAGCACGAATACCGGTAAAAACGAAATGGTGATGATCAGAATCGAATAGAAAAGAGCCGGCCCTACCTCTTGAGCGGCGTCGAGGATGATCTGCTTATGCTCTTTTTTACCTCTATCGCGCTCGAGATGTTTATGGGCGTTTTCAACCATCACCACCGACGCGTCGACCATGACCCCGATCGCGATGGCTATTCCGCCTAAAGACATGATGTTTGCGTTCATGCCGAGATAATTCATCAGCAGAAGAGAGACTAGTACACCGATGGGCAGGGTGAAAATGGCCACAAACGCGGAACGGAGATGCAGAAGGAATACCACGCATATCAGGGCAACAACCACCATCTCCTCGATCAGCTTCTCACGCAGGTTGACAATCGCGGAATTGATCAACTTGGAGCGATCGTAAACCGGTTTTATTACCATTCCCTCGGGGATACTTCCTGACTCCACGAGTTCCTTAATCCGTTCTTTTACACTTTCTATAACTTTCAACGAGTTCTCGCCGAATCGCATTACCACGATTCCGCCGACCGTCTCACCCTCGCCGTTGAGTTCGGCCACGCCCCGTCGAAGCTCCGGGCCGAAATGGATATCGGCTACCTGGCTTAAGACGACCGGGGTACCGTCGGGCGAGGCCCCGATCGAGACGCTTTTCAGATCATCGAGGCTTTTGATATATCCCAGACCTCGTACCATATATTCGGTTTCGCCCATTTCCAGAAGCTTCCCGCCGACATCGTTATTGGAGCGCATGATGGCGTGCTTGACTTTAGAAAGAGGTATGCCGTATATCAACAAGCGATTAGGATCGACTTCCACCTGGTACTGTTTTACATATCCGCCCACCGACGCTACTTCGGAGACGCCGGGAAGCGATGTCAGTTCGTATTTTAAAAACCAATCCTGCAAAGATCGCAATTCGGAAAGATCGTATCGGCCGCTGGTGTCTTCGACAACGTACTGGAAAATCCATCCCACACCTGTGGCGTCGGGGCCAAGCTGGGGGGTCGCGTTTTTGGGTAATCGTCCTGAAACGAAATTAAGATATTCCAATACCCGGCTTCGGGCATCATATAGATCGGTTCCGTCCTCGAATATCACATAGACGAAACTGATTCCGAAAAACGAATATCCCCGTACCGTCTTGGCGTTGGGAACCGAAAGCATGGCGGTCGCCAAAGGATAGGTTACCTGGTCCTCCACAATCTGCGGTCCCTGACCCGGATACTCGGTGGAGACGATTACCTGAACGTCGGACAGGTCGGGGATAGCGTCAACCGGGATATTAGCTAACGCATAAATCCCGGCAATCGTTATAATCCCCAGAAAGATGAAGACCATGAGCCGATTTTCAATAGAGCTTTTAATCAGCCGTTCGATCATCTTTATTTACCTCCGACAGTCTTCTCTACGAGCTTCATGCCGCATTTGTCGCATCGTCCCGGCTCGCCCGTTACGACACTATCTTCGGGCATGGGGCAAATATAGAATATGCGTCCCGATGTTTCTTCCACAGGCACCAGCTTCATGCCGCAATCGGAGCATTTTCCGGGGCCGATATTGACTATATGCGAATGTGAATCCATGGGGCAGGTGAAGATCCCGCTAATCTCATCGGAGTCCATATCGCCATGTTCATGCCCTTTATGTTCATCTTTACCGATTGTCTTCTCGACCAGCTTCATACCGCACTTCTCACATCGTCCCGGCTCGGCGGTCACGACACTATCCTCGGGCATGGGGCAGATGTAGAACGTACGTCCCGATGTTTCCTCCACAGGAACAAGTTTCATCCCGCAATCGGGACATTTCCCAGGGCCGACGTTGACTATGTGCGAATGGGAATCCATGGGGCATGTGAAGATCCCGCTGGTCATTTCTGCCATTTCGGAATCCATATCCTGCGTATGTCCGGAATGATTCTCTTTATCGCCTTTATCCATTTTCATTTGCTTCATCTTGGCTTCGGGATTTTTTTCCTGTTTGTGATCTTGCTGGTTAGCCGAGACGTCCGATGTTATCTTCACCGAGGCCATCTGCGCCCGGATCTTGCTCGTGGCCTCTCTTAAACGCGATTCGGAATCAAGCATGAATTGCGATGATGTCACTACCATGTCGCCTTCGTTGATCCCGGATATAATCTCGATCATATCGTCCTGTCCGATGATGCCCAACTCGACCTCGCGGGGCATAAATTTACCTTTGCCCAGAGAGACAAACGCGACATTGCGTACACCGGAACGGATAACCGATTGATTCGGAATGACGAGACGCTTTCCGGGTAAGGAGGAATGAATCGTGGTAATGGCGTACATGTTCGGCTTGAGCAGTAGGTCGCGGTTGGGGATATCGATTCTAATTTGTATGTCGCGGGTTTTACTATCCAGGTAAGGATAGATAAACGCGATCTTCCCTTTAACCGTCTTACCCGGCAAATACGAAAGCGAAAGCTCGACTTCTTGCCCCAGGGATATAAACGGAAGCTCATACTCGTAGATATGAGCGATTGCCCAGACCGACGATAGATCGGCTACCTGGAGGAGCTTGGAGCCAGGCATGATTCTATCGCCTTCGACTACTTTCAAAGACGTTACCACGCCGTCGGCGGGGGAATGGAGAGTTATAGTTTTATTGACCGTACCGGTTCTTTTGAGCTTATCTATCTGATCGGTTGAAACATCCCATAACGAAAGACGTTCCCTGGCCGCCGCCAATAGATCCTCCGCCCCTTTTCTGGCGGATTCCAACGATGCGTCTTTCAGCTGATTATAGTTTTTCAGAGCCGAGAGATATTCTCTCTGCGCGGTGACCAGCTCCGGAGAATAGATCTCCATAATAGGATCGCCTTTCCTCACCGATTTTCCCTCAAAATCGATATAGAGCCTCTCTATCCAGCCGGCGACTTTTGAATTGACACCCTGTAGTTTCTTCTCGTCGTAATCTATATGAGCAACCGTGTTTATCACTTTGTATAACGGCTTCATCTTTGCCGTCGTCATTTTCAAGCCCATGTTCTGTGATGTTACCGGATCGATGCGGATGATACTTCCGGCAATCTCGTCCTCGTAAACAGGCACCAGGTCCATCCCCATCGGCGATTTTCCCGGCTCGTTTCGTGTATATGACGGGTCCATCGGAGCGGCCCAGTAGGCAATTTCGCGTTCGCCCGATGTCGGGGCGGACGATACCTGTCTTATGGGGGTGAGCTTCATTTCGCATATCGGACAGTAACCCGGCTCATCGGAAATTATCTGCGGATGCATGCCGCATGTGTATTGCTGATTAGCTTCGGCGGAAATATCGGCTGTTTGTGTCGTGCCGGAACTGAATAATGTCTGCCCAAGAAGTATTCCTACTCCGAGGGAGACTACCGCTATTATGATTAACCAGATCTTTTTCATCTTATCCTCACTTATTTTAATTGTTAACCGACGGTATGGCGTCGGCCGTAAGCTTATCTATCTCGGCTAACGCTTTCAAGGCGTCGGCCAGCGATCTCTGTGTTTCCAATTCGGCGTTGAAGAGTTCCATCTGGGCGGTGATAACGTCGAGGAACTCGAGTTTACCCACCTGGTAGGCCGCGAGGGCTGATTCTAATGTTGCCTCTATTTGCGGAATCAGCGCTTGCTCGTATAGCGCGTATTTTGAACTATTGCGTTCGTATTCATGAATGTTTTTCTCAAGCGCGAATACCAACCGGTCGTGAATATCCGATTTTTTATATTCGGACATTCGTAAATCCGCTCTCGCCGATGATACCAGGTTTTTCTGTTTCCATCCTGCCCAAAGCGGGATATTAAACCCGGCGGTTACCGTAAGCATGTCGGTACCGAACATCGGAAACATCCGGTTTTCCCAACGGAAACCGTAAGCTACGCCCAGGGTAAAATCGGGAAGATAATCGAGTTTGGCTTTGTGGAGACGTTCACGACGCATCTTTATATCATGATCGGTCTTCTTATATATCGGGTTCCCGGCCGTGACCTTATCTTTCAATAATTCATTGTCCAAAATGGGTAGTTTTTCCAACGACGGTAAAGAGGCCGAAAATTCACCGGTCCCGGTGTCGCCAACAAGTAGGGCCAGCCGCCATTTCGACGTTTCGATCATTTGCTCGATGGCCAGCTTGCGATCCTCAAGCCTTGTTCTGGTTTTCTGCGCTTGAAGAACGTTGACTTGTAGCCCCAGCCCGACTTTGTACCTCTCGCGGGCCACAGCCTCGAGTTCATTAACCAGATCTATATTCTCACGGACGGTTTCTAACGCGGCCAGCCAGTAGGCCAGATCGTAATAGGCCGAACGAACAGTCGCGGCCAATGTCTGCCTGGCCGATTCTAAGGATTCCTTCGATCCCGAAGCTCTGCTTTCGGCGGCCCTTTTCATGGCGCCCAGCTTTCCCGGAAATGGGAATTTCTGAGAAATCCCCAATTTCAGGTTAGGCATGGCCATCGGCTCGCCGACCCATGAATCCGCTAGCGGCCCCGAAAGACCGACCATTGCCATTGGATCGGGTAGAGAGCCCGATGGCGATATCTTATACTCGGTCGATTTCGACTGCTCTGCGATCGCCTGAAGATCGGGATTTTGGGTCAATGCCTTTTGGACCAGCGATTCCAAAACGGAATCATCGGGAAGACTTTGACCGAATGCCGAACTCGCGAAAGCCGAAATCATTACAATTAGAACGGTTTTTGTCCACACTTTGTTATCCTCATACAATAAGTTAAATACACGGGCATACCCCGGTATTATTTACTCAACTTATGGTATGAAAATCAACAGATTAATGGAGCGCTTATGTGGCTTTCTATAAATGGTGGAGATAATGAATTTGTCTGTACTAATCCGAAAGCTCCGTCGATTTTATTTATTAACTCGACAACTTCGGCGGAAATAATATCAAATTCCGGCCTGAGATTCTCAGGCTTGGAAATCATAGTCTCTGCAACCGGTTGGATCGGAGCGGGAGCCTGCTCCATAGTGCCGCAACAGCAACAGCGGGCTTTATCAAAAGCCAGTTCAGGCGCCTCTTCCGGTTGACAGCTGCATCCGACCATAGTGCATCCCTGTTGGAAAGCTACAGGCCCGGCGAGCAGAAAAATGCTTAAAAAGGCTGCGAAAATCGATTTTGTTATTTTTGCGGTCATCATCATTCCTTAATACCGTCAAAACCCGGTATCGGTTCCACAAATAATCTATATTATTATTATCGGAAAGCAAGGAATAATAAATTATGCTAAAATCGTCAAGGTTATAGCCCGGCCGTCGGACATAGTCGTAATTTATTGTTGATCATAATGTTAGTTTCGTATGCGGTGGCGCCGAATTCTATCTACCCAGGATATATTCAATATAATATTTGGTGTTTAGAGGCTCTCCGGTGGCGTCCTCGACCAGCTCAAACCAGTCTTTTGACGCTCCCGGTTTGTAATAGTTGTCTATTAAAAATTCCGCGGTTGCCTTATTATCGATTATTAAACCGTTGGTTCTTTTTAAATAATCCAGCGTTTGGGCGGCGATTAATTCGGCGATAATGTAGTTATGCATATAAACCGGATTTTGCGTGTAGTGTGGAATAGCGGCCCAGGAATCAGAATCGTAATGCGGGCTGCAAAGAGTAAATTTTGACATAATATCCCAATATAATTCGGCTGGATTTTCAGCGTCGGTGCGATACAGCTCTCTTTCAAAATAAGCCCTTGCAAGCGCGTATCTTAAAGAGATTATCCTCGCCTCTTTTATCTCGACTATCATGGCACGTATCCTTGGTTCGGGAACTTCACCATAATCAGCCAACCATTTCGGTTGCTCTAAAAATATTTCATTGATTTCGGCCATCGCTTCTGAAAAACAGCCCGAAGGGGACGAACGGAGTATGTAATGGCGTTGATCGATATGCGAGAAATGAAGCGCGTGCCCGACTTCATGGAACACGGTCTTATAAGATCGCCAGTCATTGCCTATGCTGGCAAGCACTCTGATATCGTCGGGAACGCTGACAGGAAAGCAGACACCATGTTGAAATTTTCCGGGTCTTGGTTTCAGGTCATATGATATTCCGAGATTGTCCATCTCGAATCCGAGACCATTCATTGTTCTATTCAGGAGAAGTGTCAAACTGTCTCGAGGGTAAAAACCGCCGCTATCCGAACCGTAGGCATATAAAAAGTCCCACGGTTCGATACGATCTGACTCGAGTTTAAATTTCGCCTTTTGAAGAATCTGCTTATATGGATCCAGACTTATTGAATCCAGCAATGCCAGTATATCGAACAGATCCTCGACTTTCATACCCATAGAAAGCAGTTGCAGATCATAATAATCGCGGTGACTTATTTCGTGGGCTATTCTGTTTCTCTCCCAGATCAATTCACGAAGTCCCGGCGCTATTTTCGAGCCGACCTCGTTTTGCGCGTACCAGGCTTGTTTTCGTTTTTCTCTATCCGGTTCATCGCGCAATATCCCATTAAGATAATTTTTCGAACGTAAACTTCCGTCGAAGGTGGGACGGTAGTTTATGAGTGTTCTGGATAACGATGGTCCGAGCCCGCTAAAATCGGGCAGGTAAGCGTTTCGCCCTTTATGCAGCCTGATATACATCTGGCGGGCGACTCTGTTTAGTTCCGGGCTCCCGAATTCGCCCTGTATTCTGCCGTATTTTTTCATGCTATATCTGCTTAGTATGAGCTCGCTATTCTTTTGATAATATTTATGGGGAATATCCGGCCAGACCCCGGTTGTGTAAAAATCCCAACTAGCGGTCGCGAAAACCGAATCGATCCGTTCGTAATTATCCTGCAAAGACAAAAGCCAGGCCGAGTCGGCGGCGATATGCTCGGGTTTGGCGCCATATGGATAAGCCTCCGCGGCCCAGAAAATTATAGTTGCCAGAAATAGAGTCCTCAATTCCGCCTCCTTCGATTGAATTATCGATTCTCGAGGTTACGGCGATCCTTTTCGAAGAATATATTCCTTTGTTGCCTCCACCATACGACCGTCGCGATAAACGAAAACTACAAACGACTTATTTAAATTATATAACGAATCGGCCGCCGTGGCAATATCGATCGGACCTTTAACAGGATCGTTGGAGGCAATCAGGTAGCGCTTGAAATCGAGCCTGTAAATCATGGACGGCCCGACCACCGTCCGGCCCGGAAGATTATCCAGAAGGACACAATCGCTATTATTTAGATCGATTCCAGTATCGCGTAAATCATCGATAATACCGGAAACCAGCAACTGGGTCTTGCGGTATTCGCTCGACGTGACAGTCACGGCGGCGACACTAACGGCCATATAGCAGGCCGCAGCAATCAGAACCATCTTTCTTAATCGTTCCTTTATAGTCGATTTGCTTAAGAACAAATTCAGCGTATAACCGGCCATTACGGCCAGCCCTAACGACGGTATATAGATATTACGCGACCCGACCTTGTAGTTTAACGGGATGATCGGAAGCATGACGACAAAGACAAAAAGGATAAAAAAACGGACCTGTTTTGGTGATTTAATGAAGAGCCATACCGAAAGCGGCAAAAAGCTGCCTACGGCAAGATAACTTATCCCTCTCCATAGATAGTAAACAGGGGAGGGTAATGAATCGGCGAAGCCCTGGAAATAGGGATGTGTCGGCGATGGTATAACGAACCATCCCATATACTCAAATAACATTCTGATCATATGAAAACCTGGATAATAGTAGGTTTCGGTTATGCCGGGACGATCGATAATAACCGATCTGATTGCGAAATAAATGATCAGTTCAACCAGCCCGATTAGAACGACTCGTTTGACGATTCTCGATCTATCGCTGTTTTCCCCGAATAGAAGGACAAATAAACCGAACAATAGCGGGGCGACTACGAAATCCTCGACTACGAACAAACCCAAAAACGAAAACAGGACGAAAAACAAAAACGATATTTTGGATTTTGTCTTCAAGTAGCCGTGCAAATGCCAGATGGAAAAGATATACGCCAGAACAGCCAACTCCCTAATTGTGCCGTATAGCCAGATAACGGCCTCGTAATGCTGAAAATATACCGCGAAGAATAATGCCGAGATCAAAGCGGCCCGTTTGGGAAATTCCAGTTTCAACAGAAGCCGGTAAAACAAGACCGAGATTACGGCGTGCAGGACGATATTGAGAATATAATAAAGATATGCCGTATCGCCGAACGCGAGGTACCTGAACCAGACGATAATATTGGTTAGCGGCCTGAATCGTCCGACGTTTTCCATTGACGCCAGGTCGCTTAATGAGAATCCGTCGCGAATGAAACTTAGCACAATCCAGTCGTCGGTATGAAAATCGTTGACGAGACAGACTATATATGCCCCAAGCGCCAGCAGGACGATAATCCACTCTTCTCTAGATAATTTAAACTTCAACTTGAAATTGAATCCTTTCGGTGATATAACAGCCGTGGTAATTTAATTAATTTTGAAGGGGTTTCAATGAAAAAGATTGTAAAGACCGATAAGGCACCCCGTGCGCTGGGACCATATAACCAGGCTGTAATCGAACCGAAATGCGGGCTTGTCTTCACCGCCGGGCAGGTGGCTATCGATCCGACCACTAACGAGGTAGTGGAGGGTGGTGTGGAAGAGCAGGCACATCGGGTCTTTTTAAACTTAAAAGCGGTACTGGAGGCGGCCGGAAGCGATTTTGATAAGGTGTTGAAAGCCACTGTCTTCCTTAAAGATATGGGCGATTTCGTTAAGGTAAACGAGGTCTATTCCGAATACTTTAAAGAGGATTACCCAGCGCGTTCCGCGGTGGAGGTGGCTCGTTTGCCCAAAGACGTTTTGGTCGAGATCGAGATGATCGCGAGTCTTTGAAAATTATAATCCGGAAAAACGGAAATTATGTTGACAGGGGTCGGAGTGGATATTAATAAGCGGGTGACTTCGCGAGGCCGTCCTTCCGGCCAGAGACGATGCGTGGTTGACTGACAATGATTATTTCGCAACAAAGATCGCTGTATGTTGGTTTGTCGGCAACTCATGAGCAAATCCGGAATTTTCGGTTTTCGGTTTTGCCCGTGGTTTTATGTTTGCCTATCTTGTTGATATTGTTGACATTACCATCACTTCTGTTCGCCTATCCGGGCGAATGCGCTCTCGATTTTCTGAATATCCCGATCGGGGCGCAAGGAGCGTCGCTGGGGCATGGAGGATTTGCCAGAATCGAAGGTCCGCAGGCGCTATTCTACAATCCGTCCCTGATTGGAGAAACAACCGCCGGATTTGTGTCATATCAACGTCTACTTCTGGATACGCGATCCGAGGCGGTAGCGGTTGGAATTCCCGTCGGAGAAAGACTTTCAGCGGGTTTTGGAATCCATGCTTTCCAACCGGGCGATATCGATGGCTACTCCGCAGGCGATGTAAACATAGGCAATATTAAATCGGGCGATTATCTCATGCGGTTCTCCCTTGCCAGGGCAGGAGAAATATCCTACGGAGTTTCGTTTTCATACTATAGCCATCGTCTTGACGATCAAATCGGTAATGGTGTCGGAATCGGATTTGGGATCTCCCGCGAGTTCAGGCAGGGACGTCTTTCCGTGACCGCGGATAATTTCGGTCCCGATTTCAAGATCGGCGCTGGTTCCGCCCCTCTTCCGCAACGTTATTCAGTTTCCGCCTGGTTGCCGTTGACAAGACATTACATGAATATAATTATCGATCTCACTTACAAACTAAACATTGGTTTCAGACCGTCGGGCGGACTCGAATACTCTCCCCTTTCAGGTTTTGCGATCAGGGCCGGAACCAACAGCGAGACGCCATTAGCGCTTGGCTTGGGAATGAATAGGGGAGGTATCGGTCTCGATTATAGCTATTTCCCGTCGGGTGTTTTCGGGGAGCGGCATATATTCAGTTTCACAGTATCTAAATAAATATCAAGCTTGACATAAGGTACTCCGGTCTGTAATATTCATCTTACTAAACGAATAGGAGGCTTGATGAAGAAACTATTATCGATTGCTATCTTGCTCGCGATGACAGCGTCCGCGTCGGCCTTAACCGATATCTCGGTGGGCGCATTCGGTGGGCTTAATGTCCCGCTGGTACAGGACGATGCTAAATCGGGAAACGGATTTGGTGTGAAGGCGAAATTCGCCCCAGTGCCGATGATTGCCGGGGCAATATTCTATGAAAGCCGCGGTTTCGGCGATCCGGAGTTGACCGTTTTCGGACAGACCATGACCAGCGATGGCGGAAAGGTATCGGCTTTCGGGGCAGAGGCGCTGATCGGTAATGTTGGCGGAGGGATGGGACCTCATTTCTACTGGACTATCGGTTTATGCAGTTACAAATGGACCCGTGATGGGCAGGACGATCTATCTAAAATCGGTTATCATCTGGGACCCGGATTCGAAATAGTACTAGCTGCGAATATCGGTGTGGAGATCAGGGGCAAATTCGAGGTTGTCCCCACCGACGGCGGTGGATCACGCAAAAACGCGGTTGTCTTTATCGGCGCCAACTATCACTTCGCTTTGCCCGCGGGAGGTATCTGATGAATAAGTTAAAAACGGGAATACTGGCTTTCCTGTTACCTCTTTTCATAACGGGTTGTGTGGGAACCGGAACGATAATTATCGTTTTCGAACTTGCCGAGTTTGTCTCGTCGAGTTCGGGCCTGGAGGTGGTCGAGGTAGACCTGACTACCAACAACGATTATAACGACAACAAAGATAGGATCAAATCGATTGAGCAGGTGACAGTAGTCGGTTGGCTGGTTAACGAGCTTCAGACCGACAATCAGGCCGAGATCTTTATCGCCGATGTGGGCACTTACTCCACTCCAGCCGAGGTTCAGGCCAACGGTACCCCGGTATTCTTATCTCCAGTGATCTCGGGGAACGATTCGGTATTTATCGATTGGTCGGACGGTCTCAGTCATATCGAGAATCTGGCAGCATTGAAGGATGCCGCCGACTCCGGTCATTTTTGGCTTTACGGTCTCGCCGCGGACAGCCCGTTTACGGTCAGGTTTCATATCACCCTTGTTATCACCATGACAGCGGGGTTGTAGTATAGATATTGTTGGGGTCAGGCATGCCTGACCCTTGCGGCATGTTTGATACGTTAAAAGCGGGTCGAAGTTTTAATAGACTGCGATCCGCTTTTGCTGAAATTATAGTGTATGCCACTTCCTATATACCACCTCAGGAATCCTTCTTAACAACCTCGTAAAATACGGTTGTGCCGAAATGTTTGAAAATTGGTAGGCGGTCGAATATTTTCGATAATGTTATATCCAACGAGCTGTTTTTGAAAAACCTGAACGGCGGTAGACGAAACGAGAGGATGGTCCATTTCTTCAGCTCGTAACCTTTTCTGAATGCTTTTTTCATCGCCTTGATATCCAATTGCCACTCGTCGGGAGAATAACAACCGATCATCTTTTTCACGTTCTCCGGCCCCACCAGTTTCATGAAAAATCGTCGCCCGTAATAGTAGAAGAAATTCAGGCTCATACGATGAGGCTCCTGGATGAATATTCTTCCTCCGGGCTTCAACACCCGTGCGGTCTCGGCCAACGACGCGTACTGATCGGGGAGGTGATGAAGGATACCTAAGAAGATGGCGAAATCGCAACTGTTCTCCTTAAACGGCAGGACCTGGGCGTCGGCCACGGCTCGCGCGCAACCGGGATCGTTACGTTTCAAAAGCGACGCGGTGATATCGGTTAAGACCATCAGGTTATCGTCCTTATATCTATAGGCATGTTCGGAGATGCCGCATCCCAGTTCGAGTATGACAGCGTCCTTTAATTTTATGCTTGATATATACCTATCTATATTTGCTTTTAAATGACGCGTATACGGCCTGGCCATCAGCTCTTCGTAAGCGGCGGTATCGTCGAAAGATTCAATTTCTTGCTTAATTCTATCGTCCATGCGGTAAAACCTCTTTTAAGATCGGTATTGTTACGTCAAAGCAAGGTAGATTCCAACGCTTCGCCTATTCCAACCCCAGCCTCATCACAATCTCTCCATCATCAATCTCCCCGGTGGGCCTGAAACCCAGATTAACGTAAAATCCTTCGGGGCTGCCGTCGCCGGGGACACAGCTTGTCAAAAGTTCGGTGGCGTCCGGAAGCGTTTTTACATGATCGATAAATAGCATCATCGCCTTTTTACCAAATCCCATCCCCTGGTAGCGAGTGTCGATCATCATCCGCCATAAAAAATACTCAGGCTTCTCGCCATTATCCTCCAGCATAAGAAATCCTACGGGAGAATCGTCTGCGTAGATCCCCCGGAACCACGCTTCCTTATGGAAATACGCCTGGGCGATAGAGACTGCATTGGGGGCAACGAATTTATTCTGATCATCCGACACTTTAAGATTGCATATTTCCCGCACCGTATCTTTGGTGATTTCTCGAAGCTCGATAATTGATTCTTTATTCATCTAGCTTACCTCTCTATATCTGAAACAATCGACTGTATGATCGTTTACCATCCCCGCCGCTTGCATGAATGCGTAGCAGATTGTACTTCCGACAAATTTGAATCCCCGGCTTTTCAGATCTTTACTCATAGCGTCGGACTCTCTTGTGCTGGGCGGGATCTGTTTCATCGTTTTCCATTTGTTGATTTTCGGTTTGCCATTGGTAAACTGCCAGATATATTTATCGAAACTCCCGAAGTCCCTTTTTGTCTCCAAAAACACTTTCGCGTTAGTGATCGTGGCCGCGACCTTCAGCCGGTTGCGAACAATCCCGACATCGGATAGCAGTTTATCTACCTTCGCCTGCCTGTATCTCGAGATCTTCAGCGGATCGAAATTATCGAAAGCCTTTCTGAAATTCTCCCGTTTATTCAGGATAGTCGACCAGCTCAATCCTGCCTGGAAAGCGTCGAGAACCAGAAACTCGAATAGCTTGCGATCTTCGTGTAAAGGGACACCCCACTCGGTATCGTGGTAGGCGATCATCAATTCACTGCTACCGGGCCAGGCGCATCTTTTTTTCATGCTTTTCCTTATTTTAATTCAAAGTTACTCTAAATTAACAAATAAACAACCATTGGTCAAGGTTAGAAAACCCGGCCATAAAAATGATTTGGAACTTTAAACCGAATGTGTAATTTTATTAAGGTATGGATAGCTAAATTTAAACATGGGGAATTATATGACCGAAAAAGATTCCAAAGCTAAAATCAGAAGAAAAAGCCGGGCTGTCGATGACGATAACTGGATTATAGATTTCCTGAAAAAAGCGTCGTACGGGACACTGGCCACAGCGGACGATAATCAACCGTTTTTGAATATAAATACATTCGTCTACGACGAATCCGAAAACGCCATTTATTTTCACGGCGCGCAAAAGGGGCGTACCAGGTCGAATATCGATAATAACTCGAAAGTATGTTACGGCGTTTCGAACATGGGCAGGCTTCTTCCGGCGAAGAGTGCCAACGAATTCAGCGTGGAATACTCAAGTGTGATCATCTTCGGACGGGTCGAAATCGTAACGGATAAAATCAAGGCAAGAAAAGGATTGTCTCTATTGATGAAAAAGTATTTTCCCCGGTATGAATCGGGAAAGGATTTCCAACCGGTAACCGATCGCGATCTGAAAATAACGTCGGTATATAAGATTATTATCGACGAATGGAGCGGCAAACGAAAAGAGGTTGATCCCGATTTTCCAGGCGCGTTCTTATTTGAAAATAGATTCGGGAAATGAGATTATTAATTTTCCCTTTATCCTTTGACATTGCCATGGCATAACTCCTACTAAACATGACATGATTTACTTCTGGACAATAATAGCCTATCTGCTCATCCTGATCGTTGTCGGCGCCTGGCGAAGTAGACAAGTTAAAACCCAGGCTGATTTCATGGTCGCCGGACGCGGATTAAATACGTTCGTACTGGTAGGTACTCTCGTCGCCACTTGGATCGGTACCGGTAGCATTTTCGGGAACGCCGAGAAAACCTATGAAGTCGGTATCGCCAGCCTGATATTACCGATATCCGGCATAGCGGGTATAATAGTCCTCTATTTTTTGGCCGGGCGGGTTCGTCGCTTCAAGCAATTTACGGTACAGGATATTCTCGAGGCCCGGTTCAATAAATACGCCAGGGTTTTCGGGACTATTACGGTGGTGATCGCTTATGTCACAATTGTCTCATATCAATACAGGGCCGGCGGCGCAGTGATCAATATTATCAATCCGAATATCGATCCTCAACTAGCGATAATTATCGCCGCGGTATTCGTAATACTCTATACGGCTTTGGCCGGGATGATTTCGGTCGCCTACACCGATCTTGTCAACGGGATTATAATCATTATAGGGATATGCCTGGCGGTACCGCTATTCTGGATTAAAGCCGGCGGGATCTCGGGGCTCCAACAGATTTTACCATCGGATCATTTTCAATTCAAAGGAGTCTTTTCGGGATGGGAGTATGTCGGATTGTTGCTTCCCGCATTTTTACTGATGCTCGGCGACGCCAACATGTATCAACGATTCTTTTCCGCTAAAAACGAGGCAACCGCGAAAAAATCAGTGATTTATATGCTTGTCGGAGTAGCTGTTATCGAGATACTAATAATCGTCACCGCGTGGTTCGCCAGCGGCCTCAACTGGGGTATCGATAGCCCCGGGCGAATAATCGTTTACGCGGTACACGATCATCTGCCGGTAGCCCTCGGCGCGATTATAATCGCCACTATAATCGCCATCATAGTTTCCACAGCCGATTCGTATCTGCTGGTACCGTCAACAGCTATAGTTCGGGATATCTATCAGAGGTTTATCGAGCCCGATGCCTCTCCGAAAAAACTAATATTGATGTCGCGGCTGAGTGTAATCACGCTTGGAATCATAGCCTATATCTTATCCACGCTCGATGATCGTTTCCTGGCGGTGGCTCTTTACGCCTATACAATTTACGGCGCGGGGATAACCCCGGCGCTAATGGCGGCCTTTTTCTGGAAACGGGCGACCACCGCCGGTGGGATTTCCTCGATAATTGTCGGGACATTCGTTACGGTTATATGGAAAAACTGGGATCTGGGATCGTCGGTGCCGCAATACCTGGGATTGGCCGATGGGACACAAATCGACGCTGTTATTCCGGCGATAATTCTCTCTGTTCTGACATTAGTTGTTGTCAGCCTGGCGACTCCGCCTCCGTCGCCTGAAAAATGGCGGCCGTTTTTTGAAAACTCGAAGTAACTTGTTCTCTATCTGCCTCTTTTTATATAAACATTGCCGTTGATAGTTCTTATCTCGATCTTATTCTTGCCACCACCGAGCTGGCCAGTACCATAGATAAATTTCCTCTTGTCCCTTCCACTACCCTCCCAGCGATCGGTACGCTCCTCGGTTATTTCGAAATCGCTTATTATCTCATAATCCCGACGGGCGTTTTTGGTGTAGGCGATCTCGATATCGAAATCCATGGAGAGACCATCGGGTACGGTCAGTTCGATATCACCTCCCAAGGACGCTATGGTAACATCCCGCCGCCCCTTATTGGGATCTCCTACCATATTAACGATAACATCGCCGCCCAGCGTTTTAGCCTTTACCCAACCGTCGATCTCGTAAATCCTGATATCGCCGCCCAACGTCTCGGCTCTAACAAATTTCCTAGCCGATCTGACCGTAATCTCGCCGCCATTGGTCTCAAGGCTGGCACCCTGGGGAGCGGCGTCGATACTAATAGCTCCACCAAGAGAATTGACACTGAGTTCATCGCCGTCGGAACGCCCGTCGCTTGACCGACCGGTGACGTTCCTATAAGTTACCTTGCCGCCCATGGTGGAGCCTTTGAGGTTGCCGTCGACATCCTCAATGAGAATTTTCCCGCCCATGGTCGATACCTTTCCGTCGGCCTTTGAATCCGATATCGTGATATTTCCGCCCATGGTCTCCAGATTGAGGAAACCCGTGACTTTTTCAACCCTGATACCGCCGCCCATGGTTTGGAAATCGATATCGCCCTCGATATTTCTGAAATCGAGATCTCCGCCCATGGTTTCGCCGCTGATCTTACCGGCAACATCCACGATATTGACTTCACCGCCCATAGTCTCCACCTCGATATCGAATTTCGATGGCACTTTAATATCGAACTCGAAATGTCCGCCCCGGTTATGTCGTTTAAACCAACTCCCCTTATGATCGCTGGTGATTCGTATCCGCGATGATCCCGCGTCGAAATCGATATCGTATTCATCCGAATCTATACGGGAGACATGAACCTTCACCGCGACCTTATCCTTATCCCAGCCGGAAATATAGATCGAGCCGCCCGTTTCGAGATCGAGTATGAGTTTATTTCCTTTGGCGATATCGAATTCTTTTTCGATGGTTCCCGCGTATCCGATACCTACCAGTGTCAATACCATCATAACCGTCAATAACCGTTTCATAATTCGCTCCTTGAAATAGCGGATATTATTCGTTTTTCAAATCTGTCTCGTTTCACGTAAGGCAACACCTCTGTTTAACTACGAATAATCGTATAAATTGTTTTAACGAAAATAAACGCGAGAATGACATATCCGGATCTATGTGGTTTTCAACGGGTTAGGCTATCAGAACGCTTCGCCGGCCTCTATATACAATTCGGTGGATTCGCCGCCGATACCGAAATCGATCCGGATATTCAATTTTTCGCCGGGTAATAAGAGATATCGTATGCCGAACCCCGCAGCGGTATGGAAATCATCCGAGGCGATATTCGCGATTCTTTTTTCGACCGCTCCGGTACCCGCGAAAAACGCTATTCCCAGTCTCTTCCAAATCGGATGAATCCTGTATTCGACCTGAAATGCGAGAAGACCGCGGTCTATATGTCTCATTGGCTCATAACCACGTATATAGTCGCCGATCCGCGGCATAGCCCAGAACGGCGGATCGCCGTCGATTGCCACAATCACCGTCCACAATGAAAACGTGTCGGTGTCCCTGACCGTCATATATTTTCGTAAATCGACCGAATAACTTTTGAAATCATAATCGCTACCGAGCTTATCTCCATTATAACCGACAGAAACAGCGCCATAGTAACCGTCGCCGGGATAAAGAATGTTATCGCGATCATCCCAGGTAATCGAAAAACCAAAACCTGTTTGACGTCCGCTTACCGAGCCGATTATCTCACTAGTTGTAAACCGTCCGCTTTCCGGATACACGGTATATTTCCGGTTGAATAACGAGAAATCTACACCGTAATAAAGACTGCTTACATACCTTCTCTTATAGCTTAAATAAATCCCGGCGTTTCTGCTGGTGTAATCGTCGATATTGTCCGCGGAAGCATCGCCTCCGATCCCATAGAATACGTTCGGCCATTTTTCGAAATAGATGTTACCGGCAAAATTATGCCTGTTTTCCGGCAGGGTAATCCCGAACTCCAGATTCACGGCGAATTGTTTATTCGTGGTATAAAACATCGGCAGGGAGATGCTTGACGGTCTGCATCCCGGGGCGATCCTGAACAGGTAGCTCGGATAAATTCCGACAGCAAGTTTAGTCTCCGGCGAATAAAACACGAACGGAATTACGAGTAGCTTGTTCTCCTCGTTAGCGACGGTATCGGCGGTTAATGCGGTATCGGATTCTGGCGGGTCTGTAAACATGACAGCCTCAACAGATCCGCAGAGAAACAAAAGCGAACAAAAGGTTGATTTAATCATAATTTGCCTCAGGCTTTTCCGATTCGATTAATTTCTCAATATCAGGAATACGGCAATATGTCAATAGTTTCATCCTACCCGAAAGTGACTATAAACGCTCCGACAACACCCAGCACGATCCCTACGGTACGTCTTGGGGTTATCGGCTCTTTTAAAAACATGGCCGCAAAAACAAATATAAAGATATTACTGGTTTGATTGAGGGCCGCCGCTATCGACACCGTGGTGAATTTCATACCGGCCAGCCAGAGAATCATGGCTACATAGGCGCCGAGGAATGATCCGCTGATCAGATATGTAAATCCCTTACGATTCAATTTCGGCAACATTATTTGCTTCCATCGGGGATAAAACGGGATAATAATCAAAAGAATAATCATCCCTCCTGCCAGACGAAGCTCGGTAAGCATAAAAAACGACGCCGTCTCCAAAAGCGGCTTTATCATTACTATGCCGACAGCCATGGTACCCATTGCCAGCGCGCCCCAGAATATTCCCCAAATAAGATTTTTATGGCTGATATGGCCGTTTTTATCCGATCGGCTCACTGTAAGAACAGCCGAAATGATCATTGCCAGCCCAAGTATCTGCAACGGGGTTAAGCTTTCTCCCAGCCAGAAGAAGGATAGGATTATAATCGACGGGCTATATAAACAATCGACAATGGCCGATAACCCGGCTCCCAGCAGATTTAAACTTTTAAAAAAGAAAGTGTCGGCCAAGCCGATCCCCAACGCCCCGCTCACTAAAAGTATGGTATACTCTCTGGTGGTGAAACTATCGGTAAAACCGTCGCCGAAAATCATGATGGTCGGCACAAGCAGGGTCATGGCCAGAAGGTTTTTATAGAAATTCAAGGCTACCGGATGAACATTCTCGCCGCTTTTCTTAAAAAGTATTACGGCAAACGCCCAGACGACTGCGGTGGCGATAGCGAAAACTTGACCCATAATAAACCTAACTCTCTTCTCTACACCGCAATAACGGCCATCGAAAGTAGTATCTTTCGCCGGAGCGATAAATGGCGAAAGGGTTATCGATTGATCGCACTAATAAAGCAATAAAAAGACGGGGTTCAAGGGAAATATTTTGTCCCGGTGAAAGCCGTCTATATAGAATTATCAAAGATAGCATTCCATGAAAGAATCAAGAAATGAAAATTAAATGGAGGCCGTTGTCTAATTTAAACTTCTTGCCATTTGTCCGGTCTCCTCATAGGATTATTAAAGGAAAGATTGAATAATAATTATCGCTTGCGAGGATAAAATGAAAAAAAGAAAAATAAGCTCAGAAGATCTGCTAAGACTGAAATACGTTCGCTCCGTAGCCATCTCACCCGATGATTCGAAAATTATGCTCTCAGTCGAAGTTGCCGCTAAGGATAAAAAAGGATATCACTCGCATATTTATATGATGAACATCGACGGGGGCGAGCTTATTCAATATACGTTCGGGAAAGTAAACGATTCTGTTCCGATTTTCTCACCCGACGGGAAATGGATTATCTTCACGTCGAAACGGGGCGAGAAAAAGGGGATATACAAGATGCCGACCTCCGGCGGAGAGGCGTCGCTACTGGCCGACGACGACGGTTCCTATTCCGAATTATCAATTTCCCCTGATAGCAAAAAGATCCTCGCCATATTCAAAAATGCCGATGATGTCCCCAAGGACGAGAAGGGAAAGAAAGAGGAACCGGTTTATCGTCATATTACACGCATGTTTTATAAACTTGATAACGCCGGGTTTATGCCCAAAGACCCGGGTCATGTTTACGTGATCGATATAGAGACCGGAAAGAAAGCTAAAATCACCAGTAGTAAAAACGGCGAGCGTTGTCCAGCCTGGCTTGGTAAGGGTGATAAGATCGCGTATGTTGCCAACATTCAACGCGACCCCGATATGGAAGCGATGAGAGATGATCTGTTTGTCGTTTCGGTCAAGGGGGGAAAGCCGAAAAAACTGAACACCCCGGCCGGACCCGTGGAGATGCTATCGGGATCTCCCGACGGAAAATTCGTTGCCTACGCCGGCCACGACGAGCCTCGCGATTCATGGGGGGCGGCCAACTATCATATCTGGAATGTTCCGGTAACAGGAGGTAAAGCTATTGATCTTACCCCCCGGCTGGACAGGATGACAATCGATCTGACAATCTCCGATTCCGCCGAGGTCGGCGGGGGGCTAAAGCCAATATGGTCATCAGACGGTAAATGGATCTTTTTCCAGGTGGCAGAGAACGGTTCCACACGGTTGTATAAAGCTAGCTCTAAGGGCGGACATATAACGAAGATCATCGGTGGCAAGATTCACCTGATAGCGGCGTCATTTGGCGTTAAAAAGAATATTATCGCAATGGTAATCTCCACCCCTGCCAAGCCGGCGGAGATTTTCGTCTCGAACAATTCGCCAAACGCGAAACCGAAACGAATTACCCATCTTAACGACAAGCTTATTAGAGAAATTGAAATTCAAAAGCCCGAAGAGATCATAGTGAAAGGGCATGATAATTATCCGATCCATGCCTGGATATTGAAGCCTCCCGGTTTTTCGCCCAATAAAAAGTATCCATCGATCCTGCAGGTTCACGGCGGGCCCAGGGTTCAATACGGTAATACGTTTTTCCACGAGATGCAATACCTGGCGGCGAAAGGGTATATTGTCTATTATGGCAATCCTCGCGGCGGACAAGGCTACGGTCGCAAGCACGCCGAGTTTATCGAAAACGCCTGGGGAGGGTATGATTACGACGATTGCATGTCTTTGGCGCGCCACATGTCGGGGATGAAATATATTAATAAGAACAAGATGGGGGTTACCGGGGGAAGCTACGGCGGTTATATGACTAACTGGATCGTCGGCCACACTAATTTCTTCAAGGCGGCGGTGACCCAGCGTTCGGTGGTTAATTTCGTTTCCTTTTACGGATCATCGGACGTTGGTTTCGATTTCGATAGGGAAATTTTGGGATCTCCATGGAAAAACCTCGATAGCTGGTGGGAAATGTCGCCTATCAAACATGTAGCGAAGATCAAAACGCCTTTGTTGATAATCCACTCCGAGCAGGATCTACGATGTCCAATAGAACAGGCCGAGCAATTATTCATAGCGCTTAAAAAATTAAAAAGAAAAGTCGAGTTTGTTCGTTTTCCCGGAGAACCTCACGGTTTGTCGCGATGCGGTCGTCCTGATCGACGTATCGCCCGCCTGGGATGGATACTCAAATGGTTCGATAGATATTTAAAGGGAAAAAAGTAGAATCCCGGTCGAACTCGCAGCTATCTGGTATATTCATGGTTTTCCGATTTTATTGTTGAAAAAACCGATTATCATTATTAAATTCCATGATCATCGTATCGAATCAACCCCGATTCAACGTTTTGAAAATGCCAGGTCTTTGGCGGAGGTAAATCCCGATTATGACAAAGAAAAATTTAGAGACGGTATTAAATGAAAATCGATTGTTCGAGCCATCGAACGAATTCCGGCAAAAAAGCCATATCTCCTCGATCGATCAATATCGGGAAATGTATAAAAAGAGCATAGAAGATCCCGAAACGTTCTGGGCGGAGATCGCCGATCAACTTCACTGGTTCGCCCGGTGGGATAGAGTGCTTAACACCGATAACGCCCCGTTTTTCAAGTGGTTTGAGAATGGCAAAACCAATATTTCATACAATTGCCTCGATAGACACCTCAAGGGGCCGACCCGCAATAAAGCGGCCTTGATCTGGGAAGGGGAACCGGGAGATACAAGGGTAATGACATATCAGGATCTTGCCCGGGAGGTCAACAAATTCGCCAACGCTCTTAAAGACCTCGGCATAAAAAAGGGTGATAGAATCGCGATCTACTTGCCCATGATTCCCGAACTTGTTGTCAGCCTTCTTGCCTGCGCGCGTCTGGGGGCGGTGCATTCGGTGATTTTCGCCGGCTTCTCAGCCGACTCGATCCGCGATAGGGTGGAGGATTGTCAGGCGAAGATGGTTATCACTGCTGATGGTAGTTGGCGACGGGGTAACGTGCTGCCATTGAAAAATATCGTCGATGAGGCGATCGCCGAGTGCGATTGTGTGACAGATGTGATTGTCGTCAAACGCTCCAAAAACGATACCTTCCCATGCCATATCAAGGAAGGCCGCGATCATTGGTATCATCGCATAACCGACGGTGTCTCGGCGAATTGCCCGCCCGAAGAGGTCGATAGCGAGCATATGCTTTTCCTGCTTTATACCTCCGGCACAACCGGAAGCCCCAAGGGGATAATCCATACAACCGGCGGCTATATGGTCTATACCTATCTGACTATGAAATATGTGTTCGATATCAAACCCGAGGACGTTTTCTGGTGCACAGCCGATATCGGCTGGGTGACCGGGCACAGTTATATTGTCTACGGCCCGCTGGCTAATGGCGCTACCTGTGTCATGTACGAGGGAACACCGGATTGGCCGGATAAAGGACGATTCTGGCAGATTGTTGAAAAATACGGGGTCAATGTTTTCTATACCGCTCCCACCGCTATCAGGACTTTTATGAAATGGGGCGACGATTGGCCGAAAAAATACGATATGAGTACGCTCAGGTTACTCGGTACCGTCGGCGAGCCGATAAATCCCGAGGCCTGGATCTGGTACCATAAGAATATCGGCGGCGAAAACTGCCCCATAGTCGATACCTGGTGGCAAACCGAAACCGGCGGGATCATGATAACTCCTCTTCCGGGATGTATCCCCACCAAGCCGGGAAGCGCGACATTGCCCTTTTTCGGTATCGAGCCCGATATTCTTACCGAGGATGGAGAATCGACCGACGCCGGGTTCCTGGCTATCAAAAAACCATGGCCGGGGATGCTTCGGGGGATTTACGGTGATCGGGAGCGATTCAAGCAGACGTACTGGTCCAAATGGGAAGGCCTCTATTTCCCGGGCGATGGCGCCAAACGTGACAAAGACGGCTATTACTGGATATTGGGGCGGGTTGACGACGTTGTCAACGTCTCCGGCCATCGTATCGGCACCGCCGAGTTGGAAAGCGTATTTGTAGAGCATCCCTCCGTTTCGGAATCGGCGGTTATCGGGGTGAATCATTCCATTAAGGGCCAGGCGCTTGTCGCTTTTGTAACTATCCGAGAAGGAGCCAAAGCCGATAGCGAATTGGAGATGGAGCTAAACAAGTGGGTGGCAAAAAAGATCGGCAAGTTCGCGACGCCGGAGCGAATTATTTTCTCTGCCGACCTGCCCAAAACACGTTCTGGCAAGATCATGCGTCGATTGTTGCGTGATATCGCCGATGGCAGCGCGTTGGGCAACGTGACCACCCTGGCCGACCCCGGAGTCATAGATTCTTTAAAGGCGAAATACGAAGAGAGCTGATCGTTCTTTATAGGTCGGGAGCCTCGCGCTCCCGACTATTATTTCAGAAAAAGAAAAAGCATCAGGATGTCGTTTCACTTCTATCCTGACGCATCAAAAAAACATCGTTCTGTCATAAGGAAATGCCACTCTATAAAAAAAGGGCTGAATAATGATCAGCCCCTGCAATATTACCAAAATTAATATTCTTAAATCAACCGTGGCGGCCGTTGCCGTTACTGGCCATCAACTCTTTGTAACGTTTACGGCGGCGGAGTTTCGGCCAGTGGTCCTCATCGACAATAAACCCGATACAGTTTTCCGAACCGCATCGGCAGGGATGATCTTCCCAGGCGTCAATATCATAGCCGTAATTATAGGAAAACTCCTCGCCCTTTTTGATGTCTCTTTTAGCGATAATCCATATATGCCCGCGGATGATATCGGTTTCGCAGTTGGGATCGCAGGAGTGGTTGATATACCTGGCGGTGTTCCACCCGACATCGCCGTCTATATCGTGACGTTTATTCAGGGTAAATATATAAACGATCCCCTCGTCGCCCTTGCCGTTTTGTGAGCGATCCCACGAGAGCTGGTAGCGACGGTCCGATTCGGCCTTGGTGATCCTGTCGCCGACATATTCGATAACCCTGGTCTCGGCAGGGATATCGGTTCTGGCGAAAACGCCCGTGCCGTGGATTCTCGATTTCCTGACTACTATGTAAGGTGATTTTGTCGCTTCCGGTGGCATTTCAATTCCTCGTTTTTTAGATTATCCCGCTAAATAATGGACGAGAAATTAAGGGATATTATCATGGATAGCAAGCATTTAATGAACATTTTTACGGCGTATGCATAACATTGCTAAATTCGGCTTTCAGAGTCAGGAGATGAAAACTCTATTGACGATTTCGAAAATTAGATTATCTTTTATTATAGATTATGATTAGAGCGATTTTAATAACGTTGGTCCTGGCTGCGGCCGCGGTCGGTCAGATCACGCCCGATGATTTCATCGCCGATTTCGAATCGGGTAATATCACCAATGTGCAACAGGTGGGGGTCGATAGCTTCACCGTGCAAATCCGTCTCGACGATAACCATGGCGATACCTACGGCTGGTACTATTTCGCCATCGCCAATAACCAGGGGCGCACAGCGACTATCTTCCTGACCAATCCCGACGGCTGGCAGAACGCTAATTGCGCTCCCGTCGTTTCAGCCGACAATGTCAACTGGGGGAGAGCGCCGAACGTCTGGAGTCAAAGCGGCTGGCTTTGTTTCCGGCAGCATTTGCCCAACGACACGGTCTGGTTCGCACAGGGATTCCCGTACACCGTAAGCGAAATCTATTCATATCTCGATGAACTGGAAACATCTCCCTATACCAATAGTCTCACTCTCGGCCATTCGGTTCATGACCGTCCGGTGGATATGATTACAATCACAGATGATGCGGTTCCGATTGCCCGTAAAAAGACCGCATGGCTGATCTCACGTCAGCATCCAATGGAATCGGGGCCGACATTCATGCTTACCGGCCTCATGGACCGGGTATTAGAGGACGATTCATTCGCCGATTATTTTCGCCGCGATATAAATTTGAAAATTGTCCCGATTGTCAATGTCGACGGTGTCGCCGAGGGTTATTCGCGGCATAATGTCAACGGGATCAACTTAAACCGGGATTGGCGATTGGATATGGAAAACGAGCAACCGTCGGTACAGGCGGTGCATGTAGCCATCGACGGTTACCTATCCTGGGGAAATTCAATAGATCTGTTTATGGATCTGCACGCCGCGCCGGACAACAACGATTTCGGATTCAGAATATCTGAAAACTACAACGATCAACCGTTCTACGATAACCAGGGAACTTTCCTTCACCTGCTGGAGACGTTCGATTCCTGGCAGGAGGATTCGCGCTGGCGGAATCTCGACACCAATTACGCCAACGGCGTCTCATGCGTGGTCATGTACGATTTGTATAATCTCGACGCTTTAACCACGGAAACTCCGTGGACACGTCGCGAAAATAACCAATTCATCACCAGGCAAACCCTTTACGATCAGGGAGAACCGCTGGCGTATACGATCTACGATTACCTGTACCCCTTAACCGTGTACGACGATTACGAAAACAGGATCGATTCCATTGTGCCGGGTCAAACATTCATGGCAGTAGTTAACGATTACGATCAGCGAAACCACGGTTCGGTTGAGATCACCGCCCTGTGTTATGCGACCGCTGACAGCGAACAGGTGGTCTGCTACCGGCAGGATGTTTTTGGTATTTTCGCCCCGTTTGACCCGATACCGACCAACAGTGAACAGTCAATCCCCAACGACGGTATCCTCACTGTCCTGCCCGGAGCGGAGATCGTAGTCAAATATATCGAGCCGGAAATCCCCGATAGGATATGCCAACGATTTATCGCGGTAGAGCCGAGTTCGGATATCGCATGGAATGATCTTACAATTCCGCTCCTGGAGTTGAGCGCCTATCCCAATCCTTTTAATTCCTCGACTAATATCTTGTATTCGGATGTGCGTGGCGGTGAAATCCGCATATTCGATATTATGGGACGGGTCATAAAATCATTTGAAACTTACGATAACGGAAAGATTGTCTGGGATGGTACCGACGATTCTGGCAATCGTGTTGTTTCGGGGATTTATTTCGCGGTACTTGCGGGCGATAATGAGCACCGTTCTGTTAAACTGGTTTATTTGAGATAATTGTATTCCGCAGAGGCGAGGTCATCTAGCCCTTAATGCTTTTACGGTGTCGTCAGGCCTCTGCACATGATAACATCAAGTAGTAGGGCAGGAGTCCCCGACTCCTGCCAAGATTAAAAAAGGCAGAACTCGGAGAGTTCTGCCCTACAACTATTAAGGTTATTGATAAGCGAATTTAGATGGAGTAGGTCGAAACCTTCACGGTTTCGACACCTTGATATCGAATCGTCGAAAGGATAAACCTTTCGATCTACGGCTCTTCCATTTTAAATATTGTTTACATCCCACGTCAATGTATCAGCTTCAAAATAGATCATTTCTTTTAGATATTCAATCGCCGCATCAAAATCTACTCGTTTACCTGTAATAGAAAAATGTAGGTTCCGAGATGGAATAAATATATTTTCATATACAATGTCTGAATTACTATCATCCAGATAATGGTAACCCCATCCATCATCCGCTTCAATGCTGAACAAGTAAAAATAGTTGTTTTCAAGATCTTTCTTTTGCGTCAATAGAGATCTTATGTCATCTATATAAACATCTATTTTGTTGCTATCCCAGTCTTTAAGATCGCTTACAATAATGTAGTCTTTCCTGCTAATCATATAAACAGCGTTCAGGCTACCGGAACCACCATGATATTGCCTATTTTGTATATGCATTCCAGTCGGCACATAAATATCATTAGCGGATATATGAAATAGATTACTTTTGTCTTCCTGATTTAATATTGAGTTTAAATCAATCCAAAAATATGCTATCAGAATTTGAAAACTGCACAAAAACACCAGGATTATGGACAGCTTCCAAGACCTGAATATTGGTAAAATAAAACGCATGCTCATTCCTCATTTATAAATAAAAAGTCACCTTGCGTATTATGAAAAGCAACGTATTTTATTTGCTCAAAAAGCTCATTTTCTTGAATATCGAATCCTACTAAGTAAATTTTCAAACACTTGTCGGGAATGTGCACGGAGTAAATATCGTAAAATCCGCGAAGCCGTATCGGTTTTACCCTTATCGAAATATATACATCGGAGTTATCAAGAATATAATGTTGGTTGATGCCGTGCGAATAATATGATTCGTCGCCGATTCGGAGAAACGTCTTTCGTAAATTCTCGTATGTTATTATTTCTGCGCAATTTTCCGTCGATGGCAGATGATCAATCTTAAGCGCTGAAGTTCCCCTATTTCCCACGGTAATCATTTCACTACCGCCGTCTAAAAGTTCGGTTCCTTCTAAGTAATATCCCGAGGGAAGCGAAATCTCGTTTTTACCGAGTAAAATTGTCCTGTCGTGGGTCAAAGATTTTAAATATCGTGCAGGACTTAGATCAAACACAAGCAGCGAAAAACTATTCAATAGTATGAGATTAGCTATTATCAGAAGCACGTTAATAATTATTAAGATTCTTGATTTCACGCTCTATTGGCCCAATTTGATCTTTTCTGTCAATAAGATTTACGTTAAATATGCAGGAATGCTCCTACCCCCCGTGGCAATGTTTATACTTCTTCTTGCTCCCGCAGGGGCAGGGGTCGTTGCGGCCAGGGGTTTTGTCCACACGGATAGGCCTCTGCTTACCCTCGGGCTGTTCAGCGCGGCGAACCGGGCCGTCGTCCAGGGATTTCTCACCTTGTGCCTCTGCTTGTGCTTGCGCTCCGGCCAGTACTCCCATCCCAACCGCCGACTGCTTGGCGGCAATCACCTGAGCCTGGGGTAAACGGGTCGGTTCGGTGACCGGTTTCATCTTGAAGATCATGCCCACAGCGTTCTCGTCGATAAAACCCATCATCTGCTCGAACGCGGAGTAGGCCTCTTTTTTATATTCGATTACCGGATCGCGTTGACCGTAAGCCCGCAGACCGATACCGGTTTTGAGATGATCCATCTCGTATAGATGTTCTTTCCAGTGTGAATCGATAGCCGAGAGGAATCCGAACCGCTCCAGCCGACGCATGATTTCCTCGCTTAGAAGCCCCTCTTTTTCCTCGTAGATCTTATGCGCGGCGTTGACGATATCCTTGATAACTTTTGGCTGATTGAGACCGTCGAGCTCCGATTCGGGGTAATGGATATCCAACAGGAACAGTTTGAGGATTTCTTCCCGAAGCCCGAGCATGTTCCATTCGTCCGAATGTTGACCCTCGGGGCAATGATTCCAGACCTTGCTCTCGATAATCTCGTCGACCAGCTCCAACGTTTCCTCTTTGAGGTTTTTTCCCTTGAGGATATCCGTTCGACGTCGATATACCACGATTCGCTGGGAGTTCATTACCGTATCGTATTCGAGCAGGTTTTTGCGGATGGAGAAATTATTATATTCAACTTGTTTTCTGGCGCGCTCGATCGCTTTAGTGACCATGCTATGATTGATCGATTCCCCTTCCTTCCAACCGAGCGTATCCATAACCCGCTCGATCCGCCCGCCGCCGAAAATGCGCATCATGTCGTCCTCTAAAGAGATATAGAATATCGACCCGCCGGGATCGCCCTGACGTCCCGCGCGGCCACGCAACTGACGATCTATACGTCGCGATTCATGCAGATCGGTACCGATAATATGCAACCCGCAGGGGACATCCTCCTCGCATCTGAGATCTTTGTAATGGGGGCATACTTCGCCCTCGGCCATCGGAGCGATAAGCATGCAGGCTTTCGATTTGAGCACCTCACTCTGAAGTTTGATATCGGTGCCGCGTCCGGCCATGTTGGTTGCGATAGTAACCGCGCCGGACAATCCGGCCTTGGCCACAATCTCCGCCTCATGCTGATGGAATTTGGCGTTTAAGACCGAATGGCCAATACCCTGACGTTTCAGCATGCGCGAGAGGGTCTCGGAAGTTTCCACCGAGACCGTGCCGACCAGAACGGGAATTTTATTATTATGAAGCCGCACTATCTCTTCGATGATGGAATTGTATTTTTCCCGCCGTGTGCGGTAGATGATATCGTCATAATCTAACCGTCGAATAGGCCGGTTGGTCGGAATCTCCACGACCTCGAGCTTGTATATTTGAAAAAACTCGGCCGCCTCGGTTTCGGCCGTACCGGTCATCCCGGATAATTTATCGTACATCCTGAAATAATTCTGCAAAGTGATGGTGGCCAGGGTCTGGGTCTCACCCTCGATGGTCACCCGCTCCTTGGCCTCGATAGCCTGATGGAGACCGTCGGAGTAGCGACGCCCCGGCATCAAACGTCCGGTAAACTCGTCGACAATGAGTACTTTGCCCTCCTGCACAACATATTCGACGTCCTTCTCGAACAGTTCATATGCCCGGAGAATCTGGTTGATGGCGTGGTTCTTCTCCGATTTCTCCGAATGTAGACTATAAAGCTCCTCTTTTTGCTTCGCCCGCTGTTCAGCGGTATAATTCTCGTCGGAATCGATCTGCACCAATCCCTCGGTTATGTCCGGTATTTCGAAAAGTTTTTGATCGTCGGGGGCCAGCGATTTCAATCCCGGATCGTTGAGATAGACCGTATGTTCGCGCTCGTCGATAGAGAAATAAAGCTTATCGTCGATCTCATAGAAATTTTTGTCGCGTCGGTACTGAAGCTCTTGCTCGTCGACCAGTTTGCGGATTCCTTTTTCCTTGAAAAGCTTGAGCAGACGCTTATTCTTCGGCGAGCCTCGATGCGCTATCAAGAGCTTTTCCGCCGCTTCGTTCAGATCGCCGTCGACTTCGAGTATTTTCTCGGCCTCCGAAATCAGTTTGGCCACGTATTTGCCTTGTTTTTTCACCAACGAGGCGACCAGGGGCTGCATTTCGTCAAACCTTATATTCAAATTCGATTCCACCGGTCCGGAGATAATCAACGGTGTCCGAGCTTCGTCAATAAGAACCGAGTCGACCTCGTCAACGATAGCGAAGGAATAGGCGCGATGAACCTGATCCTCGGCTCGGACCGCCATATTATCGCGAAGATAATCGAATCCGAACTCGTTATTGGTGCCATAGGTAATATCACAACTGTATTCCCGTTGACGTTCCATGGGAGTCATGTTTGCCTGGATACATCCGATGGTTAAGCCCAGAAATTCATATACTTTTCCCATCCACAGGGCGTCGCGACGAGCCAGGTAATCGTTGACCGTAACCAGGTGCGCCCCTTTTCCCACAAGGGCGTTGAGATATAGCGGCATGGTGGCCACTAGGGTTTTGCCCTCACCTGTGGCCATCTCGGCGATCTTGCCCTGATTAAGCACGACACCGCCCAATAGTTGGACATCGTAAGGGACCATTTCCCAAGCCAACTCAATACCGCTTACGTCCCACGATTTCCCCACGAGACGACAGCAGGTTTCCTTGACCATCGCGAATGCTTCTGGTAATATTTCGTCAAGCTTAACATCGAGACGTTTTCTATATTCCTTTTTATAAATATCCGGATCCATGGATTCCGAATCTATATCCTCGGCTATTTCCTCGAGATAGGCGGCCATTTGGGCCTTAAACTCGGATGTTCTTCGGGGGAACCAATCGTCGGGTTTATCTCTCAGCCCATCGAAAATCTCGTTGATTTCAGCGACAATGGGGCGAAGTTTTTTAGACTCGCGCTCCGATTTGCTTCCGAATATCTTTTTTATCGCTTTCATGACCATAATTTCCACCCTCTCCTGTATCTATCGGATTACAGTATATGGAGATATATAGGGAGGTTCAAGGAAAAAGTTCCGAGCGAATCCTAAAATTATCCTAAATAACCGAAAATTTATCCGCAAAGAGAAAACGAAAATTATCCGCCAAAAGAAAAAGCCCCGCAACCGTAGTCACGAGGCTCCCACCTTACCTTGTAATATAATATTCAGACCAGTTTACGAAGAATATCTCCCATATCTTTGGTTTTTTGAAAGCGTAAATCGGGATCTTTGACAAGGCCCTTAGCGATAATCTTATCGAAAATCCGGGGTACGTCGAGATTGATCTCCGACGGTGCCGGGGGTTCGGTATGCAATATCGAATATATTAAGGAGGACAGAGTTTCGCCTTTAAACGGCTTCTGTCCTGTCAGAAGCTCGTAGAAGACAACCGATAGGGAGAAAATATCCGATCGCCTGTCGACCGTCTGCCCTTTCAACTGCTCAGGTGAGATATAATTCGGGGTCCCCAACGCGGTTCCTGTTTGTGTCATCGACGCCGATTTGTCGACCCTGGCAATACCGAAATCCATAACTTTTACTTTGTTTCCGTCGAGAATCATGATATTAGCCGGCTTCACGTCGCGATGAACAACCCCGTGCTCGTGGGCAAAATCCAATGCATCGCATATCTGAACCATTACCTTGGAGAGAGTCTTGTAATCCCAGTTCAATCCGGCATTGACGAGCGACTCCAGAGTGTTTCCGCGAAGGAATTCCATGGCGATATACTGGATATTCCCCTCAGTGCCGACGTCGTAAATTGTTACGATATTGGGATGAGAAAGTTGACCGGCCGCTTTGGCCTCCCTGACCAATCTTTCCTTCAGATCATCGGCCTCGTTCTCCTCGAGGATCTGATCGAGCCTGATTGTTTTCAACGCTACGGGTCTGTCTATAGCCGGATCGAGACCTTTGTAAACTATGCCCATAGCGCCTTTTCCTAAAGATCCGAGAATCTTATAACGGCCGAAATTCTTGATACCCTGACCGGCCGCCATACCCACGGCGGAATCTGAGGATAACGGCGATGTTCCGGAGTTTGATAAACCGGCAGTCGCGGCGATAGTGTCAGCGGAAACTTGTCCCGCTTCACCGGCGATTGTTTCTCCGTATCGTGAGCCGGGAGTCTGATTTCCCCATGCATTGATTCCTATCGTATCGCTTCCAGAAAGCAAAGCCTCGTAATCGAGCTCCTCCTCTTCCTGACCTTCGGTCTCTCCACCGGCTTTAGAGTCCATCTTTAAAAATGGCGCTACCATTAACATTAAGAGAATCTGGGCGCCGGGATAGAGGGTCTTAAACATAATGCCAAATGATGAAAACATTACATAGTTCATGTTTAAGAGAATTATCAGAAATAGGAACAGTACTGCTATACGGTTTACCAGCGAAATCCTCGGTAATACTAAGGCGCAAAAGAAACCGATCAAAGCC
>JAZGHS010000117.1:0-8163 GCA_036481315.1 Candidatus Zixiibacteriota bacterium | reverse complement strand
ATAGGCGGAGTATGCACCCTGTCCGCAGCCGCTACCGTACCATCGGTGGGGGATAAGGTCGTTGTCAACGGGAGTGGATCTGTGAAACAAGCGCCGGCGCTGGCCAGTGACGATCCCGCCGGGGGAAATTTAGCTCGCGGGACGGTGGTAGCCGTCAACGGTACATCCGAAGTAACCCTGATACTTGGTTCATAAGAACTGGAGATGATAATGGAAATAGAAAAACTGATAAACGAGTTCGACAACCGCTCCGTAGCGCCGATATCCGATAAAATTCAGGCCGGGTCGATCGATCTTTCTCGGGCGAAGAAAATTGAAATCGAGCGCGATACCTATCTCGAGGCCCAGGCTAACGGGCTTTCCTTAACCGAGCTTCTGGAATCGTCCGAATATGATCCCAGTCCTGCTGGCTCGCCACTCGACGCTTTTGAACGTCAACTGGCCTTAAAAGGCCTTCGCACCTCCGGCAATAAACCGGTAACCGTGGAGATGTTTTACCGCGGCGCTCCCGCGTTGATGCCCGAGTTCATGCAAAGGGAGATCCGGCGCGGTATGAATATGCGTCCAGAACTGGGCAGGCTCTTAGCCTCCACCGCCGGCGTTTCGACATCGCGTTATTCCCCCATCCATATCAACCATTCTGCCACCGATCCGGCAATGTCTCTGAGGCCGGTTGGCGAGGGGGCGGAAATACCGTCGGTTAATGTCACCGAACAAAACAACACCATAACCATCCCCGATTACGGTCTGACGCTCAAGGTCACGTACAAAGCCCTTCGCCATCGATCAATGGCGCAGTTTAAAGTACTGCTTTGGTATATCGGGTACAGGCTGCAATCGGATAAGATCGTATTGGTTGTCGATACCATCATCAACGGCGACGGTAATTCTAACTCGGCTTCGGTTATCAACACCGACGTTACCGGAACTCTCGATTACGACGATCTGGTAAAATTCTGGAACGAGTTCTATCCCTACCAGCCCAACGTCCTGATTTGCCATAAGGACAAAGTCCGTTCGATTCTCACCCTGCCCGAATTCAAAGATCCGCTGGTCGGATTCAGTTTCCAGACCAACGGAGAGATCACCTCGCCTCTTGGCGCTACTCTCATCCGTTGCGACGAGGTACCCTCCGATTACATAATCGGCCTCGATAATCGATTCGCAATCGAGGAAGTGATCGGCCAACCTCTCATGGTCGAATACGATAAGATCATCGAACAGAAAATAGAGGAGGCGGTTATTTCCGAGTCGGTCGCTTATGCTAAGGTCGTCAAAGAATCGGCCCTTATTCTCGATTCGCAATGGGTCTAACGGGGAACAGTTAAAATTATGCACAAACTTTTAGCCACGTCGACGGCGGCCCGGCCTACCGGGTCGCCGCCCCAGAGGAAACTCTTCCGTATCTCCGATGGCGTTTTCGCGGGACGGCTTGCCGCTTTGTATATGGATTCGGCATCCGGGATTTCGTTGACCTATGCCGATAGTCCCTATTCTTCGTGGTCTACGCCGCAGCAGGTTATCAGCGATTCGTCCGATTCCTCTTTTTCAGGGTCGATGGATAAAACCGGGAATGTCAGAATCGTCTATACCGACAGCGCCGGAGCGATAAAGTATCTGAAACTCTCTATCGCCGCCGGGACATGGAACGCGGGGAGCGCCGTAACTATTGTCAATGTCGATAGCTCCTACAATCCGTTTATCATGACCGACGGTGACGGGAAGCTCTGGTGTATGTTTGTCAACCACCAGACGTCGTCCGATTCGAACTACTACGTCCGAGCTAAAACATCGAGCGACGACGGCTTGAACTGGGGATCGGGCTCGCTTGATCTCGGGGATTTGCTTTCCGCCGGTTCATCGGATATCTGTTTTGTTACCGCCCGTCAACTTTCATCGTCGATTTACGCGGTGTACACATCGGGACGATCCGATCTCAAATACAATGCTTACGATCTGGGGCTGGGAACCTGGGGAGGGGAATCCTCCATTCACTCGGGCAACTACATCGATGATGATTTCGATTTCGCTGTCAGCCCCGATAAAAAACTTGGTGTCGTCTTCGCGGTCTCTACCGATTCCAAAATCTATTTCAAAGAGTTCGACGGCGCCGGTTGGAGCGGATTATGCGAGATAGAGGGTTCACTTTCGAAATCGCCGCGAATTCTCTATGCCGATAAAGTCTCCGATATATTCTTCGCCAAAATACAGGGAGGCGATTACGGCATATTACGTCACGCCAGAAAAACAGGAGATACCTTCTCCGTCGATGATTTCAGCGCCGCCTCGGGACTGTTCGAAAAGGTATTTGTTTACGATGATTCAGCCGCGACCAGATACGAGGATAAATCTTCGGAAGCCGCGGATAGCGTAACCGGCGATATTTTCCATTCGGAATCGTCGGCGCTCCTTGACGCTGTCGACGATTGCCTGTATCTCGGAAAACAAGAGAGATTCGTTTGTACCGCGATATTACTTTCGGTCAATGGCGCGGGTGGGCAGGTGGTGTGGGAGTATTTCGACGGTTCCCTGTGGAAAACATTTATTCCCCAGAGCGGTGTCTATCATTTCGATTCAGCCGATAGTCTCGTTTACCTCTGGACAGACGGCGAGTCGATCCCATCGGACTGGCAGATCGGCACTGTTAACGGTCACCTGGCCTACTGGGTTCGGGCCTGGGTCGGTACCGCTTATACAACCAATCCAGTCGGCTCGATGCTCATCCCCGCGCCGCGATTCGCCGATCTCGCGCTGGCGAAAAATCATTATGAAGGTTGAGGGAAAATGAATATCACTCTCGATTATCTCAAATCGAACCGTAAATGGCTCGTCCGCGATTTCAGGGTCTGGGGCGACGGCGGCGCTGTTGAATCCGACATGATTGCCACAGAAGCGGATTCATCGAACTCTCGTATCGTCTATCTCCGGGAATTCGCCGGGGGGGTAGAGCAGGTTGTTAATTTCAGCGACCTTGTAGATCATCGCGGTAATAATCTTCCGGCATCGATTGCAAACGCCGAAATAGTCCTGATTCCCAAAAACGAAGTCAATGCCTACATCCGGGGTACTGTCGGTCCTTCATCGTTCAGAATCGCCAGAGACAGAAACGAACCCGCTGACTCGAAAGTCGACCTTTTAATACTGGAGATGAGTTAATGCCGTTTACAACCAGAGACATCGTTAAAAAACATATTCTCGATCATCATATAGGATCGATAACCGCGGAAAACGAATCGGTCGTCTTAGCCAGCACCGATTATGTATCCTTGGGACGACGGATGATCCTGAAAGATACCGAGAAGGTTAAAGGGAAAGAACAGATAGAACCCAGCCGCGCGGATATCAGCTTCTCGGGATCGGATTCGTTTAACCTCTCACATACCGAATTAATGCCCGATACCGTCGTAGTCGCCGCCGATAGTTCGCTGGGGACCATATATGTCGAGAATATCGATTACCATGTCGATTACAATACCGGGCAGATAAGCCGGATTGTATCCGGTGCGATACCATCGGGAGGGAACGCGACAGCCTGGTATATGCATTACAGGCTCTATCAGCGCGGGGTTGATTATGATTTTGATTCGCAGGGGGGGAAGCTTCGCCGTAAATCCTCAGGCGCTATCGAATCGGGACAACGTCTTTTTGTCGATTACACCGCCGAGTTCGGGGGTCTCGATGATGAGGCAATGGATAACGCTATAACCGAGGCCAATGATCAGATCATTTCGTTTATCGACGATACACATCGCGATTCAACGGATAGATCGCTTGTCACCGCCGAGACATATCTTTCGGTTTCGATTATCTGCCGTATTAGAGCCATGGAATCGATCTCCCCGTCAAGAAACCTATCCAACAACGCCCAGGAGGCGCGATCGTGGTCGTCACTTTCGGATATATATAAAAAAGAGGCTTACTCTCTGCTTTCAAATTATTCCGGCCTGATCGGTTCGCTCAAACCCCCGTCGAAAGCTTAAATTATGAACCTGATTTCGCGAAAAATAACCGCGCGCCCTCGTTGTATGAAAACCAAGGTGATAACCGCGGTATTTCTCCTTTTAGCGGCTCCGGCGATTTACGCGTCGTCCGAAGGTCCCAACGATCCCGCGAGCGCGTCCGGGACGAATTGGAAACATCCAACCTATACTTTTTCTTCTGACGATACCAGAGCTAGCTATAATAATTCCCTTCAGGATATCATGACGATTACCTCGTATGGGTTTTCCAGTGTTTTGGGGACTATCGACGGTATCAAAATCGAGATCGAAGGCTACGGGTCGTCGGCCTTTCCGCCCGCGGGTGATCAGATCGATGTCGCTCTTACCAAAAACGGAAGCTCGCCGGCGGGATCGTGGAAAACCGCCGCGACTCTTCCGAACGGCATATCCAACGAGGCCTATATCGTCGTAGGCGGGCCAAGCGACCTCTGGGGAACCGCATGGACACCATCGGAAATTCAGAACGCCAATTTCGGCGTACTGATCAGAGATACCGATGCCATCGCAGACAATCTGAGCATCGATCATGTAAGGGTAACCATCTACTTTACTATGTCGGGTAGTGGACGACGGCTAAAACTGCTGAAACTTATATCGGGAGATTAATATGAACAAATCAATGATCCTTATTCTAATGGCGATCCTCTTTTCGATCCCACCTCCACCTGCCGACGCTGTCGATTTCGGTCTGGTATCGGTTAACGATACCATTACATTTCCATTATTCTGTCTCGATACTCTGGGAAGATCCGCCGATCCCGACTCGGTACATCTGGTGACATGGTATCACGGAGAAGGAACGAACTCTTACACCTACTCTCAGCGAAGCGTATCGCCGAAATCCACCTCTTACATAGACACCGTCTCGATCGCCGGAGTGGAGTATTATTATTTCACTAATCCGGTAAATGTTCTGGATGCCGCCGAGGGGGAGGGGTTGTATTCCGGGCAGGTCCTGTTCTGGGTTCAAGATCAGCCAACCCCGAATATTTTCAGCTTTACTAAAATAAACGACGAGGCCAAAGATCTGTTCGCTCGAATAGATACTTCCGTATCGAGCCGATCGAGTTTCAATCATCTTAGCGACGGCGTTGTTCTCGCGAACGACGCTATCTCCGCGAACAAAGTAACGTCGTCCGCTTGGCTGGAAATGCGCGATTACGTCTGGGCTAATATCGATACGACCGCATTCCCCACCGATTCATCGGATTTTATGCAGTATCTCAAACGCGCTGTCGCCGACGGTGTCTGGGACGACGATACCACCGGTCATTATACAGCGGGAAAATACGGGTACGAAGTTCTCCAAAATTCAGGATCGCTTCCCGATTCGATATTCAGTAAAATCGATTCCTTGCTTTTTTCAACAGGATATGACTCGGTTTCCATACAAGAAAAAGTGGGAGCGTTCGGTTCTACAGAATCGTCGTATACAAACCTGACTTTACAACAATGGCTGGCCAATAGTGTCGGTATCGACGGGATCAACGATCTTCATGGTAAAATAGATAATCTCTCCCTTTCCGGTGGAGGGACCGAACCGGAAACCCTGATCGTACTCAATGCCGACGATTCAACACTCGTTCAGGGTGTTAGAACGACATTAAGGACTATCGATCAAACAACGGTGAAAGTGAACGGATTGACTACTGATACAAATGGCAGGCTGATATTGGATCTCGATTCCGACAGCTTCTACGTAGCTTTGGCGGCCAATAATTTCAATCCCGGTTCCGATACGCTGGTCGTAGCGCAGGGGGGAGGGACCGATTCTCTCTGGATTACTTCGTTCGATCCCGGCAATCCAGCGTCACCCGATCTATGCCGTGTTTACGGTTGGATCTACGATTTCACCGGGCTGCCTCTTTCTGATGTAACTGTCAATGTCGAAATCCCGGCCGAATATAATCCCGTCAAATATTCCGATGTGTTGATAACCCCGTTTAAGAAAATGGTCCAAACCAATTCCATCGGTTACTGGGAGATCGATCTATTCCCCAACTCACTTCTTTCAGATCCCCTTTCCCGATATTATTTCACAATCGAATACCCGTCGGGGATTGTTTACAAAACCAAATCTGAAGTTCCCGATCTTAATAGCTGGCAATTAGATTAAAATGGAGGATATTTATGCCCAGCCCCGAAATACCAGATTTGATTCAAGCCGGACTGTTCTCGTTTCTGGGCGGTTTGCTGACAGAGAAGTCAATCGCCGCCCTCGGAACGATCCTGTTGATTTACCTGGGATATGTGGTCAAAAAAGAGCTTATACCGTTTCTTAAAGTAAGGCGTAACAAAGAGATGGCTCAACATGTCCTGTTAATCGCCGATGACGTTACCGATTATTTTCGCCTGAAATTCCCGCAGGCGCACTGGTCGGTTTGGCTCGATCGGGCGGTTGATAGAATTATCGATATTACCGGTATCGGTAAAGACGGGGCCCGACGTGCCGCTCAGGCCTCAATGGCCCGCAAAAAAGCGAATTCCGATAAAGATAAAATCGCTTGAAAAGATAATTGAGAATCTCAATTCCTGGGGAGGCTACTTGCCTCCCCCTTTATTTTAGTTCTGTGTCAAATCAAAATAAGATCATATTCTCCCTCTCTGCAGCTATTTGGGTCGATTTATCCTAAAGACCGGCCGTTTGCGTCCGAATATCCATATTTAGAGGCAATTTCCTTTATTAATGGGGAGTTAGAAGAATTATTCTAGAAAATATACAGGGAGGTATGATCATGAGAAAAACAACCGTAGTAATATTGGTCATTCTGTTAGCGATGATGACCGGATGCGGCAAGAAAACGGTTTACCCCGAATCCCCGGAAGTAGCAACGGGAACTACCGACTCCGAAGGTATCGCCTCGGTCGATGTCGGGCCGTTTACTGTTAATATCAAGGTAGTGAATACCTACGAACAGCCTCTATCCGGGATGAGCGCCAGAGCATATCTGTTAAAAGATTATCTCCTGGCCGTGGCCAGCAGTCCCAATGGTTCTTATTACACCAGCCTTAACATGCTTTCCTACGACGATGCTCAATCTAACGCCAGGCCCGCCGTCCCCGCCGTTACAGCGGGCGAAAACTCGACCCAATCGATAGCGGCAAGGGATGCCGATATAACCATCATCATGAGAACCGCCGGGCTGTCTTCCTACGGGTTCGATACAGCCGTCCCTAATCTGGACGCACTGGAAAGCGATGAGTGGGTTACCCCCGTAGCTCAGGATTACAATATGACTGGTTTGTACAACCTCACCGATTCGGTTGATTACACAGGCGGTACTTTCGTGCATTTAACCCCGCAGGTCTCCAGCTCAATCGGCGCGGGGCGGCAAACAGCGTCATTCCTGGTAAATAGAATCGCCGACGTGCCCACATTCGCCAGCCTTGTAAGCCTTCAGCTTCGGGTTTTTGACGGCGATACTATTCATACCAAGGTTTTGAATTTCATTGATGGCAAATTACCGATTATTGTTATCGATGATATCGGGATGAATCGAAATTTCTTAGTCCAGTTTACATTGACCTGGGGAGAAAATCCCTCGGATCTCGATTCTCATATCTGGACTCCGTCGATCGACGGTTATGTCCATCATATTTATTACGGTAACGCCGGGATCGCCGCAAGCGCACCGTACGTCGATCTTGATGTGGACGATGTTTCCAGCTACGGACCCGAGCATATAACCGTCTGGCAGCCCTATACAGGTACATATATTTACGCCGTCTATCATTACGCCGGCACAGGCGATATTACCACGTCCGAAGCGCAAGTCGACGCGCTCAGGCCCGACGGTACCGTGGAGCATTTCAACGTACCCTCCGGTTCGGCGAGTTCGAACTGGTGGTGGCACGTTTGCACAGTTGACGGCGAAACCGGTATAATTACTCCGGTAAACAGCATTTCGGCGGATCCTCCGACTCCTGCCTTTATGCCGCCCATGCCGCCGAAAACCAGTATCGAATAAAATTGCCGAATAAATGATTAAATTAAGTTTTAAAGACGCCCCGGCTTCGTTTGCCGGGGCGTTTGTATTTAGCTTAGATTATATTTCCTTTTTCGTTGCTAAAATCGGATTTTAAGATATATTTCCTGAGGGAAAAGATATTATGCGAAAATTAGTTTATTGTTTTGTAATCATCGTGACCCTCGGATCGGCTA
>JAZGHS010000116.1:0-11421 GCA_036481315.1 Candidatus Zixiibacteriota bacterium | reverse complement strand
ATATCGCCCTCGACAATGTTGGTTCCGTCAAACGGGATCGGCGTCCCTACCAGACGGGCTTTTTCGGCGTTTACCACACCGAATACCAACGGCAACATCAACAAAACCGTTAGCGCAAGCTTCATAATGTTCCTCCTCAATGTAAAGGTTATTGTTTCATTTAAGGCAAATCGTTATCTATTCCGGCCTTTTAACGATAACAAAATAATAAAAAAAATCGAATTCGCCAGAAATAAATTGTCATTTTTCAAAAAAATCTTTCTAAAGTCAATTGTCTCTAAATCTTAAGTTTTGTCTTGACTCGCCCCGCTTCTTTGCTAAAATACTAAGAGCAAACGAATTACGTTAAGAAAGGTTGACAATTTGGGTAAATTTAAGGGAGTAATCGCCGGCAGTTATGATAGATTCTTGACCAGAAAATCGTTGCTCCCGGACGGGCTCTTAGGACTAGTCAAATCGTTAAAAGTCCGGGAAATAATCGAATTCGGGGCGGGTACCGGTACGGTGGCGGTGGGGCTCAGCCTTGAGGGATACGACGTTACCGGGGTAGATTTCTCCCCCGAAATGTTGAAAAAAGCCAGGCAAAAAGCGAAAAGTCATAACTCCGAAACGGTTTTTATCAACGGGAATATCATCGAAATAAACCTGCAAAAACAATTCGACTTACTCCTTTGCCTCGGCAATACTCTCCCTATCATTCAAAGCGCACGGGATTCGAGAAAATTATTGAAAAACTGCGCAAAACATCTCAAACCGGGCGGTTCGCTCGTATTCCAGCTTCTAAATTACGACCGAATCCTGAAAGCCCGGCCGAAAACATTCGGCACGGAAATCCTCGATGATGTCATTAGAATTAAACAGTACCGTTACGGTAAAACTCTGATCGACTTCGTGGTCAGCTTAATTGATATTTCGAAAATCCCTCCAAAAATTACAGTTCGAAGGGGAAAAATAAGACCGTGGATCAAATCCGATCTCTCGCGAGAATTGAAAACGGCGGGATTCGGTAAAATAAGAGCATTCGGGAGCTATTCGAAAGAGAGATTCTCGCAAAAATCGAAAGATCTGATTATGGTCTGCGAGAGAGACTTATAAAAGGAGGAAAATTGAAGAAAATTCGTATCATTTTATCGATGTTTATCGCGCTTCTTTTATTAATATTGACCGACGGGATAAGCGCTAAAGAATGTATCGAATGCCACCAGCAAAGCAATCCGTCGCTGATAAAACATTGGCAGGAATCGAAGCATGCTTTGGCCGATATCGGATGTATCGACTGTCATCAGGCTGAAAAAGGTGAGGTCGACGCGTTCGAGCATAACGGGGCGATAATCGCTACAATCGTCTCACCCCTGGACTGCGGGAAATGTCATGAGGCAGAAACCAGAGAAAACAGCGAATCCCGTCACGCCCATGGCGCCGAGTTTATCGGCTCGTTGGATAATTTTCTGGGCGAAATTGTCGAGGGTACACCCGCGACAATATTGGGATGCCGCCAATGCCACGGATCCGAAGTAAGGGTCATGGAAAACGGCAAACTCGATCCGGCCACCTGGCCCAATACGGGAATCGGCAGGATTAATCCGGATGGTTCACGCGGATCTTGTTCCGCTTGCCATTTAAGACACTCTTTTTCCTCAGCGCAAGCACGTAGACCAGAGAATTGCGGGCGATGTCATATGGGACCTGACCATCCGCAGATCGAGATATATAACGAATCGAAGCATGGCATAAAATTCTACGCATCAGAAAAAGAAATGAATCTCGAATCCGATTCCTGGGTTTTAGGCAAGGACTACAGCGCGGCCCCGACATGCGCCACCTGTCATATGTCGGCTACAATTGATCAGCCTATCAGCCACGAGGTGGGCGGCAGGATTTCATGGACATTGCGGCCCATAGTTTCGACTAGACTCGAAAACTGGGAAGGCAAACGAAACAAGATGACAGAAGTCTGTAATAATTGCCATGGCCTTCAATGGGTCAATAATTTCTTCATCCAGTTCGATAACGCGGTAGAACATTACAACGTAAAATTCGCGATACCGGCGAAAAATATGATGGACGATCTGAAATCGGAAGGGAAAATTACAAAAACCCCATTTGACGATAAAATCGAATGGACGTTTTTCGAATTGTGGCATCATGAGGGACGTAGAGCGCGCCACGGCGCCGCGATGATGGGTCCGGACTATACTCAATGGCATGGATTTTACGAAGTCGCAAAACATTTCTATTTTAAATTCATTCCAGAGGCTGAAGGGCTTTTGCCTGGAGTGAGCGAAAAGTACCTTGACAACGAACTACACGCATGGAGAAAGGGTCTTTCGGAGGAACAGATCAAGCGACAGCTCGAGTTTTACAAAAGCCGCTACGGTCAATAATCGACGATAGCCAGCTAATTTTTTGTGTTGACTGATCAGGAAAACGGCTTATTTTAGCCCAACACGGCGCTATCGTCTAGGGGTTAGGACAGGTGGTTCTCAGCCATCAGACCGGGGTTCGATTCCCCGTAGCGCTACCAAGCATTGCCCCCCTGCCCGATAAATCCGGCGGGGGGGCTATTTTTTTTATTGCTCTAAATATCGATAAGAGTATATATTTTGTGAAATTTTTAACAATTTCGGTTGTTTTTATGATTATTGTCATAATTGGCATTTAAAATAATCATTATTCTGGTTTTAATTTAGGCCTGATATTGATTACGTTCCGGCCTGATAGAATAAAGGACTGTTGAAAAAAAGATGGGAATCCGATGAAAATAGGAACTCGCGGTAGTGATCTCGCGACTACTCAAACCGGCACCGTCGCAAAAGCGATCTCGGACAGGCTGGGTATAGAAATCAAACAGGTACTGATAAAAACCAAAGGGGATATCATAACCGACAGGCCGTTGCGCGAACTGGAGGGCAGGGGCTATTTCACCAAGGAACTCGAGGAAGCTCTTTTAGACGGCAGGATCGATCTCGCCGTCCATTCCTTCAAGGATATGCCATCGGAATGTCCCGATGGGTTGGTGGTCGCGGCAATATCCAAACGCGAGGACCCCGCCGATCTCATTATAATAGATAAAGACGCATACCAACCGGATTCGGATACTATTCCGGTGAAACAAAAAGCGGTCGTGGGTACAAGCGCCGTCCGACGTGAAAGACAGATTAGGGCAATAAGGAGCGATCTTGAGATCAAGGATCTTCGGGGAAACGTCCCCACGCGTTTACGTAAACTCGCCGAGGGGCAATACGACGCTATATTTCTGGCATCGGCAGGGGTGCGACGTTTAGGACTCGATCTTTCGGCTTTCGAGGTAGCCCGGCTCGATCCACTCCGATTCGTGCCGTCACCGGGCCAGGGTGCCCTTGCTATTCAGATGAGGTCCGACGATAAAATTATCGACTCGGTCCGCGAGATCATACACGACAGAGAAGCCGCCGACGCGACTCGTATTGAGAGGGATGTCATGGCACTTTTCGGGGGTGGATGCGGTCTTCCGTTGGGGGTCTATGCATGGCGTAAGGACGATCTCTGGCACGCTCGTGGATTCTGGGGCGGCGATACCGAAAACTATATCTGGGAACAGGTCGAAGGCGACAATCCCGAACGACTCGGAAATCGACTTTACAAAACCTTAACAAAAAGCGGTAAATGACAAAAAGAGTCTTAATAACACGTACGCCGGATAGGGCGGCGAAACTCCTCGATCTTTTGAGAAAAGATGGGATCGACTCTTTCGCTGTACCGGTAACCAGGGTTGTACATATCGCCGATAACGCTATTCCGGAACTTGACGATTACAATTGGCTCGCCTTCACCAGCGCGAACGGCGTAAAAACATTTGGCGACGCCTTGAAAAAATACGGCGGATTTCTCCCTGTAACAACCAAAATAGCATCGATTGGTTCGGTTACGGCGAAAGAAATCAAGCGTGTATTGAAAGCGCCTGATATTGTTGCCGAGAATGCCGACGGTTTAACGTTAGCCGGAGAGATTCTGGAAACGTCGAACGACCCTGGCGAGTTATCGGTATTGTGGCCGTGCGCTGAAAAATCGCTTTTAGATTTTCCGGATAGATTAAAAAAAGCGGGGGCTAATATCGACAGATGGGTCTGCTACAGGGTCGAGCCGATCGATTCAAAAACATTACTGACCGAGCTGAAATCGACCGCTCCATGGGATATTGTGTTATATGCCGCGCCCAGCGCCGTCAGAGCGTTTTCAGACGCTTGGTCGGAGAGAGATGAGTTTACCGCTCTGGCTATCGGACAGACCACGCTAAAAGAGCTTAAAAAATCCGGCTTTTCGGATACGGCTCTCAGCCGGGGAGTAAGCAATCGCGATTGCGCAAAAACCATTAACGAGATTCTTGATAAAAGGAATGTAGAATCGTCATGAAAAAAAATAGACCGACACGCTGGCATTTTATTTTATTTTTGATTCTCTCGGTTGTCGCCCTCGCGCAACTGAGTTGGTGGGTGATCTTCCAGGTGGGCGAGGGAAACAGGATTTCCACCCATCAAAATGATATCTGGATTCAGCAGATGGCTACAGCCGAACAGAGGTTGGACGAAACCGGCGATTCCGATATCGTTTCAAAACAATGGCTGCAAAATACATTTCCCGACCTGGAACTTTCCCTCGATGGGGAGCTGACGGTTACCTCCGAGGCTAAAAAACGTCTCGATACGGTTGCCCGCAAACGGGTCAGGATGTTCGTCTCAGAGGGAGCTTTCTTCAGCCTTCTGATTTTCGCCGGTATCTGGTTTCTATACTGGACTATCAAGAAGAAGACCGATCTTGAAAACCAAACCGCCGGAATTCTCACTATGGCCTCGGCGGTAATGAAGGATCCGGCAGAGCTATTACAGCGCGATATCGAACTACTCGAGCAATCTGGTATTTCCGAACCGGAAAGGACCCGATTAATAGCCGGGATCAAAACCCATATCTTTAAAATATCCCATGCCTGCAACCATGTTTCGGTGATTCAATCTCTGGCCGCCGGCAAACGAAAGATATCGATAAACTTAACCGATCTTTCGAAAAAAACCGCATCGATATTATCCGAATTCGATAATCCATTCGAGCAACTCGAGCTAAGCGTAGAAATAGATATCGAAGAAAATGTTAAAGCGGTAACCAATCCGGAGCGATGGTCTTTAATCGCCCGAAGTTATCTTTTAATGGCGGCAAGGATTGTCGCCGATGACAAGGGAATCAATATCGCGCTGAGAAATACCGACGGTTATGCTCGACTGAATGTATCCTGCGAGATTATGGCCAAGTCCGACGAGATAATTAACGCTCAGATCGAACCGGAATTTGAAAACCTCCGGGCCATGGCGGAGCTGATCGGCGGAAAGGGTATGTTGAGTAAGGCGGACGATTCGAATATGATCACTTTTGTTCTGGATTTGCCACTCTTTATCGAAGAAAATATCTAACGAAACATTAAATTAAAAATAGAGAGGTCTTGTGACTGATACCGCTAACTTGAAATATATCCGCGCCTGCCGCGGCGAAAAAATGGACGTCCCCCCGGCCTGGCTGATGCGTCAGGCCGGACGATACTTACCGGAATACCGCGAGGTTCGCGCCAAACATGAGTTTCTGGATATCTGCAACAACCCCGAAATCGCCTGCGAGGTGACCTTACAACCGATTCGCAGGTTCGGTTTCGACGCTTCCATTTTATTCAGCGATATCCTCATACCCCTGGTTCCCATGGGAGCGAATCTGACTTTCGGGGAGGGTGAAGGCCCGAGGATCGATCCCCCTATCCGAACGATTAAGGATATAGAATCATTGAGACCTGTGGAGCCGCGGGAAGATATGAGTTTCGTTCTCGACGCCATCAAAATGATCAGGCGTGAACTTCCCGCAGAGATTGCGTTAATCGGTTTCGCCGGGGCGCCTTTTACATTGGCCACTTACCTGGTAGAGGGAGGTAAACCGAATCCATTCGCGAATATAAAGAAATTGATGTACTCGGAGCCGGAGGCTTTCAACTCGCTTTTGGAGAAACTCGGCGTAATGGTCGCCGATTATATGAAAGCGATGGTAGAGGCCGGCGCCGACGCAATCCAGATATTCGATACATGGGGCGGGATTTTAAACGCTTATGATTTCCGCTCTGTTAACCTGCCAATCGTGCAAAAGATTTTCGACACGCTTAAAAAAATCGACGTTCCTAAAACATATTTCGCTCATAACGGCACGCATCTTTTAAAGGAAATAAAAGATTCCGGTTGCGATGTGGCCAGCCTCGATTGGCGATGCCCCATACCCGCCGCGCGTTATGTTTTCGGCGAAGATATAGCAATCCAGGGAAATCTCGATCCCACAGTCCTTCTCGGCGACGAAACCGGAGTTAGGAACGCTGTCCGACGGGTGATCGAATCTGCCGAAGGACCAGGAGGCCACATTTTCAATCTCGGTCACGGTATTTTACCGATGACACCGATATCGGCAGTTGAGACTATGCTCGACGAGATCCGTGGGGGCGGCAAATGAGTTTCAAGCAGTTAAAGGAAATCCCCGAAGAGAGGATTTTCGAGCTTGTCGAAAAGATGGATACCAGGGGACCGAGATACACCTCATACCCGACCGTACCCGTCTGGAAATCCGAATTCCCAGTCGAGCCGTATATAAAATCGCTCGAAAGGATCAGCGTCGAAAGCAAACCGGTAGCGGTCTATTTACACCTTCCTTTTTGCAAATCGCGATGTCTTTATTGCGGATGTAATTCATGCATCACGCAGAATACAGATAAGGTCAGAACATATATCGACGCTTTCAAAAAAGAGATCGACCTTGTCTCAAGGCATCTGCCCAACGGCCTCACTCATAGCCAGCTTCATCTCGGAGGCGGTACGCCAACCCATACTCCGCCCGATATGCTGGCCGAACTTCTCGATTACCTGATCGAACGCATTCCCGGCAGCGAAAACGTGGATAGGTCTATTGAAGTCGATCCCAGGGTTACGACCGCGGAACATCTGAAGATCCTTGTAAAAAGAGGCTTCAAGCGTATATCGGCCGGTCTGCAGGATCTCAACGCCGATGTCCAATGGGCGGTACGCAGGCAATACTCCGCCAACGACATGAAGCGGTTTGTCGATTCCGCCAAAGAGCACGGTTTCACCAGCGTCAATATCGATCTGATATACGGTTTACCTCTGCAAAATCGAATTACCTGGGCGCAAACTATGAAAGGCGTTCTGGATTTCGGCCCCGATCGGCTGGCCTGTTTCGGTTACGCTCATCTGCCGTCGAAAATAAAACATCAAAAGGGAATAAAAGAAGATCAGCTTCCATCGTCACGCGAGAGGCTCGGGATGCTCCTTGACGCCAACCGTTTCTTTATCGATAACGGTTTCGAGGCGATCGGTATGGATCATTTTGCCCGATCCGATGACGAATTGGCACAAGCCAAGATCAACGGACGAATCTGGCGCAATTTTATGGGATATACCGCCAACGCCGGCTTGGAGCTTCTGGGGTTGGGATGCTCCGCCATAAGCGAATTTAAAGATCTCTTCGTCCAAAACCTCTTCCCGCCCGAACCTTATGAGTCGAAAATATCGGATGGAGAACTTCCCGTAACCAAGGGATACAAGCTCGATGGCGACGATATCATCCGCAAGGAATTTATCAATCATTTGATGTGCAACCTCGAAATAAAAATCCCGAAAGATGTCGACGATAATAATAATACAATCGAGGCGATGAAAACAGCGCTGGCTAAGTTAAAACCATACGAGGATGAGGGGCTTATTTATCCCGACGGCGACAGTTACAGAATAACGCCGCTGGGACAGCTTTTCTTGAGAAATCTGGCAATGCCATTCGATAGATACCTGACAGAAAAATCCGCCGGCGAGTTTTCAAAGACGGTTTGACGGGACGATAATGAAACAGGCTCTTTTAATGGTCAACATGGGAGGACCGCGGGATTTAAGCGAGGTACCCGGATATCTTCGCGCGATCTTCAACGATCCGGCCATTCTGCCTCTACCCGGTTTTCTTAGAAAGCCCCTGGCTTCGTATATAATATCGAAAAGAAAAGAAAAAGTCGCGGATCGTTATAAACTTATCGGAGGATCGTCGCCGCTTTTGGAATGGACAAAGAAACTCGCCGATCTGGTAAGATCCGCCGTGAATAAATCAGGCAAAAAACTCGATGTCTCCTTCGCGTTCCGGTATACATCTCCCACAATAGAGGAAGCTCTGAACAATCTGGCCGATCAGAACATAGAAAAGATCATCCTGCTCCCCCTTTTTCCCCATCGCACCGGAGCAATGTCAGGCTCTATCGAAAAAGAAGCGAGCAGGGTCGCCGGCAAACTAAACCTCAAACTAAAAAACGTGCCCGCGTGGGGCAATAATGAGAGATTTCTCGCCATACTTGAAGACTATCTCAAAGAGTCATTGAGTGAAAAACGGGAATATGCCCACGTCTTATTTGTCGCTCATGGGATACCGGCGCGGAACGTGAGAAATGGTGACGATTACCCCGATCAAGTAAACCATACCGCGAAATCGCTGGGAAATTCGATACCGGAAAACATAGGCTGGTCTCTGGCTTACCAGAGCAGGGTCGGCCCTCTGAAATGGATCGGGCCCTCTCTCGATAGCGAAATCGACAGAATATCGGCGACAGGGGTTGATCTGCATTTGATGCCTTTGAGCTTCGTGGCTGATTGCCTGGAGACACTCTACGATCTCGATATTATCGCTTCCGAACAGGCTAAGAATAAGGGGGCAAAATCGGTAAATCGTATCAGGGTTTTCAACGACGACCCCGAATTCGCAGAGGCCCTGACCGAAATGGTTTTAGAGGAATACTATAATGAGTGATAATAAAGCGTCAAATCGAGTCGTGGTTGTAAGCGCCGGAGTAGCCGGGCTTTCCTGTGCATATCTGATCAGGAAAAACTGCCGCAAGATGGGGATCAATCTCGACCTCACCATTCTGGAGGCGGGTGATCGTCACGGCGGCTCGACTAGAACGGAGATGATCGACGGCTATACCTGTGAGCGGGGTCCCAACGGTTTTTTGGATAACGAACCGGCGACATTAGAGCTGATCGATATGCTCGGGTTGAAAGACAGGCTGGTACCAGCCGACGAATCCGCGGGCCGACGATTTATATATCATGGCGGCAAGATGCGCGAGATCGCCCTGCATCCTTTGAAATTCTTAAAATCGGATATCCTCCCCTGGAGCGCGAAATTCCGGATGGGTTTAGAGTTTTTCATCCCCCGTTATAAAGGCGATGGTGATGAGACCGTGTTATCTTTCGGACGACGTCGTCTTGGCGAAAGTTTCGCGAAACTCCTGCTAGATCCCATGGTCTCGGGGATTTTTGCCGGTAATATCGACGAGCTTTCGTTAAAAGCGGTATTTCCTAATATGTATTCCATGGAGCGAGAATACGGAGGACTGTTTAAAGCGCTAATCGGGAAAAAACGCGAGGCCAAAAAAACCGGCAAAAAGGCGGGCGGACCCGGCGGACCCGGAGCGTTACTGCATACTTTCAAAAGCGGGATGGGTGAACTAACCGATTCTCTAGCCGGACAATTCGAAAGTGAACTGAAGATATCCTCGCCGGTAAAAAGAATAGAATACTCGAATGGATCATTCGTTGTGAAAACCGAACACGAACTGTTCGAGGCCGATTCCGTCATCCTGGCCTGCCCGTCGTTCGAGGCAGCCACAATCGTAAACGATCTGGATAATGTTACAGCCGGAAAACTAAACGCCATCCCGTTTGCCCCTGTCGACGTTGTCTGCCACGGTCATCCAAAAGAAAATATCGCTCATGATGTAAATGGATTCGGCGTATTAATTCCCAGATCCGAGGGTATCCGCTCACTCGGTTGCTTATGGAGCGATTCCATCTTCCCCGGCCAGGCCCCCGTCAATCATCATCTCTTAAGAACAATCTTAGGCGGGGCTCACGATTATGCAATCGCTGAAGAATCCTTTTCGTCGATAAATAGCATCGCGCATGATGATATGGATAAACTACTGGGGATAAATAAAGAACCATCGTTTAAAAAAATCTTTCGTCATCCGAAAGGTATCGCTCAATATATCGTAGGGCATCTGGATAAATTATCGGTAATAGAAAACCTTGAAAAGGACCTACCCGGCCTGTTCTTCACAGGAGCGTCGTACAGGGGAGTATCGGTCAACGGGTGTGTCAAGGATGCTTTCAGGGTTACCGATCTATATGGGAATATTGTGAGGCAAGTATGATGATAAGCGTTTTAGTTCTATTGATACCGGCGTTAACCCTGGCCGCTTTCGGTAGTCTCCTGGCTACTTGGGTTCACATGGCCAATCATCCCGATAAATATACCGAAAAATGGGCTAACCGAATAAGCTGGTTCTCGTTCGGACTCTATTTCGTCTGGATTCTGATGCTTTCGATCTACCAGAGGCAAATACCGTTTATAACCGTGGGCCAACTGGCCGCGCTTCAGGGATTTTTAATCTGGACAGCGCATCTTTACATACAGAGAAAAATTGAACAGGGAATACTCGTTGTCCTCCCGTTATTGGCCGTAGTCTTTATGATTTTAATTTCGATAATTCTCGGAACACAGAATGCTATCGCACCGGAGATGTTCCGCGGTTTCTGGGTCGGATTGCATATAGCCTTTTCTATGGGCGGCGTCGCCCTGCTTTTGGGAACCGGTGTATACGGCATGGGCTATCTCGTCTTACACCAGCGGATCAAGAAAAGAAAATTCGGTCCTTTTTACTCATTAATGCCATCGCTGGGGGATCTCAATTATCTTCGCTCGACAACTCTTGTTACCGGATGGTCATTAATTTCGGCAGGCATGGTCGCGGGGACAATATGGATGCTAAAGCATACCGATTTTTACTCATTGCTTAAAGGACATCTGGGGATCGCTTTGGTATTCTGGGTTATTATCGCCATCGTCAGCGCCGCAAGTAAATTCAAGCTTCTGGGACAGCGTAAACTGGCCGCGTTCTCGGTTTTGCTTTCGGCAGTGATTTTCGTACTGATTGTCATCTCCATAATCGTCACATACCCCGGAGAGTCGGTATGAATCTCGAGATGATAGGTATCAACCACCAAACCTCCGAATTGGAGATTCGGGAAAAGGCGGCGATCGAACCTGAAAAATTCCCGGAGACTTACAAAAATATTCTGAAAATATCCGAAATCGACGGTGCGACAATCGTATCCACATGTAACCGGGTGGAGATTTATATATCCCCTCAAATACACTTCCCAGAGGAGAAACTAAGAGAACTTTTCGGAAATATCTGCGACATTCCCCCGGAGGAAACAGCAAAAGCGTATATATATAGAGACGACAAAGCGGCCCGTCATCTCTTTGAGGTAGCTTCCGGACTGAATTCCCGGATGATCGGCGAGGTGG
>JAZGHS010000115.1:0-3447 GCA_036481315.1 Candidatus Zixiibacteriota bacterium | reverse complement strand
GCCAGTTGATTGGCCTGGGTGGCATTGTCGGCGTTCTGCTTGGTCTGGGAGCCCATCTCGGTCATGGATGAGGTAACCTCTTCTAAGGAACTGGCCTGTTCGGTGGCGCCCTGTGAGAGCGACTGGCCGGAATCGGAGACCTGCTGCGATCCGCTGGCGATCTGCTCGGCGGACACCGCTACCTGAGAGAGTATATCGTTTAGGCCGGCGAGAGTGCTGTTTAAGGCTTCTTTCATTATGGCGTGATCACCCTCGTAATTTCCCGTTACGGAAACGGACAGATCACCCTTAGACATTTCAGACAGGCATCCAACCGCTTCATTTACGGGCTTGAGGATATTTTCGATTGTATCGTTCATGCCCTGAATGATCTCACGGTAGCCACCCTGGAATTTTGAAATTTCTCCACGCTTCTCAAGATCGCCTTCTTTGGCCGCTTTGGCAAGAACTTTGCCTTCCTTTATAAGAGCCGCGATGGAATTTTTCATTTCATCCATGGCTTTTCCTAAAGCGTCCTTTTCAGAAGCGACATCAACCTCAACATCGACATTGCCACGGGCTATCTCGGTAGCTACGTTAGTTTTGGCTCTCAATCCCTCGAGCATTTGTTTGAAAGCGGTCGCTAATTGGCCGATCTCATCTTTTTGATCGATATGTATTTCTTGATTGAGATCTCCGAGAGCTATTTCCTGGGACGCATTTGTGATAACTTGAAGCGGCTTGGAAACAAGGCGTGAAAGGAGATATCCTATCACAACAGCCAGAATAAATCCTACTATTGAAAAAGCAATCATCAGTTTGGTGCCGCTGGCCTGGGATTCATCAGCGTTTAACATGGCCGCGGTCATTTCCTCTCCGGCCAGGATTTCCGCTTGTTCCTGCAAATCTTCGGCTTTTGACGAAAAATCATCAACCTGTTCCATAAATCCGTAAGCCATCGCCTCAGCGTTGGAAATAGTTCTTTTTTCCTCCAATAAAGCCTGCTTATGGAATTTCATTAATTCGATAGAGGCTTCCTCGAATTTCGAATGAAACTCTTCGGCATCATTAATGAGCTTGGTTATTTTTTCGTTATCCGAGGCAATAACAACCCAGCCTTCTTCTTCGGCTCCATTCAGAATCGCACTCGCGAACCTATCGTAATCAGCCACGGTCGCGTTAAATTCCTGTTCGAGTTCGTCCAGATCGTCAACATCGTTGGCCAGCATATATTCGCCCATAACGTCACGACCTGAAATCAGGGCTATTGTCATCTCCATGGTGGCATCGGCTACAGGTACTTCTTCATCAAGTATGATATCGCTCATGGTCGCAATATTCTTAATACTGTTTAGTCCTATGATGCCGACCACGACGATAATCAGAGCCACCAGTACGAATGACGCGATCAACTTCGGCGCCAATTTCATGTTTTTTAACATCTCTTGCCCCCTCATTTCCTTGTTTTAGTTAAAAGACTCGTTCTTTTTTTTGATTCAAATTCAAAATTAAAATCCAACCACCAACTGAAGGTAAGTGACGTCGGTGTTTTCCTCGGAGTTTTTCTGATACTCCAATCTCGTTTCGCAACCTTCGAGAAGCCGCCATCCAATGCCCGCGCTGAATCGGGTAAGATTGTCGACGCCTTCAAGATAGGGATCGAATTCTCCGTAACGTGCTACAACGAAATAATTGCTGAAATCGTAGGTGCCCTGTCCATAGTAGCCGGAATTTATCTGTTCGTTATCGTCGGCGATTCCGATTTTATGCGAGATGTATTCTCCCTTCAGAGCGAAATTTTCATAATGGAACTGGATATCGAAACCAGTCAGCGCCATATCCAGCTTATCCTCCTGATTTGCGAAACCGCCATAAGAACCGCCGATCTCCACCAACTCATGAGGTTTGACCCCGATTCTACCGCCGAACGAAAACTTCATCTCGGAATCCTGAATATCCAGGGTCGGGTCCTCTGGATCATAACCCCATTCATTGTAGCCGAGAAACGTACCGATGCTATCGTAAGCTGTTTGATACCCGAAACCATTGACCCCGTAAACTACGGCGTTAAAGTACCTGGTATCCACGTAACCCTGGATTCCGTAATCGTTCCAGCCGTCGTGAGTCATAGTCGCCGCCAGCGGGGCCGAGACGAGTTTCCGGTCTATGGAGGGGTAAACATACCAATCGATCCCGATGGGAATGTCGAACTGCCCGATTATAACACCTGAATGATCTATGCCGTTTATGGGACGAAAATGACCGGCGTCGATATCGAACAGATGAATATCGACTGTAAAGGCTCCGAGCCCGAAAGTTTCGCTTTCGGCATCGTAGGCGATCGCCGCGCCGATAATTATTTTTTCGTCGATATTGGTTTCCAAATCGACCTCTACCTGGCCGATTTCAAAATCATTGTTTGTTTCGTCGCCTTTATAGAAGGCGGTGAAGAGATCCCCGAATCCGGTAATTTCGAGCGGGATAGAATCATCAAACGATTCTTGCGTAAACTCTGCTCCCGGATCATTAGCCGCTACGGCCGAACTGGTTATGGTCTCGCGCAATAAGCCTACCAGGCCGCGAAGATCTCCGGAAATATCGTTATAGGCCGAAAGTTCTTCACCCTGTCCGGAAGATTCCGATCTCAGCAGTTCGACCTCGGATGACAGCGATTCGACCGCGTTGTTCAGTTCCGAATAATCGGCGTCAGTGCCAAGATTCGATAATTTATATTGGAGTTTATCGATCTTTTCCTTTTGATCCGATTCGAGTTTATCGAGACGGTTTTCCAGTAGATCCAATTTATCCAGAACGGCCGAAAAACCCTGGGCAGCCGCCGTCGCAGGCAGAAACAAACACATAAGAAGCGTCATGGTAATCGCTAGTGTTGATTTGCTACTCATTATTCCCCCTTCAGTCTTTTCGCCGCGTTTATCAAAACCGTGGCATATTCTAATGACTTCTTTTTCTTTTCAATTATTCAGCCCGCAACTGTTGTCTTCGCCCTGATATTCGCAATCGATTTTCTTAATTACCATTTCTAAATCGCTGCTGTAAATCAAAGCCTGGGTATTAAGCAGAATCATGACTTCGTTATCAACTTTTCCAAGACCCCAGATGAAGTCGCTGCCTTTTCCATTTCTAACACTGGGCGCAGGCTCGATATTGGCTTTTGGAATTTCAATAACCTCCGAAACCGAATCCACTATCAGCCCGACGGATGAGTCCTCAACATCCACAACTATGACGCATGTGCGGTCGTCGTAATCGCGCGCCTCCATAGCGAACCGGATACGCACGTCGATAACCGGTATGACTTTTCCGCGAAGATTGATGACTCCTCTAACGTAAAGCGGAGCGTCAGGCAGACCTGTGATATTCTGGATTCCCACGATTTCGGTAACGTGGCGAATATCAATCCCGTATTCCTCCTCGGCCAGCGGAAAGGTGAGGAACTTATCCTCCTGA
>JAZGHS010000114.1:0-50072 GCA_036481315.1 Candidatus Zixiibacteriota bacterium | reverse complement strand
GCAATCATGACTCACGCGTCGGTACCGCCGGAAAACCGGGCGGAACTCGGTATCACCGACGGTTTCATACGGTTGTCAATCGGGGTCGAAGATATCGACGATCTGATCGAGGATCTGGAACGGGGCTTTAAAGCGATTTAAAGAAAATAAATAATGAATACTTACAAAAAGACCGCAAGAATTGTGGGAGCTCTATTTCTAACTGCGTTAGTTACGAATATTCGAGGTAGTGAATATTTGGAATCTATTCTATATGCCCCGGATAATCTTGTTAATATTTATCCAAATAAAACTCAAATGATAATATATGGCGCGCCAATGGCCTTGAATGAAATATTTCTCGGAATATGGCTTATAGTTAAAAGATTCAATTCATCTGCAATCGCTTCCCAGCCTGCGAGATAGATATGGCCACATTAAGCAGCAGATAACATCAAATAAAGAAAGATTTGCAATTGAAAGCGATTGTATGCACAAAATACGGACCACCTGAGGTTCTTAAACTCAAAGAGGTGGAAAAGCCTATTCCCAAGGACAATGAAGTACTTATAAAGATACATGCCACAACAGTAAATCGAACCGATTGCGGAATACTTAGAGCAGAACCTTTTATTATAAGATTTTTCACAGGCCTGTTCAAACCAAATAAACCTATACTTGGAACCGAATTTGCCGGCAAAATTGAAGCTGTTGGCAAAAACGTAACGTCTTTAAAAGTCAACGATAGGGTTTTTGGATTTAATGACAACGGTTCCGGGTCTCATGCCCAATATATGACAATATTAGAAGACAATGCGCTGGCAACAATGCCAAGTAATATAACATATGGGCAGGCCGCAGCTAGTATTGAAGGTGCGCATTATGCGTATAATTCTATCAAATAAGTAAACCTAAAAAAAGGGCAAAAAGTTCTCGTTAATGGTGCAACCGGAGCTATAGGTTCGGCTGCTGTTCAATTACTAAAATATTTTAGCGCTGATATTACTGCTGTGTGCGGTACGAAACATATGGAATTAGTAAAATCATTAGGAGCTAATAAAGTAATTGATTATTCAAAAGAGGATTTCACAAAAAATGATCAAAAATATAGCTTTATTTTTGATTCTGTTGGCAAAAGTTCATTTTTTAAATGTAAGACATTACTACAATCAGGGGGAGTTTATATTTCATCGGACTTAGGTTATATGGCTCAAAATATTTTCTTGCCACTTATAACGCCGATTATAAAAGTAATGATTGGAAACAAAATAACTATATTTCCAATTCCCACAGATATTAGAGGAAGTATACTTTTAATCAAAAAGCTTATAGAGCAAGGTAAATTTAAGGCCGTGATAGATAGAAAATATCCACTGGAACAAATAGTCGAGGCGTATAGGTATGTTGAAAAAGGACAAAAAATAGGAAATGTAGTAATAACTGTGGAACATAATGACAAAGCTTAACAAATATGGAGAAATTGAAATGACAAATCGTATCGCCGATACATCACTACGTAAAGCTGCGAGAGTTGCAGGCTTCATGTTCCTGTTTAGCTTAATAGTTCCATTACTTAACTGGACTTTTGTGCTCTCCAAGCTTATAGTTGTAAAAGATGCCATAGCTACAGCCAATAACATTATGGCTAATGAGCTGCTATTTCGTATTGGTATTACTATCGAACTAATCATGTCTATCGGTTTAGTAGTATTGGCCCTGGCTCTTTATAAGATACTCAAATCGGTAAACAAAAATCTTGCTTTGCTTGCGCTTTTTTTAAAGCTGGTAGAGGCGACTATAGTGGCCGTTATTGTACTTGTCTCTTTTATTGCTTTGCAGATTTTAAATGGAGAAGCATATTTGACAGGATTTACTCCCGTACAATTAAAGGCCCCCGTCGGATTTCTTCTTAATAAGCATGCTGTTTTATATTCTGTTCCTATGGTCTTTCTTGGGCTGGATATGATGCTGTTTTCGTATTTGTTTTTCAAATCAAAGTATATACCAAAGATATTAGCAGGTTTTGGAATCCTTTCATTTCTACTTATTCTCATTCACGCTTTAATGTATATTATTGCACCCGAATACGCAGCGATGCTGATAAATCAAATAATATTTTATGCCCCGAGCGGTCTTTTTGAAATAATTATTGGTATATGGCTTTTGTTTAAAGGTGCAAAATTCCAACAGGGAGATTCCCCAGGCTCCTGACTCGGGCAATTTCTCAACAGAGTCTGATCACTGGCCACAACAGGTACGGGGTAATGTCAAAAACGAACACAATCCCAAAACTGAAATTTTGGTAATAACAATTGTCCAAAAGTTCAAAACTTATTTTGAATATTGTAGGGGCGTTTGAAGAAATGCCCTCTTTTCGGTAACGGGATTCAATATATTGGACCCCTACACCTATGCCTTATTTATAATCCACCTTGCACAACACCGCGTCGAATGTATTAAATATTATCTTCTTAGGCTTGAATGGGAGATTAGGAAGATCTATATTGTTTTCGGGTTGATCTATCCATGCTTTCAAATTTACAAATCTACCATCTTTCGCTAATACCGTAATAGGTACGAGCATCGCGAAATTATCCGGTACATTTGTCTGCTCAACATGAAAAATAATAGCATATGTACTATCATTTACATTTTCAATTTCATAATTGAATGTGTATTGAGGAATCGCCGTACCGTACACCCATTGATCGAAGAACCAATCCATTTCGACGCTGACATGTTTTTCGAGGGTTTTCTTGAAATCAACGGTGGTGATTGTTTTCCACGAGTATCCATCTATTAAATCGCTAATAAAATCGAGAAACCTGGCATCGGAACCATGATCGTAATCCCACAATAGATATCGGATCATATGAAATACATAACCGGACTTTTTAAATAAAATATCATTATAATGATCCGCGTCAGGCAATTTCAATCTCGACCCGAGAATTATCGGACGGTCAGCCCCCGACGAAGATAGAATATCGTCCCGCCAATTTGTCAGGGTACTGTCTTCCTCGTTGACATCCATCAATCCCTGATGAGCCATATATCCGAAATATTCAGAAAGCCCTTCTATGATCCATTCATCTCTATAGCTTTCGATACCCACCATCTGACCCCACCATTGATGAGCGGCTTCGTGGCCCCGAAGTATATCGTCAAAATCCCTGAGCTTATCTCTGAATTCTGATGAAAGACAGATCAGGCCAAGCGAACCACGACTGTGATCGTACGGCACTTCCATAGAAACAGCTTTTTTGAATGGTTTACAACCTGTTATTCTTTCGCATAAAACCAGATCTTTACCGATAGTCTCCGCCAATTCATCCATCCATCCGATCGAGAAAACAAGTCCTAGAATAACCTCCATTAAAGCATCTTCCCTACTATCGAGATCATCCTTAAACCTTGCCCCCCACCCAGATTCCATGGGCGCATTTACAATAAAAGCGTAATCATTGTTAACAGTGGTAATAGCGCTGTTTATAGCACCCATTGAAAATGAGAGCTCCAGAGCGTTATCTTCAACAATCCATTTCGAGTTTAGATGGCCGTCCGACGAATCGAATTCTACAAATTCACCGCCGACAACAAGCTTGTATTTCGATGGAATCGAGAAAGAGATGTCAAATCCCGCCCGGTCAGGAATTATATTTTTCGGATACCAGGATAACGTGTTATCGGAATAGTATATATTCCATTCATAAATAAGAGGTTTCCCCTCAAACGTTATTTCAAGGGAATCCTCTATACCTATCTCCGGAACGGTATTGAGGATAATTCCAAATCCGTTCTCTTCTTTAAACTGAATCGTCGTCAACTCATCGCCGTTGGAATCCTTAGCCGATTCAATTGTATTTTTTCCCGACCAATGAAATTTTAAATATGGCCATCCCCTTCTTAGCATCTTAAAATGTATCCAACAATGCGATTTGATTTTACCGTCTTCGTTAATAGACGTATTCAAGTTATATCGCGTGATATCGAACGGAACTATACCCCGTCGGGAAACAAGCGTATTGTCCGGCGTGTGCCCGGAGATTCTAATAGCTTTTTTCTCCCTGGAAATTTTACCTATTTTATATAAGCTGAAGTAATCATCGCTGGTCATATCCTCCACTAAAATAATCTCTCCCTTGTCCGAAGTCTTGAGTTCGGCCAGGAAAAAATAACCGGGCGATTTAGTTAAAATATCGCCTGTCATCCTGGTCTGAGTGTGAAATCCAAGATGTTCCAGAATTTTGTTTTGAGATTTTACCAACCTCCTTCGTTCGTTTTTCGATACAACCTCTCGTCTCAAAGAAGCGGTATCCATCGGTGGCTCCAACTCGACCGTAAAGAAAAAACACACAGATTTAAATTCGGTTTCGATCCGCTCATTTCCGGTAAACCAGAGAATTTCTCCTCGCTCTATTTGATTGGGTGGGGCATAGTTAAATATGCCTTCACCCTCGAACACCATAGCCGACGGCCGATAGGCGTCAAAATTAAACAGGGTTAGTTTGCCCGGTCCCATCCTGAATTCGGCGGCTCCCCTTTTTATAGTGAGGCTATCAATCAGGCCGGTCAGTACTGTTTGTTTCGTGCGCTTTCCAAGCTCTTTAGAAAATGACTCGACATCGAATGATCCCTCTTGAGCCAGTGCTCCGGTAGAAATAAATAGGATAAGAGAAATGATTAGCTCGGTCTTCAAAAACGTTATTTTATTCAAAATATTTCCTCATTCGAATTCTCAAATCTCTACGCTTTTTTTAACCGCGAAATTTAATAACTCACTTATAATCCACCTTGCACAACACCGCGTCGAATGTATTAAATATTATCTTCTTAGGCTTGAATGGGAGATTAGGCAGTTCGATATCGGCTTCCGGTTTATCAACCCAAATTTTAAGATGAATATAACGATCGTCGTCGAATATAACGGTTATAGGCACAAGCATCTTAAAATTGTCGGGCACCTTTTCCTGCTTGACTCCGCACACCACAGCGTATTTGCCGTCTGCGGTTTTTTCGCTTTCGTAGGAGAATTTGTATTCAGGTATGGCGGTGCCGTAAACCCATTGGTCGAAAAACCAGGTCATATCCGAGCCGATATGTTTTTCGAGAAGTTCTTGTAATAGCGGCGTTGTGATTATTTTGTCTTTATACGATTGCGCCAGGTCTTTTAAGAATGCCGCGAAAGCGTCGTCGGAGCCGGTTTTATAATCGTGGAGCAGGTAACGGATCATATGGAAAATGTAGGCGCCTTTACGATAGACAATATTGTAATAATCCGACGACTTCGAGGACGACAACCTATATCCAATAGTCATGGGGCCGGCTTTGGTACCGACCTGACGGGAGCCGGAACCCTCGAATATAATCTCTCTATATAACTTTAACATGCTTTTAACAGCTTTTCTATCTTTCACCGAAAGTTCGTAGAACCATAAACCCGAAAAAGTCGCCAATCCCTCGGTGATCCAGACATCGCGATACGATTCATAATCGACAACATGCCCCCACCATTGATGAGCTACCTCATGGGCTCGGAACGATTCCGAATATCCCTGAATATCGTCGGATTGAAAAGTACTCCAGGTAAGATGAATAAGGCCGGGGGATCCCTGGCCCTCGCCTGTAAACGGTATCTCGGTCGCTTTTATGGTATCGAAAGGGCAAGGCCCGAAAACGCTGGTAAAAAAGGCCAGGCTGTTTGTAACGTCCGCCGACACCTGCCCGATCATATCGCCACTGGAAAGATTACCGAAATAAGCGTTGTATAGGGCAATAGCTTTATGATCTATCTGTTCGGACATGAATACTTTCACCGGGGGAAATCCCTCAACTATTATTTCCTTATTCTCGAAAACTCCGACGTTAAAAGAGACGTATTCTACCGCAGGATCGACAATCCATCGGGAGACCGCCCGGCCATTTTCCACGTTTAAATCGACCCGTTTTCCGCAGGAAACAACCTCATAGCTTTTGGGAATATCGTATTTTAACTCGAACGTGGCCTTATCCCTGATATAGTTTGATGGAAACCAGCTCGTTTTCCCAAATACATAAATTAAACCATAAACGCTTTTTAGGCTTTTACACTCGTAAATAACATCGATATAATCGGGGTTTCCTATTTCGAGCGGTTTATTCAAGACAACCCCGAAGCCGAACTCGTCCTTCCTGTGGATAACCAGAAGAGTATCTCCATTGGAATCGAATGCCGATATTTTCTTATTCTCCGGATACCATTGAAATTCAATAAAATTACATCCCCAGCGTAAAGGAGTATATTCTATCCGGCATTTCACGTTCATCTTGCCGCTTCCTTCGATTTTCGATTCTATTTTATAATTAGTGATATCTATTTTCTGCAACCCTCTTTGCGACGGCAACCCGTTATCCGTGGAATACCCGCCTAAAACGTCATAATCATCGGCCCCCACGATTCTCCTGAGCTTAAAAATCCGATATTGATCAGCATGCATAGGGTCATCTTTGAATACCAAATGCCCTACGCCCGACAAATTTAAATCGGCGTAGAAATAAAATCCGGGGAATTCTGTTAATAGATCGCCGATCAGCTTATTCGGCATATGAATGTGCAAGTGATCGAAAGCGTCTTCCATTTTACTCGATAGTTTTTTCCACGCTTTTCCCGGGGCTTTTTCCCTGATAAAACCCGACGTATCCGGGAAATCATCCAACTCCGCCGTAAAAAATATCACCAGCGATTCGAATGAATCCTCGAGCCACTCCCGTTTGGTGAATTTAACAAGCTGTCCCCGCTCTATATCGTCGGGCGGTTCGTACATAAATATGCCATTTCCCTCGTAAACCATAGCGCATGGTCGCGACGCCCCGAAATTGAACAGGGCGACCCGTCCCGGACCCAACCGGAACTCCGCGCTAGGACGTTTAATAATCATAGATTCGATATTCCCGGTAAGGGCTGTCTGCTCGTTTTTATCCTTCATGTTCTTCTCAAAGGCGGGAATATCGGGTATGCCCGCCTGGGAATTACCGAGAATTCCTAAAGTTATAATAGCAGTCAACATAATCGTTATTCTGATAATTCTGTGATTACTCATATTCACTCCTCCAATAATTTGGTTTAGCCATCATTTATAATCCACCTTGCACAGCACCGCGTCGAATGTATTGAATATGATCTTTTTCGGCTTGAAGGGCAACAACGGCAGTTCGATATCAGCTTCCGGTTTATCCACCCATATTTTAAGATGAATATAACGATCGTCATCGAATATAACGGTTATCGGCACAAGCATTTTAAAATTATCCGGCACTTTCTTCTGATTGACATAGCAGACAACCGCGTATTTACCGTCCACGGTTCTTTCGCTTTTGTATGCGAATTTATACTCCGGTATAGCTGTACCGTAGACCCATTGATCAAAAAACCAGGTCATATCCGCGCCGATATGTTTTTCCAGAAGTTTCTGTAATAACGATGTGGTAATTATCTTTTCCTTATAAGTTTGCGCCAGGTCTTTTAAGAAGGCTGCGAAAGCGTCGTCGGAGCCGGTTTTGTAATCATGAAGCAGGTAACGGATCATGTGGAATACGTAAGCCCCCTTTGCATAAACTATAGAATAATAGTCTTGTGATTTAGAAGATAGCAATCTGGTCGCCATTGTCATGGAGCCAGCATTTGTCCCCCACGATTCCATTCCGGTACCGGAGACGATAATTGTTCTCATATCTTTCAACATTTTCCTGTATGCTTCACCATTTTTCGAGGACATTTCGTAATACCAGAATCCGCAATAATCCGCCAACCCTTCTAATACCCACTCGTCTCGATAGTTATTAACGTCAATAATCTCGCCCCACCATTGATGAGCGACCTGATGGGCGATAAACTGTTCGCACACACCGTCGAAATCGTCGTACTGATATTTATCCCACGGCAAGTTTATTAACCCGGGCGAACTGTAAGCGTGCCCGGTATAGCCTGTGGGAGCCACCCTGATGGTATCATAAGGACAAGGACCGAGGATGCTTGTGAAAAACATAAGGCTATTAGATAAAACAAAACCCACCTGTTCTGACATATCGGAGGCCGATAGTAGTCCGTACTCAGCGGATAAAAGAGCCCATTCGGTATGGGGAAATCGCTTCCCGGAATAGACGATAATTTGCGGTCCGATTTCCGACGATATTAATTTTGTATAAAAAGATCCTATATTGAAAGCAATGTCACAGGTTGGTTCGTTTACCTCCCAAATACTGATCGTTTTTCCGTTGCTATTATCACCCGTACTATTACCGCACGATACAACCTGATAATCGTCAGGATAATCGAATCGCATCCGGAATACAGCCGGGTCGTTAAACTCAGGTTCAGGATACCATGCAGGTTTAACATCATAATAGATTCCATTGTATTGGTCCGAAAAGTTACGCAAAAGATCATATCTCGGGGTCCCCCCATACAAAGCCCTCTGGTGATAGCCATATTTACTGTCAATTTCCGTGAATTCGTCCAAAAATCGCGAGTCTTCGAGCATCTCATCATAAATGGTGGGAATGGCCCGAATCTGGGATTTTAATCTTTCTCCCTCAATCAATGATATATGATTTTGTACGAAATATGATTCATCATCTAATCGAATCGGTAGAAACCGTTCCAGCCAGACAAAACGATAATCGTCCGGCCAATCAAACATAAAATTATAATTTTCCGGTTCCAATACTATTCCGCGCGGATAACTTTTCGCGTCAACATTAACGAAATATACACCATACGTGTTATTCAGTAGATTGCATTCATAAACGATATTAATATAATCGTCTTTATTGATTTCAGGCGAGTAATTCAAGACTACACCGAAGCCTGCCTCGCCACGATTCTTTTTAATTAAGTTTAGACGATATCGTTTAGATACGATATGTAACGAATCACCATTAGAGTCTGCCGCGGAAATTACACTGTTTTTTCCATTCCATTTAAAATAGATAAATCGGCAATTTTCCGCTTTTGACCTAAACCCGATTCTACATTTTACAAGCATTTTTCCGCTGGATTCTATACGCGAATCGAGGTCATAACTAATAATATCAATCGGTGCATTATTTTCGGCGAAAAGGCCGTTCTCCCCAAACGGGTGCGCGTTAATTACATCAAAACTTTTAATATTCGAATACTTCTCTAATTTTATAAGGGTGAAAGAATCTTCCGAAAATGACTTTTCGCGGGCAATCAGATGACCGATACTTTTGAGCTTAAAATCCGCGTGAAAATAACCGGGCGGCGAGCCGGACAATAAATCGCCTAATAATTCGTTTACGATATTGATTCCCATATGATCGAAGGCGTCATCTATCTTATCCGATAGTTTATCCCAGGCTTTCCCGGGCGCTTTTTCTCTTAAAAAATCCGATGTATCAGGGAAATCGTCTATTTCGCATGTAAAGAATAATACCAGAGATTCAAAACCTCCCTTCAGCCTTTCACGACCCGTGAACTTAATCAACTGCTCCCGTTCTGTAGCGTCGGGAGGATCGTACATAAATATGCCGTCTCCCTCGTAAACCATTGCGCATGGTTTCGACGCCCCGAAATCGAACAGGGTAACCCGGCCTTTCCCCAGATGGAATTCAGCATGGGGACGCTTGATGATAATCGATTCGATTTTCCCGGTTAACACGGTTTGATCGTTTTTATCTTTCATGTTCTTTTCAAAGGCGGCAATATCCGGTATCTCGGCAACGGAATTACCGATGATTGCGAGAATTATAAAGGCTATCATCATAACTGTCAGTCTGATAAATTTCCTGCTAAACAAATCCGCCTCTTGAGTAATAGGCTTCGATTGAGAAATATCGTAACGGAGGTTGCGACCCGATGTTGCTCGGTCAATATATATTATCTACACTTATAATACAAGCGATGTTGAGAAATCTTCAATAATCCTTGTTGGTACGCTTATGACCTGTCATTCCAGGCGTGATCGGGAGTCCAGGGCGCTGGCCGCTACTTTTTCATCGCCTGCCTGCGTTTGGCCGGTGGATACTTCTCGATAGCGTATCGCAACGCCGTACGGGGCATAGTTTGTTTATTCTTCATCACGTACGCGAAAACCTCGTCGGGGAAACGGTCGCCGGCTACCTTGAGCATCCAGCCGTAACCTTTCTGCACCATATCATCATCGTCGGTTAGAAGGATGTCGGCGGTTTTGAAGACCTCATCAAGCAAAATCCTATTTCTAACCGGGACTATGAGGCTGACCGTCGCCGCCCGACGGAGCCAGCGACTTTTCGATTTCGCCCACTTCTTTGTTTTGGATACCAGGTCGGGATATTGTAGAAGCAACTCGCCGGAGATACCGCAGAAATGATCGCAGTTTCCCCAGTTGTTCACGTAGTCTTTGAGCCAGCGTTCGAACCGGGCAAAATCGGACTTGCGGTAATCGCTTTTGACCTTGAGCGCCCATTCGAAGGCAAAGAACCGCATGTAACGTTCGCCAGAGGCCAGAAGCTGGTCGCATATATCGAGTATCTCCGCCGCCGGTTTGCCCTTTATCTCCTTAAAGCACTCATTGGAGATCTTACGCAGTACCGGTACTTTCAGCCCCACCGGCTCCTTGAGCTTCTCCTTGAAGAACCGCTGATAGTTGGACCGGTTGGCGGGCTTGTCGTGCCTGGCCAGGGCCGCTTTTAGTTTTGCCAATATCATTAATCTGTAATAAATTACTGTTGAGGCTTAAAAATTGCAAACGCTAAAATGACCGCTCAACCGAAAGATACGGCGATTTACGAAAGGTTCCTCAAACTTCTCAGTATAGATAGGAAGGAATCGAGTAGTGACGCCCTGCGCGAACTTGTATTCGCCTACGTTACGCGAATACCGTTTGAGAACATCTCAAAACTCTATTACTTAAAGCGTGATGGATTGCGCGGCCTGCCCGATTTTGAAACGTACCTTTCCGGTATCGAACGTTACAATTTCGGCGGTACCTGCTACATAAATAATTACCATCTGCATCTTTTACTTTCGCATCTCGGATACGATGTCAGCCTGTGCGGAACGGATATGGAAAATCCCGACGTCCATATTGTAAATATCGTCCGGGTGGATGGCTGTGAATTCATCGCCGATGCGGGCTATGCGGCCCCTTTTATCGATCCGCTTCCGCGCGATTTACGGCAGGATTATGTCGTTGAGCTTGGCCGGGATCGTTACGTGCTGGAGCCGCGGGACGACCGCGGTCGTTCCCGGATGGTGCTTTACCATGATAATCATCCCAAGCACGGTTACGTTGTTAACCCGGTCCCGAGAACAATCGACTACTTCGAAAAGACCATTGCCGAGTCTTTCCGGGACAGCGCCACATTCATGAGCGCCATCCTGCTAACCCGTTTCGAGCGTAATAAAGCGATAAGGGTTAATAACCTGTCGGTCATACGATCGGAAGGCACTGAATACAGTATCGAAAAACTTGAGAGTAAAGACCAGCTACCGCCGATAATCGAGGATATTTTCGGTATTCCGCAAGAAATCAGCAGGGAAGCAATCGCCAGAGTCGGCGATTTTGGGGATGCCTGGGATTAACGGCCGCCGTCTTCAGCCCCACCGGCCCTCGAGCTTCTCCTTGAAGAAGCGCTGGTAGTTGGATCGATTTGCGGGAGTGTCGTGCCTGGCCAGGGCGGATTTTAGTTTTTAGAGAGACTAGCGGGATTTACCTTTTATTAATTATCCCACAGCAAGCTGTGGGTTACCGTTTCATCATTTGCCGATTGCATTCTTCAAGAAATGGTTTTATTTCAGCGTGGCTGCAATCCATTGTTGAAGATGTGATATCTCTTTTAGAGATATCCTATATTGGAGTGTTTCTGCTAGCTGAAGCGCTGGCTTAGTAAATCTGGAGGTTGTTACAATGATTCCTCCGCTTGCCCTTTGCTCTTCCACGACTCCATTCAGTGCCCTAACGATTCGCACACCTACATGCCGCTTGGCAGATTGCCGTTTGCATTCGACGAGATAGAGGTGCTTACCAAGCAAGTCTTTTTGTGCGGCCCATATATCAAACCCACCATCTCTTGTCTGCGGTGTTAGCCTAGTTTCAAAACCTTGCCGCTGTAACAGCTCGGCAACTAATTCCTCGAATTTTCTAGGGGCAAGAGAATGAAGCAAGTCAGGATTCCTGGCCAATTCAGAAATTACGCGGGCCCATTGATCTCCAGAGATTGTCGCGATCTCCCGGCTAATCTCCGGCGTACCGGCCATGAAGATATCTTCATAAAACAGACCTTCAGAGATGTCGCCCTCCCATATCTGTGTAAACCAATTAACAAGAGGTGCCGTAGCAGAGCTCATCGTAATCTGGAAAGATGAAGAACCCTTAGGTCGCGGATACTGGGCCACTAAAGCCGCCGAATCATCCATGATTACACACCAGACATCGGACAAGCAATGCGCCGTTTTTACATGCCAATCTTTGGAACTGAACTCAGTCAATACTTTTGTATGGCGACTGTGGTCTCCTTCCGTCTTTTCAGGCGGGAGAGCCAGTAGGGCACGGAGTCTCAGACGTGAGTCTATTGCGTAGATGAAGCCGCCAAGCAGTAGATCCAAGAAAGGTGATACTGTGGAAACGACAACATCCAAGGAGAAACTTGCGCTTATAGCTATTAGGGCCAGTTCATTTCGTAGTGTTGCGCTTAGTTCCTGCTCAAGGTACGTCATCGTCCTACCTTCCTTACTGCCGAGCGGCCTGTTTATGTTGGGACTCACGGTACCCCACAGCTTGCTGCGGGGTACCATTATCAGCTCTTATTTTTCTGATTATTTCCCGAAATAGCTTCTAGAATTTTCAATTTAATTTCTTCGCTATCCATTTCGTCATTAATAACGGCACTGACTATTTCACCTAATAATCCTTTGTTAATTTTACCGGCAGCAACATGGTAACTGATATTTTCCATTTCATCAATAAACCTCTTTGCTATAAATAGATAACCATTATAAATTAGAAATTGTGCGCCCAAGGCGATGGCGATTCTCTTATTACCGTCTTGAAAACAATGAAAATTACATGTACAGAAAAACAAATGCACTAGTTTATCTTCGAAAGTCGGGTAATAATCATCGTTTTGTATATGTTGTAAGACACTATCCAATTTATCAAGATCCAAATGTCCTCGTGCACCGCCGCCACTGATTTCTATTGTCTTATCATGGATTTCGATCGCTTGTTCAAGCGTGATATAGACAATAGCCACTACTCCCGCTCCTTAAGACGCTTGAATACCTCCTTAGCTTCCTCCAAGCGTTCAACAAGCTCTTTGCTTTTTACATCTAAGAATCGTTCGAATTCCGCTGTTTCTAAAGGTGTAATATATTCCGGCAATCGAAGGTGGAAAGCGTCTCTCAATGCAAGATCGCGACTGGCCATTTTATTGCGAGCATTTTCTACCAACGGTTTCCAGTGCGCTTGAGATTCAAATTCAACAAAGAGCTTATCTACCTCCCATGATGTAAGTTTTCGGCCTGCTTTATTAAATGCCTCTGCGATTATTTTAGCAAATCCGTATTCATAGGAAGAAATCAAATCCAGGACTTCAGAATAGAAGGTGTCTCTTACCTTATCGCTCTCCTGCAATCGCAGTATTTTTTTGTATTCACGTGCATTCTCTTTGAAAATACTCACATATATCTTATTTGTATAGGCTGGATATTTGAATTTACCCATGTCAACATAGTCTCTTAAAGCATCCGTGAACTCTTTTCGGTAGTTCTCTTCTTTAAAATACGAAATTATGAAATCTTCATCACGTTGATTTATATATTTGGTAGCGCCGCCTGTCCTTTTATTTATAGTGTCGATTACAATATCCAGAATTGCCTGGCGTAGAAGTCTGGCTCGCTCACTCTCCGTAATTAGCATGGCAAGGTTGAGAAAAGCCCGGAAGTCAAAAATCCCCAGCATTGTGATCTTATGCAAACTTTTGCCTACGAAATCTGTTTCGTTAGCAAATTGTTCACTTATAGCTATTTTATAATCTTGCAATGGCTTACCTCGTAAAATTTCGTAGCCATTTTGCTTGAGTTCTGATTCATATCTTGAAAGATAGTTGTCTATGGTTCTCTGTTCAACTTGAAAGAATGCGGCAACTTGTTCCTTTATAAGGGTCAATTTGCCTTGGAATTTAATACCCCTCAGATTTGTTGCTTTTTTGATCTCTTTGATCGCATAAGGGTTATTTAGAATATTCTGACGATCAATATCGGATTTGGTCAGGTCTTTACTCATATGGCATCCAACTTTAACTTCGCAGGATACTGGTATTCCACAGCAAGCTGTGAGTTACCACCTTGCTATTCAAAATCCTGCAATAAGAATCCAGTATATTGCAACTTTTGATAATATACTAAAATTATGAAATTGTGTCCATTATAAAATCCGGGTATGCAAGCCCCAAATGCCTACTCCGCAACATCCCCCAGCAGCTTATCCACCACGTCCAGCGTTGCCGACACCCTCGGCGTCCCAACACTAATGGTCGGCGTGCGGATCGTGACCCGCTGCCGCCTCGTGAATCTTCTCCACATAATGGGTGAATACTACATAAGCCTCGACGAACTCCCGTCCGGCCTCAATACTGATACCAGCGTTCTTTTCGGCGTTTGACGCGTGTTCGAACCTCTCCCTTATTCCCCGGGAAACCTTTTCGCTTACCTTCAAAATAAGAGAATCGACATCCCCGCTTTCAAGCGCCTTGTCCGATAATTGTATTATCGGCTCGATCTCGCCGGCTGGTTTCAGGCCGGTGTAGGGAGCACCCTCGCCCGCCCTGTGAATACGAACCAGGGTTTCGAAGAAATACATATCGGCCAGCTCTTTGGCCTCCGGTCCTTTTTGCCTGACCGCCAGCGTTTTCTCGAATAATTCCCGTATCTCCGTTTCATTTTCCGCTTTCACCCATTTGAGTACGGGCGTGACATCGCCTCTTTCAAGCGCGGTCCTGGCGGTCACGATCACCGGCCCGCTCATCGAATCGCAATGGGCAGCGGCTATCGATGTCGTAATGACGATTACAAATAGCAACATTAAGATTCTTATAATTTTAAACATAAATCACCTCCGGGGAATGTATAATAGATTCTATAGTATTAAGGCAAAGGAATAATCGTGTTTTCCGTATCGTCAGGTTACCCGACTTAACGACTAACAGTTCCTAGTACTTACTCCGCCACATCCCCCAAAAGCTTGTCCACCACGTCAAGCGTACCGATACCCTCGGCCTCGGCGGAGAACGATGTCACGATGCGGTGACGCATCACCGGACGGGCAACCTCGCGGATATCCTCTATCGACGGGGTCGGACGGCCGTGCAGGATGGCACGGGTTTTGGCGCCGAGTGTCATATACTGCGACGCTCTCGGACCGGCGCCCCAACTTATCCAATTTTTGATATACTCGGGTGAACCCTCCACCGGGCGGGTAGCGCGGGCCAGACGGACAGCGTAAGCGATCACCGAATCGGCCACCGGCACACGTCGTACCAGATCTTGAAGCTCGAGGATCTCGTCGGCTTTCATCACGATGCCAGCATTGCTTTCGTATGCCGACGTTGTAGTACGCACGATCTCGTTCTCCTCGTCCTCCGACGGATAATCGACATAGATATTAAACATGAAACGGTCGAGCTGGGCCTCCGGCAGGGGATAGGTGCCCTCCTGCTCGATCGGATTCTGTGTCGCCAGCACGAAAAACGGTTTGGATATATCATGGGTATCACCTGCCGCTGTGACTTCGTATTCCTGCATCGCCTGTAAAAGTGCCGACTGGGTCTTAGGCGGGGTACGGTTGATCTCGTCGGCCAGGATGATATTGGCGAAAATCGGGCCCTTGACGAACCGGAATTCCCGTCCACCGGTAGCCCGGTTCTCCTCGATCACCTCGGTTCCGGTAATATCCGACGGCATCAGATCGGGGGTAAATTGGATACGTGAGAATTTCAGATCGAGTGTTTTAGCCAATGTGGAGACCAGCAGGGTCTTGGCCAGTCCCGGCACGCCGACGAAAAGACAGTGCCCGCGGGCCAAAATGGCGATCAGAAGCTGTTCGATTACCTCGTCCTGCCCAATGATTACTTTGCCAATTTCCGATTTTATGGCCGTGAAGCCCTCGTTAAGCCGTTCTACCGCTTTAAGATCGCCTTTGTCGGAACTCATTTATCCTCCAGGTACAGTTTGGTGCTAAGCGTCGTCCGATGCCCGGATATCCGGGATCGCTTTCGGCTGTCGCCGAAGATGTTTCCCTATTATACGCAAAAACGGCCGAAAAGCAACAGGGGAAGGTTGGAAGCGACAAACATAGGAGTTGTCTTTCTAATATAGCCAGCATATTTGTCTATCACTTCTAAAGATTATTACGGAGATAGAGTTTTTTGCATAACAAACTAACTCCATAAAGATTCGAGCCCAAATAGCCAGATCCATATCCACAGGTAAATTACCGAAACCGTATTAAAAACCAAATGTAGCAGTATACATTTTGTAAGGGACTTCGTTTTAATCCTGACGATAATAAGCAAAACGGCCGCGATGGCGATAAAAAACAATAAAATCGGATTAAATGCCAATTGCGATCCGTGGAGTAAAATAAATACTACAGAAACAATTATGGCAGATGTAATCGTACCGAACTTGTTCTTTATCCCTTGATATACGTACCCCCGAAATATTAATTCCTCCTGTACCGGGGCTATCAGCGCGAAAAATGAAAACCATACCACCTCGTAATACCCCTTTTTAAAAATCTCATATAGGGGAATCTCGTCAGGAATAAATCTTCCGAGTGGAGTTACGTGCTCGATAAATTCGGAGAATAGCGTTAATCCTATTGAAATCGTAATACATATTTCCAACCATCTGAGCAACTCACCGCTTGATAGCTTATCAATATGCAAAGCCGCGAAAAACCTATTCTTATGTCTTCTGACAACTGAGTAGTAGATTAATCCTATAGGTACAAAATAATAAATAAAGTCCATTGAATGAAACAGGATGTCCTCATTGACAATATCATATAATTCTTCTCCTACGGGAACATACGGATAAAACATCTTTGCTATAAGCATACTCGGTATGACTACTATGATTATTATAGGAATTATAGATAGAATATAAGCCAGAGTGAATTTTATTACCGAACCGAATCCCCACTGCGTAGGCTCTTTTGATTTCTTGAGCTCTTCGTTTATTTCCAAAGATGATACGGGGACCACAGTCTCTTTTCCGCAGGATTTACATATTAAAACGTCGCCAGGCTTAAGATATTTAGTAATGATCTCAATCCCGCAATTAGAGCAATGGAATTTTAATTTCTCTTTATTTTGCCCTGAATAATCCTGTGAAAGCGGCATATTCCGCCTTTTAATAATATGCCAGGTTATATATTATTATAATCCATTCGACCGGATATAATCTTAGCCAACGATCCTACCGCGAATACCGGATTTTAATATCCCCGTCGGATTCGATATTCAAATCGTAATTGCCCGTTCCGTCGGTGGTCACAAAATCGCTCGCGAAACTGTCCACCTCTGCGAACCAGCCGAAATATTTGTTGTCGCGAAATATCTCGAACGCTTTCGAACCGCCACCCTCCAACTCACTGGAATGAAAAAGGGTGCCGGTACTCGACGGCGCTCGTCGGTTAAGAAATCTCGCGTTAAATTCCACCGTCTTGTAACATCGCTCCGGCAAGCGAAGATACTCGCGGGCAAATTTGAATCGCAATATCTCTCCGGAGAAACGCCATGAATCCCCGGAGAGGAAAAAGAGGTTTTCTATATTTACGCTATCGTACGACGCCGGCACGTATCTGATTTCCAACGATTTAACCGGGTCATTGGTTTGGCTGGCGGTGAGCCTGCCAATATCACCATACTCGTTCAGTACACGGAAATATTTCAACTGCGAGGACATCCAAAAAAAACCCTGAGCCAGGACAATACAGGCCAAGGCGAAAAAAACAAAAAAGATATTCATCCCGCCGGGCGGTTTTGATTTAAAGTCGCCGGGATCCTCATAACGGATCCTCTTGAAAACTCTTCGCAGAAGGAACGCCAGAAGTAGAATCCCTACCGCGAAAAAGACAATCCCGAAAACCGTCAATCGCGAGTCCATTTATTTTCCTTGTTGAGGAATGGCCTTATGCGGTGTCGCCGAATCCTTCATCCTGGAATTGCCGTGAAAAATCGCGCCATGTTCCACCAGAAGCGATTTCGACGTTATATCGCCGACCAATTCGGATTTTGCCTGAAGTTCTACCTTTTCGTTGGCGACAAGGTTGCCCTCGACCCGCCCGCCGACTACTATGGTGCGGGCTTTTATCTCTGCCTTCACTACCCCCGTAGGGCCAATAGTGACAGTATCGTTGGCAATTAATTTACCCGAAACGGTTCCGTCGATCCGGGTAGCGCCCTCGATATTAATAGTCCCTTCGATATTTGTCCCTTTACCGATAATGGTCCCGAGCTTATTGTCAGCTTTGTTTCCGTTCATATCTCCCTCTTTTTGTCTTTTGTTAAATTGAATTTCTCACTCCAGGTACGGAGCCGGGTCGACAGCCTCCCCGTTTTTCCTAATCTCGTAATGTAAATGAGGCGCCGACGATCGGCCTGTGTTGCCCGAAAGAGCAACCACATCTCCTTTTAAGACACTCTCGCCCTCTTCGACAAGTATTTTTTCATTGTGGCCATACATGGTTTCGTAACCGTTGCCATGATCGATTATCACCAGGTTTCCGTAAGTATCATCCCAGCCGGCAAATGTGACGGCCCCGGAAGCCGTCGTGGAAACCGGCGTCCCTTTCTTCACCGCAAAATCGAACCCCAGATGTTTCTCCACCGATTCTTCATCGTTTGTAAATGATCTGGTAATCCAGCCGTATAACGGCCGTCCCAAAGGAACGATCTGACCGGCAAGTTCCTTCCTGGATAACGGTATCTGAAAATCGCCGGAATATCCCACAATGTCGCTGGGATGGCTCTCGGGTGCTTCGGCTAACATCGAATCGAAATCGGATCCGTCCGGATTTTCATAGCTTTCAAGATCGACTCCGGCCATCTGAGCCAGACGTTCCGCCAGTTCACGATTTTTTTTGAAGTTTTTTTCTATTTCGACCACTCGAGCGAGATATCCGCGAAGATTTTCGTTTTCCTCCTGCAACATAGAGGAACGGGCCGCTGTTATTGAAAGGCGTGAATAAAAAAACGTGATAACCAATAAGGTCGCGAGCCAGAGTATAACAATCCCGAGGATTATCTTGAAAAAGGTGGAGGAAAACGTTCTGGAAAATACGTCCTGGCTCCCCTCGGGGATTATCATCAATGTTATTTTTCTGCTCAAAAATTCTCCAGCACGCCAAAAAACTCCAGCAGGCGATTTAGCTCGTCGTTGGAGTAATATTCTATCGTGATCTTGCCGCCCTTTCGCTTTTGGCTGAGTATTACGCGGGTGGCCAGCTTTCGTTTCAACGATTCCTCAATGGATATGATCTGGGCCGGTCTTTCTTTGGGGCGATTCGATTTTCGAGCCGATTTTTGTGAATAGACAAGCTTCTCCAACCCCCGAACCGACAATCCCTCTTTGACAATTCTGGCCGCGAGAATATCACGTTCGCTCGATGTCGGCACCGCCAAAAGCGCGCGGGCATGACCGGATGTAATATCTCCTTTAATAAGTAAATTCTGAATCTCCTCCGAGAGAGACAGGAGCCTTACGATATTGGCTACCGACGAGCGATCCTTGCCGACCTTAACGGCTACGTCGGCCTGCGATAAAGAGCATTCGCTCATTAAACGACTATACGCCGTGGCCTCCTCTATCGGATTTAGATCCTCCCTCTGAAGATTCTCGATAAGAGCCAGCTCCATCGCCGTTTCGTTATCGGTCGAATCGAAAACAATCGACGGTATCGTATTCCAGCCTAGCTTCTCGACCGCCCGGAACCTGCGCTCGCCGGCGATTATCTCGTATGAATCGTCGACCGGACGGACGGCTATCGGCTGTATCACCCCCTGCTCTTTAATCGATTCGACAAGCTCGGCTAATTTAGCAGAATTAAATGCCTGACGGGGCTGGTATGGGTTCGGGACGATTTTCTCCAAAGGAATCTCGGCGATCGCTTTGCGCCCGGGATCTACGGATGAATCATTATCTTCGTGCGAGGATGCCGCCCCCGGTATTAACGCGTCCAAACCTTTGCCTAATGCCGGTCGTTTCATCTTGACAACACCTCCTTGGCAAGATTCATATAATTCGCCGCCCCGGTACATAATATATCATATAACAAAATCGGCTTGCCGTAACTTGGCGCTTCTGAAAGACGCACGTTTCGACTAATCACGGTTTCAAAAACTTTCTCCGGGAAAAATTTCCGCGCCTCTTCGGCAACCTGCTTGGATAAATTTAGGCGACCGTCGTACATGGTCAGGAGTACGCCATGAATACGCAATTCGGGATTAAGCCGTCGCTGAACAAGATTGATCGTGTTGAGCAGTTGGCTCAAGCCCTCGAGAGCGTAATACTCGCATTGAATGGGGATGATCACCGAATCCGCGGCGGTAAGAGTGTTTATTGTGAGAAGCCCCAGCGATGGCGGACAATCAATAAGGATAAACTCATAATCATCCTTCACCGGTATCAAGGCGCTTTTCAAGCGTTGTTCTCGACAGGAGACCCCTACAAGCTCCAGTTCCGCGCCCACTAAGTCTATATTAGCCGGGAGGATATGAAGATACTCGATCTGCGTCTCCATTACATTCCCCTTAACGGGAATTTCTCCTAATAAGACATCATAGATAGACCTATCTATGATATTTTTATCGATCCCCACTCCCGATGTCGTATTTCCCTGGGGATCGATATCGATGAGTAAGGTTTTTTTCTCGGCGACAGCAAGACAACTGGCTAAATTAACAGCGGTTGTCGTTTTGCCGACTCCGCCCTTCTGATTAGCGATAGCGATGATTTTTCCCATATAACCTCAAAAACTGCATCACGTTATAGTTTCACATTCAATGAATTGTATTCTATAATAAATAATATTGCAAGAAAAATGTTTCACGTGAAACAACTTTTTATAGATTGATAATTTCGCTTTCGCCTAACCTCTTGTAATAGATGATATAACCTTCGGGCCGAAGAAGCGATTTTATCCTCTTAAGATGTTTTTCCCATTGCGGTAATGCCCTGATAGTGGCGATATCGAATGGAGAATTCGATGTGAAAGCTTCGAGGCGGCATTCCTCTACGCTGACATTGTCCAGTTTCAGCTGCTTTTTGGCCTCTTGGAGAAATAACGCTTTTTTGTGACGAGACTCCAGAAGAATGATTTTTAATTCCGGACGGATAAGCGCGATTGGGATCCCCGGAAAACCGCCCCCGGAACCGATATCTATCAAACGTCCCTTGTCGGGAATAGAGGTTATCGGCGTGAGCGAATCCAAAATATGCCTCTCCAACAGAATTTCGAGATCATTTTTAGAGACGATATTCATTCTATTCGACCATTCCCGTATGAGATCATAGTGAAGCCCGGCGCGCATGGTGAAATCCGATGGCTTTATCAACCCATTATCAACAAACCATTGATCGATCTTAATGTCAAAACCTGGAGGGAAAGTCATAGCCAATTAATCCTGTTGATATTTCTGCTTTGAATGTGAAAATCTTGACGCGATTCCGATAGTATTTCCACATTGTATCCACAAAGCCGGTTGAATATAGAAAACATTGTCATAATATGATGTTTCACGTGAAACATCGCCCAAATAGCATGATATATCTGTGAATAACAACCTACATATCCACACAATTTCCACATTTGTCTATCTATATCCTTTGAAAATGTACCATTAGTACTGATATATCCCCGGGTGAGACCCCGGATATCCTTGATGCCTGCCCCAGAGTCTCAGGCCTGAATTGGGATAATTTCTCCCTGGCCTCGGTTTTCAATCCTCCAAGCGTCGAATATTCTATCCCGATCGGTATCTTAAAATCCTCAAGAGCTTGAAATCGCTCTATTCTGCTGTCCTGACGACGGATATAGCCGTCATAACGAATATCGTTGGCCAACCCAGCGAAAATCTCCGCCCCAAATCTGGAAATTGCCTCATTATATATAGGGTAATCCGCGATATCAACCCTCGGGTTGCGCAAGGCTTCAAAAGAAGTGATTTTCCTTGAGCCATTTTCGCCGTTGCCCGACGATTCAATATCGATCTTCCCTGCTTTTAAGAATAGCTCGAGTTTTTTCTTTAAATCCCCTCTACAGTTATAATCTCCGAAAACTTCCTCCGAAACGAGGCCAAGCCCGTGACCTTTTTCCAAGAGGCGATAATCGGCGTTATCGTCACGCAGTTTAAGTCTGTATTCCGCTCGGGAGGTAAACATGCGATACGGTTCCTCGGTAGATTTTGTCGCCAGATCGTCAAGCAATACGCCGATATAAGCTTCGGAACGTGAAAGCTTGAACGGTTTCTCGTCACAAATTTTTAAAACCGCGTTAATTCCGGCCATTATACCCTGGGCGGCCGCCTCCTCGTATCCCGACGTCCCATTTACCTGGCCGGCGAAATACAATCCCGGTACGATTTTCGATTCCATGGTCACAAAGAGCTGATGTGGCGGAAAGAAATCGTACTCTATTGCGTATCCAGGGCGATTCATTTTTACTTTTTCCAATCCCGGTATGGTCCGGAGCGCCTGCAACTGGGCTTCCTTCGGTAGTGATGACGAAAATCCGTTTATGTAGTACTCATCGGTATCGAGCCCTTCCGGCTCTAAAAATAGCTGATGACGTGGTCTTTCGCTGAACCGGACGACTTTATCCTCTATTGACGGGCAATAACGCGGCCCTATTCCGGTTATAGCACCGGAATAGAGAGGGGAAGAATCGAGATTTTCCCGGATTATCCAGTGAGTATTTTCGTTCGTATAGGTTAGAAAACAAACCGATTGCTCAAATCGACGTGAATGATCCGAACGGTTGGAGAAATAAGGCGGGGGATCGTCCCCCTCCTGGATTTCGCATTTACTGAAATCGATCGTATTTCCATCGAGACGCGGAGGGGTTCCGGTTTTCAAACGACCGGTCGAGATTCCCAGCGAAATCAGCCTATCAGTCAATCCGACAGCCGGTGGCTCGTCCAAGCGGCCCGCTTTGATTTGCTCTATCCCAATGTGTATCAATCCGTTAAGGAACGTGCCCACAGTAATAATAACGGCTCGGGAGTCTATTTTCGTTCCGTCTGCCAAAATGACACCCCGGCATTGATTGCCCTTTACGATTAAATCGCTTACTTGGCCTTCTATTGTACTGAGGCGTTCCTGATTCGCCACGGTTTTGACCATAAATTCCGAATACAGATTTCTATCCGCCTGGGCACGTCGGGATTGAACCGCAGGACCTCTGCTTCGGTTCAAAAGCTTGAATTGGATACCGGTATTATCGATCGCGTAGCCCATCTCTCCGCCTAAAGCGTCGATCTCCCGCACAAGTTGTCCTTTGGCCAGTCCGCCGATAGCCGGATTACAGCTCATCCGGCCGATAGCGTTTATATCCATGGTAATCAACGCGGTTCGACAACCCATGCGGGCGCCAGCCAGGGCCGCCTCGATCCCGGCATGTCCCCCGCCGACCACAATTATCTCGAAAGCGATATTAATCATAATATAGTAAAATACGAAAATACCGGATTTGTTTCAACGAAATTGTGGTTGGATAATTTCGATTATCCCACAGCAAGCAACGGGTATTTATTTGTCAGATCAGGGCTCAAATCTTACGATCGGGTCGTAAGTTAACATTCAATCGGCATTAAATAATTGACATCCAGATCGATGACAGTTATTTTTAATCAAGATATACATCGGGAGAGGCAACTATCGATTCTTTTCCATAATATAGAGGAGGTCCATTGTGATCGTTTCTGGGAAATTAAATATTTTTATACTTCTGCCCTTTTTTCTATTGTTAGCAGGCAGCTGCGGAGATTCATCTACCGACCCCCAAGATATTCCCAATAATTCTCGAATTCTGTCGAGTTTACTCGGTGTTTCGATTATTCCTGGAGGAACCGAAACAATCAAAATTACGGCGACCGATCAAAACGGTTTACCGGACTTATTTGAAGTCTCGAGTGATAATCCAGGCGTTGCCGCTGTGACCAAGAGCGATTCCCTCATCGAGGTAACCGGGGTCGCATATGGAACGGCTGTAATTACGGTCGTGGGCGGTAGCGGAAGGATTAAATCAATACCGGTTCAGGTTTATAATCATTATGTTCTCGATGCCGGCGAATTATTGATTTCGTTCGTTGATACTTATCAATATCGATGGCGCGACCAGGGAAGCGGAGGTGCTTATGACGGCTCTTTCTACCATCCGATTACGGAAAACGATTTTCGCGCTCTCGGTTCTCTTGGTTTCCCTGGCTACTCTAGTCCCGACGGTAATTATGCGATGATGGTTGTCAAAGAGACGACTGGCTCTGACGCTTTGGCCGAGCCTTTGGATTATAGCCTCTTATGGTTTTACCGTGTTGGCTTCATGTTCTACGATACCGTGGCCACCTTCTGGATACCGATTCCGCCCGAAGGATATAAAGCGATGGGCCTCGTTGCCCAGGCCGGCCCGGAAAAACCAGACTTAAGCGATGTCGTATGCGTCCGCGAAGATCTGACCGTTCCCGGAAGGGCCGGTAGTTTTATCTGGAGCGATAATGATACCAGCATGCCGTGGGATTTCGGCAGCTGGAAAATTTATCCTCCGGAAGCTGGTCCTCACTCAATGGCATATTTGGAAACGGGGACTTTCGTCGGCTGGAATTACTGGCATCAACCAGAATCTCACCAGGTCATGAATGTTCTCAAATTGGAGTTACCAATGCTCATCGAAGCGCCCGATCAATTTTATATTCCGCAATTAACCGGCTTAGATACACCACCGGAAGAAACGGCTCCGTTAATGGCAAAATCGATGCTAGCCCCCTGCACGATAGTAAGAGATTTAATATATGGCGATAATGTCGGATGGAGGGTCGCAAATTCGCCTTTTTACCGCTTGGAGCGCCACGTTTTCTACAAATTGCTGTATCATAACTACAATCAAACCTCCGAAATTCAAACGAATAACGTGACAATCAGGTCGGGTATCACCACTTCAGAAAGTGAAACATTCTGGGAATCAACTTCCGTTTCCGTGACCGCCGAAGCCGGTGTTAGTTTTAATTTTTTCTCGGGCAGCATTTCCGCAACAGTAAGCACATCGTTTGGGTATGAGACCCAGACTTCTATTTCCGAACTTGAGGAAACAGAGGTTTCATCATCAATCAACACGCCTCCCGGAAAAGCGGCCGCGTTATGGCAAAAATACAATCGATTCGTTCTGAAAAGACATAACGGTATAACTCTTGAGCCCGTGGCGGCCTGGGAGTTTGGTATCGACAGCTACACTACAGACGAGTATCCTGACGAGTAGCTATGTCGGTTTTAACGTAGTTCAATTGAATAATGAGAGAGTTGATACCCCACAGGCTCGCCGTGGGGCATTTATTCCTGAATTCTCGGGAGAATATAGATTTCGTTTTCGGCGCTCCGATACTTTTAGTCTTGACTATACGGTAATTGCCTGATAAGCACATTCTGTCATCACGCCCCCACATTACTCTTGACTTTACAATCCTGTGAATCTATTTATAATCTTAATGAAATATAATATTCCACAATATACGGAGGAAATATGAAGAAATATGTCCTGTTGACAGCGGCGTTTACGCTGTTGGCAACATCCGTTTTTGCCGGTAAAACCACCTTCCATACACTCGATAACGGTTTACAGGTTATCTTGAAGGAAAACCACGCCGTACCGCTGATATCGTCGGTGGTAGTGGTCAAAGCCGGCAGTAAATACGAAAACGACTCCAATAACGGCTTTACCCATCTATTGGAACATATGTTGTTCAATGGCACCGAAACCAAAACACGTGAGGATATCAACGAGGGGATTAAGAATTTCGGCGGGTATATCAACGCATTCACCCGTCAGGAGATGACCGGCTACCTGGTGGTCATGCCGAAAGAATTTATCGCCGAGGGGATGGATATCCAGTCCGATCAGCTTTTCAGATCGCTTCTGCCCGCCGAGGTTATGAGCTATTACAAAGAATACTATGTTCCCAACAACATGATCGCTTTTGTGAGCGGCGATTTCGAGACCGGCAAGATGCTGGAGTTGGTCAAGAAATACTATGGCACGGTCCCCGCTGGGAAACAGCCAAAATTGGAGGAGTTCGAAATCTCGCCGCCCTGGGGGACCGAAATACATATTAAGGAATACCCGGCCAAAGTGACACATGTCGATATCTCGATTCCCGGCCCACTCTATAACGATCCCGATTATTTCGCGTTCGATGTTTTGTCCCAGATCCTGAATTCGGATACGTCGCCGTTGAGCAAAGCGCTAACCGATGGCGAAGCTCCACTGGCTACGGAAGTCTATGTCGGCCTGAACATGCAGAAGGAATTCACGATGATGGATATATCGATAAAATCGAACGATCCGGCCAATGTCGAGCCGATAGTCAGAGCGGCTATCGGATCATTAACCGGCCTGACTCAAATCTCGTTCACCGCCGACGATATCCGTCGGGTCGTGGTACCGAATAAAGTATACGAAATCAAGCTCGAGGAGAAGCTTCATTATTACGGTATCATGAAAGCGGCTATCCTCGCTACCGCCGGGTTCAAGTTTTTGGATAAATATGTTGATTACCTCTCGGGTGTCACGCCTGAGGAGGTCAACAGCGTAGTGAAAAAATATTTCGCCGAACCCAAATATGTCGCCTGCGCCTTAGCGTCAACCGGGAAGGTGGAAAAATGAGAATATCAATACTCAAAGTCGCCGCGGCGATACTAATTCTATCGCTGTTAACTATCCAGCCTGGATATGCCCAGGAAGAGGTCGGATATAACAAGTTCGTGCGGGAAGTTCTGCCCAACGGTCTTACGTTGATAATAAAGTACAATCCCGACAGCCGGGTTTATGCCATAAACATACTGGGCAAAAACAGGAGCGCCTGCGAGCCGGAAGGCAAGGACGGTATCACCGATTTTGTCAATCGGATGCTAACCCAGGGCGCCGACGGTATGGACGCTGAGACAGTACAGAACAAGCTCGATGATTTAGGCGCCACGATAACCGCCAATGACAATCCGTATATCCCCTACGACGATCGTTATACTACCAATACCTACTCGTTTATAAAATTCGAGACGATCGACGAATACGCTGAAGCGGGTACAAAACTTTTATATCAGATTGTCGCCAAGCCCGATTTTCCCGAAAGTGAGATAGAGAAAACAAGGCAGAGGGTTATGGGGATGCTCGGCATGAGTTCCGGCTCTACTTATCAAATCGCCCGCAAAGGTTACTATAGTAAATTGTTCGAGGGATACCCTCTTTCGAAAACGGTGATGGGATCTCATCGCACGGTAGCCGGATTCACTCGCGACGATCTTGTGAATCATCATCGTCATTTCTACGCCCCCAACAACATGATAATGGCTATCGCCACCAATATCGAACCAGAAACGATCAAGGCCTGGATTTATGAAACTTTCAAACAAATGCAGCGCGATGATTCAGAGTATCCGTCGATATCGAATCCCGGAAAGCCGTCGGGGATAATCGAGACTCATCATGAAATGGAAAAAGAACAGATCTATATCTACATGGGCAGTTTAACTCCGGGGCTGAAATCGCCTGACGCTCCCGCGATTGCCATGGCCTCGTCGATAATATCAACGAGGATGCGGTTGAATCTTCGCGAGAAGCAGGGCCTGGCTTACTCTGTCGGCATGGGAGCCAATTTCATGCCTGATTTCGGCTGGACTATCGTATCGATGGGTACCGGATTCGAAAATTACGAAGTCGCCAAAAATGGTTTGATCGCCGAGATCGATAAAGTGAAAGTGGTCGCGCCCGAGGAGGGCGAGCTGACCAAAGCGCAGAATTCGACATGGGGGTCGATGTTGCTGGCAAGAGCGTCGAGGATAAACCAGGCTTACTACATGTGTAAAAACGAATTTCTTGGTGTCGGATACGATTACGAGGACGATTACTTAACGAAGGTTCGTCAGGTTACAACCGCTGATGTTCAGCGCGTGGTGAAAGATTATTTCGATACGAAGAATATGGTTATTTCCACTGCGGGGAAGCTCGGGAAGTAGCTTTATTTTCAACTGTGAAATAAAAAAACCGTGGGGGTTCAATATATCGGACCCCTACGATTTCAATTATGAAATTTAATATTATATAATCCGGTCGATCTCCCGGTTGGAGAACGCGAATTTCTTCTCGAAATCGCTGTGAATATTACCATCAACCAGAACCAGAGGATAGATTAAATAGTTAAGCGGTTCTGAAAGCTCCTCTATACCGAAATCGATATCGCGGCCGTAGGTGAAAGCTATCCTGTTCTGATCGAGACTGCCGAAAAAGAACTCTCTTTTATCGGGATGCTTATTCGCCTCGGACGCGTCAACCGGCACCCAGCCCAACTCATCAGTGTAGAACTCGGCCCAGCAATGATATCCTCCGATCTCGCCCTCTTCTTTATCCGCCGGTACCGGAAATCCCATGACGAACCTCGCCGGTATGCCGCTTACCCTGGCCATTCCGATGAACAGAGAATGGAAATCGGTGCAGTTGCCGGAACGGGAGTCGCACGCGTATACGGCGTCGCCGCGTCCCCAGCCGTCGCCGCTCTTATCGTATTTCATGCTTTCCACGAGATAATTATAGATAACGCGGGCTTTCTGAAGATCGCTCATTTCGTCTCTAACTACTTTCGCTTGCTCCACCATTACCGGGCCGTCAAGAGGGATCAACCTGTCGGCGGCAAGCAGTCTTTGGCGCAGGTCGTCCGACGGTGAGTCGATTCCCTTCATGGAACCGTCTAACGCCGTATATCTTTTCCGATTCACCGAGACGATCATCTTCACCTCGAAACTCTCAGGCGCGTCATCGGCAAGATCGATCTTTACCACTTTGTTTCCGTACTCGTTGTCGGTCAGATGGGTAAATGTGTATGGGCTTTCAATTTTAACGTTGGCCACGACCTGGTGAGGATCGGTCTGCGGCACCGGTATCAAGACCGAAACGTTCCTGGCGTCTTTTGGAATGTTGATCACTTTTACAGAATACTCGAATTCCATCGATCTGCTGATATCTCCCGATTTAAACGACTCGGCTAGTATAAAATACGCCCCGGCGGAAATCACAGCTATAAGTAGAATTACTATCCATCCTTTTACTCTCATCGTAACCCTCACATCTTACAATTTACTCGCTATTTCCAACCATCTCCATCTTTTGATTGTTCCAGGGAGTTGGATCGCCTGTTTATCTAAAGATACGCTCAAACTACATATTCTGTTCGATATTATATAGGCATTACTCTCCATTAGCAAGGATAAGGCGAACCAACGCCACGGTTTTTTCGCGGTCGATAGATTAAATATCTCGTCATTGGGCGGGATCGGCATATTAATGCCGACAATCTGCCGCTTATAATAAAAACGGTCGAGTGAGAACACCCGACCGCAAAAGATTTAAGTTATCTATTACCGCAGATCGAAATAAACCAGCGGCCTTACGATCAAAGCGTCCCAGTAAGCGTCGCCGTCGGAATCGACATCGATGACTATATATTCGAGCTTACGGTTTGCGCCCCGCGGGTTGATGACTTCTTTTTTAATAAGCCCGTTCTCGTCGTGGTCAACAGGATGCCAATCCATAAAGTTGGTTATATCCGACGCGGTATATCCTAAAAGTCTAAGCTGGACTTTCCCCGGGGTGTAATCATCGGGGAATTTAGGCAGACCGTATTCAACTACGACCGAATCGATCTCCGCGTTGGCGGGAAGCCCCAGCGGTACGGTTATGGATATATTGCGTCGATCACCGATCACTTTTTCGGGTCCATGGATATAGATCCAGACTTTGTTGTCGTATTCAAGTTTCCTGGCGGCGGTTTCCCAGTATTTATGGTACGGTCCGGCGAAATATCCCTCGCGTAAAAGGCCGCCTTTAAATTTGAGATTTGAATCTTTTTCCTTTTTAAGCGTCCAGACCAGGCCATCAGACGATTCCACCTCGAATTTTTCGAAAAACACCGATGTTCCCAAGTGCAGAACCTTCGTCCCGCTTTTTTCCGCCGGATCGACTAAGGGAATATCCGGTTTCGGCTTCGGTTTCGCTTTGGGTTTCGGTTTTTTCTTCGGCTTGGGCTTTGGCGGTGGGGGTGGTGGCGGTGGCGGTTCCGATTTGAAGATTACCAGATCAACCGTCATGGTCGCTCCCGGTCCGATTTCCCCTATGATCTTAACCGTAGAGTCGCTGTCGAACTTGGCCAGGAGGGAGTATTCCCCGGGCACGACATCGTCGAAAATGAAATTGCCCGACGTATCCGAAAGAACCGACATCTGTTGAGGGATTGTAAAGATAGCCGCCCCGGCAAGCGGTTGGCCTTCGGCGTTGGTAACTTTCCCTTTAATGGTTGCCGGTTTCTTGGCGCATCCGGCCCAGAATAAAGCCGAGACCAGCAAGACAATATTTACATATCTGAAAAACTTCATTTTCCTCCCTCAAAAAATCAAGCCGTGTTACCGATAAGGTAACCTCGTATTATTATCGGTACTTAACCTCGGTAATATTAGCAAATATATGCACAATTCACAAGCGGTTTTGAGAAAAAAAGAGGAGGACCACAAAATCGGCTTTGAGTGGTCGATTTGCTGCCTAAGACCGCACGATTCTCAGAATACAAAACTGCCCGAGATACGATCTAATTGACAATTATTTTCATATTGGATCTTCATCTATTTTTCCCTCGAGCCCCATATTCGACAAACAAGGTATCCTAATAGCCCATCCGAAAATATCGAATCTATCTTCCTACTCAATATTGATTAAAAGTGCTATCGGTTTTTGGTGAATAGAAACTTCGTTGGTTTTATATATATACTGAATGGTGTCAAATATATTTTTTACTTGCATAAGTAATTAGTAACATCGATATTTATTTTCATAAATTGCCAAACAGGAGACGCTACTATTAGCGGGAGGTTTACTATGAAACGCAAAATTATTTTTGTTGTTTTCGTTTTGGTGCTTTCACCTCTGACGATCTTCTCTCAACAACAAATCAGCAGAAACGATTTCGACCGGAACAACCCCAAGTATTTTACAATAGTCGAAGAGATCGAGGACAAAGCAAAAAACGTAAATAAAATTCTAACCTACAAGAATTGGCCATCGGTCGCAAATACGGAGATCTTCGATATCGTAAATCCCGAAGTCGATTTAAATAGTATAATTAGGATTACGTTCGACAGAGAAATAATAAAAAACGACACAATTGACGCGGAGATTATGGTTAGGGGTTATATCGATACCGAAAAGGGAACCAGATCGATCGAGATTCCTAATTATTCGATTGTCGGGAAAGAAAGCATAGAGATGCCGGCTAAAATCTATTCGGTTGATAAGTTTTTTGGCTTATTGAATCCGTTGAAAGAGGATTTTGATGGAATTTGGAATACAGTAAATGCTCACCTTGTTAAAATTGATTCCGCATATGATTCGGAATACGATGAAAATATCCGTAGTGTTTATTACGACGAAGAATACATAAATGACTCGCCTCGAATGTCGCCAAATTATTTAGAGAAGATGAATAAAAGCGACGTGAAAAACGAGCGAGATATATTATTTGCCAAGTCTAATTCTATCGAATTCGCTCTTAAAGAGCTGACGGAAGAAAAGAACGATTTTCAGCTGAAGATCTTAGCTGATTTAATGCATTGGAGTCCGGAATATCTTCGCTACGAGGCGAATGAAATTATAAATACGAGGCTCCCGTTTTTACGTACTGCTGAAATTACCGACACCAATAAAGACTCCGTTCACTACGAAATTTATAAGATAATCGAGACCGTATTTTCGATTTCCGATATCAATGTTTCGGATACTACCCAACAAAAGGTAATGGACAGTTTTATCCGGAACCTGAAGGATACCGAGTTTCATATCGCGTCCTCGGGAGCCAAATCGGGGGACGTCATAACCCTTATTCTGGCAAACGGTAAACCGGGATCGAATAACTACCGCGAGCATCGTATCAGGTTACACGTTAGAGATTTCGGATTTAGCCTGAAAACGTCGGATACCCTGCTTATGATAAAGCGATTGAACGTCGGCTCCATTCAGGATGACGAGTTGATCGGTTCAGTTATGGAGGGATCGGCGGATAGCAGGGAGGTTCCGCTGGATTATAATTATGTTCCTACCGCGGGCGTAACGTTCGGGGGGACATATTACGCAAGAAGATCAAAATGGCATGGAATACCCGCGTTTATTAAGCCTGGGCTGGGTATCAATGTCTCGTTTCCGCGGTTTGGCTCGAAAATCGCGTCTTATAGCGCTATTGCCGTCGACGATACAACGATAGAAAGGTCAATATCGATAGACGAGTCGTCAAATGTTGTCGATCTGGCTATGGGATTGGCACTTACCTTGTTTGATAATACCATTATACTTACTTATGGCCGAAACTTGACTTCTGAGAAAAAACAAGATTATTGGGGGATAGGCTTTAATTTTCTTAAGATTGCGGGGGTGGTTAAAGACGAGTTAACGGACTAACCGCCGTTCAGGGATCGCCCGGGGGATTTTAAATGAGCGCCGGAACAGATTTACGAAATAATATTTTTTAGCTGTTTTTTTAGCGAATCACGTTAATTTAGGAAAATCCATATGCCGATAATTTAAATAAATAGCTTGCGTTTTCGTCAATTTGAGATAATTTTAATCGGTCGTGGGATAATTTGAAAAGCTAACACTTAACAAATGAAGGAAGCACCCTGATGTTGAGCTAACGCCATGACTTCCGGGTTCCGGAGAGAGCGAACGCGAAATGCGTCAGGTGGCGTTAAAATCCTTTATCGTAGCGAAAAATGTGTGATTTTTCGAATTTCCTTCGACCGTTAAAATCACAAAGCCCCGTTTCGGACAACCGAGACGGGGCTTTCTCTTGACATCGATCCATATTTCCCTACTTTAGCCCGATGTCAAATTCCACTCAAAAAACCGTCCTGGTTACCGGCGCCAGCGGCCAACTCGGACGACGGCTAATCCCCAGATTGATCGAGGCCGGTTTCGCGGTGCGGGCGCATTACCGTTCAAAAGAAAAGGCCGAAAAACATTGCCCATCCGAGGCCGTACCGGTGTTCGGCGATCTCTTAGAACCTGGATGGCTGGATGAAGCCGCCAGAAATCGCAACATAGTCATCCATTGCGCGGCGATTGTCAGTATGAGACCGGGATCGAGAGAGCTTATGAGCAAGATAAATATCGATGGCACGGAGGCGGTGATATCGGCTTGTAAAAAGAACGGCGTAAACAGGCTCATTTATATATCGTCGATAATCACCGTAGGAGGATCGGAGGATGGCCAGCCGCTCGACGAGACCGCGTCGTTTAACCTGGGCATGTACAAAATCCCTTATATAGACACCAAAAAGGAGGCCGAACTGATTGCCTTGGGGGCCAATGGCACAGGCCTCGAAGTTATCGTGGTCAATCCGTCTATAATGATTTCGCCCCCTGACCGTGAACTGACCGACCGGGACTTGAGAAAGATCCCGAAGTGGGTACCGGTCTACTTTGATTTCGGCATGAATATTGTCGAGACTGACGACGTCATCACCGGGATAATCCTGGCGATCGAGAGGGGACGTCCAGGCGAGAAATACCTATTAACCGGCGAGAACCTTTACCCGCAAAAAGCGTTCGAACTGGGCGAGGAGTTTTTCGGTATCAATAAACCGATATTGAAAATACCGATTTCGTTTTTGTATCCAATTGCTTTCGTTATGGAGGTAGTCGCGCGACTGAGAAGAAAGCGTCCGAAATTTCACCGGGGCCTGGCAAGGGTAGCGAGACATAAATTCTTTTATTCATGCGAGAAAGCGAAAAGAGAGCTTGGCTATTCCCCCGCCTCCCTGCGCGAATCGCTGGAGAGAATTATTCCATCGATAAAACGATAATATTTGAATAAACCATTTCCATTTACGGCCAGTATTAGGGATTCAATATATTGAATCCCCACGAAAAGAGACCATGAAGAAAGATTGACATAATGTATATGTTCTCATAATCTATGATTTGAACTTGAGATATAAGGAGGAGGAATTGACAAAGAGAAGAGTGATATTTACGATCATCCTGCTGTTTGTTGTGGCATCGTTGAGCTGCAGTCCGGGAGGAGACGATCAGGCAATCAAGAACAAAATCGTGGTTATGCGGGTTTTCGATGCCCTGAACAACCACGAATATGACGATCTGGATAAGTATATTGCCAAGGATTATGTCAGGCATTGCCAGGCTACTCCTGATGTCACAGTTGAGAGCCTCGATGATTTCAAAGCTCTTTTAAGCGGTTGGGACCAGGCTTTTCCGAACGCAGAATTGACAATTGATTTGATAGCCGCCGAAGGTGATCTTGTCGCGTTTTATGGGCCTTTTTCGGGTACGCATGAGGGGCAGATGGGCCAATTCCCCGCCACCGGCAAAAGTATGGTATCGGAAACTGCGGGATTTCACCGTCTTGAGAATGGAAAGATTGTCGAGACATGGGTCACCTGGGATAATCTGGCCGTGATGAACCAGCTTGGTCTGTTTCCGCCTCCGTCTGGTGATAAGAAGTAACTTTTTAAAATCGCTGCCGGTTGATGGCACCCGATAGCGCTGTAAAATCGATAGAAAAGATGATTTAATTTTTACGAAACAGGGGTCTGGTAAGGCAGGTCGGGCCTCCGGCCCCTTTTTGGGAAATTTCCTCTCCGGTGTATTCTAAGACCTCCACACCTTCAGCTTCAAGCATCTGTCTGGTACGAGGGTTTCCGTTGAGCATAATTACTTTTCGCGGAGCCACCGCCAGGATATTACAGGCCATCGTCTCGTACTCAGAATCCGATATCTCCAGAAGCTTTATCCCTCGATCGATAAGCCGCTCTCTAAACGGTACGGGGAGCAATCTGGAATAAACTACAGCAAGATCATCGTCAACAGGACTGATCATCGACATTAAATGAAAAACATCATCCGGCCCTCGCCAGTGAGGCAAGGGGACGACAATAATCTCATCGATAAATTCAGCCGTAAGTTCTTTCAATTGACGGATACCCTCATTGTTCGTCCGATATCCGCGTCCAACAACTAAGGTATTATTATCAAGCCATATAATATCGCCCCCTTCGACTGTCCCGTCTCCGTTTATCTCGCCGAGTATCGGGATGCCTTTTTCAGACAGGTATTTTCGGCAGGCCGCGGATTCACTCTTTCGCTCGCCCTTGCCCATATTGCATAATATAATTCCCGCGTTTGTCGCGATCATCGAATCACGTACATAAATAGAATCAAGTCCGATAGATTCATTCCGGGGGAGCCAATGTATATTTGGAATTACAGTCTTAAGCAGACTTACAAAATAATCATATTCTTCTATAGCCTTATTATAATCGGGACGGCTCGAATAATTGAGCTTTTTCCACTGGATGTCAATATTTTCCTGGCTGATAAAGGCATCCTTTGGATGCTTGAGTATGATGCTCTCGATCTTTCCAACCTCGGAATGACCTCCGCAATTCGTATGATTAATAATCATATTAGTTTTAACCCCGATCTATTTTTTCGCCACATGCAAAGCCGCGACCCCGCCCCAGAGCGGACGGTGATCGACGGGATTGAAACCGACATCGGTTAACAGCTCGCCTACATCCGACGGTTTGAAATAATTACGCGCGGAATAAGCAAGGTAGCTATAAGCGCCCCTTTCGCCCGAGACAGCGTTACCGATATATTTCACAACGACCGAGTAATATAATCTGGATAACTTTTTCAATATAGCCGACTCCGGCTGGCTTGTTTCCACGATCACCAACCATCCACCGGGCGCGATCACCCTGAAGATCTCTTTTAAATATATATCGGTTTTGGGATTCTTGAAAGTCAGGTTACGGAATCCGAAAGCGATCGTCACAATATCGAAATAATTATCGTCAACGGGCAACGACGCGGCGTCGGCCACCCGGAAGCTGATACGGCTATCCACTCCGGCCTTCGCGGCTTTACTTTTCGCGACCTCCAGCATAGGTTCGCAAAAATCGGCGGCGATAATCTCGGATTTACCGTTTGTCATTTTCGCCAGCTCGATCGCCAGATCGCCGGTACCGGAGCAGAGGTCCATAATACGTTTCGGATTAGACTCGAGGCAAACTTCGGCCGCTCTCTTACGCCATCGTTGATCCAAGCCGAGGGTAAGAAGACGATTTAACAGATCATACCTTGCGGGAACTTTTGAGAACATGCGGTATAGAGGGCGGTTGTCGATACTATTCTGGTTTTCATTTACATCAGTAGTCATAATTAACAGGGAATATATTGATGAGTCGTTGGCAAGGCAAACGGTTTTCGAGTAGTGATAATTGTAGGGACGGAACACCGTACTGTCGTAAACATAATTTATCAGACTGTTTCATCGTTCCAGATTATAAAGCTGGATCTCACCGTAAATACTATTCGGCTACCCCGTCCATAGAAACCGCTCGAAATCAATCTTATTGCTTTTGCCAAATTTGACCCCCTCTTTGATCAACAACGATTTTTGTTCCTCGTAACCGAAACCGGGCTCAAGTGAAATTGTCCCTTTGCTGTTGATTACCCGATGCCAGGGAAGCCGGTCCTTTTTCGACGACGAATGCAGTACGCGTACCACTTGACGAGCGGCTTGCGGATTGCCGGCCATAGCGGCGATCTGACCGTAAGTGGCAACTTTTCCGCGCGGGATCCTTTTTAATAGAATTTTGATCTGCTCGCTAAACGATAAGTTTTCCGAATTACTCTTTGCATTCATTTTTACACCCGTGTTTTAGCGTTATTGTAGTGACAGAACATTATCCTGTCATTAATTTTCGCTGCTTTATTATTATCCTTTATATACCGAAAACCGTTGCCAAATCGAATTTTCACGCGTATAATATTATGGAGGCATTTGGCGGTTTTATTAGGTTGGGTGGATGTGATGAAAATTGCCATCATTATTTTAGTTACCCTTATCGTGATTACTGGATGCCAGCAACTGACATTCAACCTCGAATTAAGAGACGACGGCGATTGGTCGGAAAAACTATTTATTGTCGAAAACAAAATCGCGATGGAATTGAAGGGACGCTTTAATCCTGCTCAAGGGCAGGATATTTACTGTCTCGATTTCAAATTCTATCCCCTCGATAAGGAATTACCCGAAAAACTGGGGCAATTGCTTAATGTTAAAGTTAGCGGTCTCGATATAACATCATCGTATATGATAAGCGATGATGACAGATACTGCGATGCCAGCCTGACCGTCCGGATCAATCGCGCCGATCTAAGCTCGTTCGCCTTGAAAGGATATCTGCGGTATCTCGAGTCGGCGATAATTGAAATTACAATCACCGATCTATTCGGCGAACCGAAGACCATTGAAGCGCGGATGAATCCCGATGTGATTGTAGCCTATCTGGACTCCAGCGGTAAAGAGTATTCAAAGAATAATTCCGAGGTCGCGCTCGATCTGTAAGCGAAAAATCTCGCTTTCATACCCTATAATAATGGTATATAATCTTTGCCATGAATATAATCGATAAGACAGGGGAATACATAAATCACATCCTCGGCGAAAATAATCCTGTCGCTTACGAAAACTCATACCCCGCTCTGTTCGAGCATTATTATAGATTCTGGGCGAAGAAGGGACGACCGTTCGTGTCGCTGACCGAGAAGGAGGTTGCCACAAGATCGTCGTTTATCTTAAACGAGCTACCGGATATTGAAAAGAAATTCACTGCGTCCGGGCTTAATATATCCAATCTCGATATAGTCCTGTTTGTCGGGCAGGATACGTCAAACGGCCACGCTTTCAAAGACGACGGGAAAATGGTTGTATGGATACCTATCGAGAGCTATGTAACCTCAATACTGGCTCGTGTATTTATCACACATGAGATCATCCATGCCCTTCATTATATCAAATCGCCTGATTATTATACGGAAAACCACGAGGATCTGCGTAGAATGTCCCGTGAATTGCTCACCGAGGGGTTGGCAACCTACCTGACGGCCAAAATCCTCAATATCGATAATCTTACCGCGTTATGGGCCGATTATCTTCCTGACGATCAAGCTAAAGCCTGGCTCGACGAGTGCGAGCGGCGGGAAACTGAGTTGTTCAAGTATATTTTCGATAATTACGATCAAAACGCCCCGAATATCCGGCTCTTCCAGGCGGCCGATCCCGATGATATCCTAAAATTCAGATCGGGGTATTATGCCGGGATGCAGATTGTCGAGCGGATCGGGCGGGATATGGGGATTAGGCCGGTTGAGCTTTTGGATATCCCGAGAGATGAATTTGAGAGGGCGGCGTATAGGCTACTGGAAAACTTGCGGTAGGTCGGGTTCTGAGTGAGCGAGGCGAGTGAAAAACCCGACAATTAATTTTGCGGGGACGGAGATGACGTGGGGAGAAATGGCTTTATTAATGAAAGGGTATTATTGTAATATAGGTTGAGTGGCTATGAGGAACGTAATCGAAATAAACAAGAAGCATGCGCAAATTGGTTTAGGTAAACGGGATAGCAAAGAGGGGCCGGAAAAGCATCTTGTAGATGCTTTTAAGACATATATTCCCGATTACTTTAAGGCGAAAAAAGGAGCTATTGCGATATTCGAGGAACCTAGCCTAGAAACAGGCTATCCTGATCTCGTAATAGTAAAATATTCGCCAGAAGTATTTCGAAAGTGGTCGCCAGCGCGCACGAATTTAAAGCCAGCCGATCTGAAGATATTACAATATCTTTACTTTAAAAAGGGCGCAGATTCCAATATGTTAGTTGCAGATTTGGGGGTTGCAGCCAAAGGTCTCCTCTTGGCAATCGAGAGACTATTAGATGCTGGTCTAATAGTTCGTAGAAAATGTTATTGGACAACAAGCAGATTAAGTAGTATATTTGGTGTACGCTCTATTATCGCCATTGAGGCAAAAATAAATAACTGGAATGTCGCATTTAGACAAGCTCAGTCTAACCAATGGTTTTCTTCTCGATCATATGTTCTTTCTCCTATTGAAAAGCCAAGCGAGTCAGTAATTATGCGAGCCAAAGAAACGGGTGTCGGGATATTTCTTTTAAATAAAAGGTACGTAAGACGAATTAGAGGAGCCCAGGAATTAAGGATTCCCTCTTCATATGCGTCCTGGATGTTGAATGAATGGATTGGCCGATATATTCATCATCAAATTTAAAATAGAATCATGAAACATATTGATTTAAACACTATCATCGAGAAAATCGATGGCTTTAGCAGTTTAGAGTTCATAGAACAAGGTGGTCAAAAAGCAGTATATCGAGGAAAACATGAATCCTTTGGTGATGTAGTTGCTAAGTTCATTATTCAGCCGAATGAACGGATCCGTAGGGAAATCGAAATAGCAGTCAATTACGAAATACCCAATACTGCGCGTCTGTTTTCGACACAGGATTTTGAGTATGAGGGCTTAAACGCAATTTGCGTAATTGAAGAATATGTAAGTGGAATTAATTTGAGAAAGGAAATCCGGAAAAATGGACCGCTAACTTTAAAAAAAGCAATATGCTTAATTGAAACTTTGTTGGAAACAGCGGTATCTCTTGAAAGCTACAAACTTGTCCATAGAGATATAAAACCTGAAAATATCATGGTTTGCCCAGACGAATCATTTAAACTCCTAGATTTCGGTATTGCTAGGTTTCTCCTTAAATCTTCTTTGACACCAAACGATACACGTTATGGCCCTTATTCTGCAGGGTATGCGGCACCAGAGCAATTTAGGAATTATAAGAAGGAAATAGACATTAGAACCGACCTATTCGCAATAGGAATTGTAGCCTACGAGGCAATAGCAGGGAATCATCCATTCGCAAATGGAGCCAGCGATTCCTTAGAGGTGCAAAGGCGAACAGAAACGATAATCCCGGTTTCGTTACTAATTGACGGAGATAAAAAAAGAGAATTAGACGAATTTATAGCCATATTAATGTCCAAATTCCCTTCTCGAAGGCCACCTACTGCTGCTCACGCTCTAGAATGGTTTAGAGCGATATGCCTATCATTGGATATTGGCAAAGTATAGGAGATTTGCAATGGAACTTTATTTGCAATTTGGTTACGGTATGATGGAGCATAGCCGTCACCTTATTAGAAATTGGGGAACCGGTCACGTAATCCTTAGCCCCAGAGATCTAACAAGGGAACAAATGCAACGTTTAGGGCAGGAAATAATAGACGTGGGAGGGAATATACTCGTCGACCCACAACTATATGACCCCAACTCCAATCATCATCGTCTTAGAGATCATGAATACTGGCCGTCAAATTTCAATATAGATATGCTTACCGGAGGTCCAGGATTATCTGAGTTGATCCGTAGTTTAGAGAATCTAAACACCGATTCGCACGCAACTAAGTTTATTATCCCCGGTATTTATGCAACAAGGGTAGATGACGACTGGCTGGCAATTCAAGATAGTATTATTTCGGAATCAAAAGCGATTGTAAAAGATATGCCCCTTTTAGCTACAGTTTGTCTATCTAGCGAGTCAATCCGATTTGAAGAACAAATTGAAACAATTGTAAATGCTGCTGAAAACTGGGATGTTTCCGGTCTATATATTGTCCCAGAGCATCCCCGCACAAGTTATTTGGTTGATGATCCTATGTGGCTATCAAACCTAATGCTTCTGTGCTCAGGCATTAAGTTACAACGAAAAACAGTTATAATAGGCTATGCAAATCATCAAATGCTTTGTTTGTCGGCCGCTAAGGTCGACGCTATTTCCGCAGGTACATGGCTTAATGTACGGTCGTTTTCGACTGCTAAATTTCAAGAAACAGATGAAGAAGATATTAGCCGGAGAGCAAAATGGTACTATAGTCCATCTGTACTCTCTGAGTTCAAAATACCGTTTTTGGATATCGCTAACAGTAGAGGGCTATTAGATAGTTTGAAACCGGATAGCTCAATGGAATCGAATTACGCATCAATTCTTTTTTCAGGCGCACAGCCAACAACCACAAGTTATTCAGAACAGCAATCCCATCGTCATTATTTGCAGTGTCTTCATCAACAGTGCATAAGTTCTGTAAAGTTATCATTCGATGAAACTGTTAATGCTAATATTGAAATTCTTAATCATGCCGAAAATCTAATTTCCGAACTTCACCGGAGAGGCGTTAGAGGCCAAGATCGCGATTTCTTTAATATTATTGATGTAAACCGGGCAGCTTTGATTTCTCTAAATGAGGCTAGGGGTTTTATATTAAAGCGTATCTGGTAGTTAGAGTCGTATTTTCGTTAATAACACGCTGAAACTCAATTGTCTATTACAAAGATAATAAAACAAGTTGCAGGCGAAGGCCTGCCGTCTTTAACCGGTCGACTCGAATAATCCGGCAATTAACTATTTTGTCGAAACCGTAAAGGTTTTAACCTACTGGAATCCAATCCAAAATAAAAAAATCCCGACGGCCTTTGGGTTTGAAACCGCCGGGATTGAAACTCGCTTCTTGTTATTCTATCATCGATGTCGGGTTTCTCTCCCGACTAGCGTCGGCATTCGGAATCCGACCTACAAATCTATCTAATCAAACTTCTAATAAACAATTGCCGAAATCGTAATTCCTATTGTATTATGCGGTCGTCAATTGATTCGAGAATGACAAAAGCGGGGAGAGTTGTGGACGAGATATTATCGTATTACGATAGCTACGACGAATCAAGCCGTCTGGCAGGCGGTTATACGTCGCTGGAGTACACCCGAACTATCGAGCTTCTGGAACGATACCTGCCGCCACCACCTGCTGTCGTACTCGATATCGGCGGCGCGTCCGGGATGTACGCATGCCCCCTCGCCCGCATGGGGTACGAGGTTCATTTGATCGACCCGGTGGAAAAACATCTCAAACAGGCGAAAGAAGAATCGGATAAACAGCCCGATCATCCGATCGCCGGTATCTCTTCAGGCGACGCGCGCGCGCTTGAGTCGCCCGATTCATCTGTTGATGTTGTCCTCTTAATGGGACCGTTATACCACCTGACCGAACCGGATGACAGGTTAAAGGCATTACGGGAAGCATATCGGGTTCTTCGCGACGGCGGCGTTTTATTCGCCACCTATATTTCGCGGTACGCGTCGGTGCTTGACGGACTCGTGTTCGGTTTCGTCCACGATCCGGAGTTTTTCGAGATAGTCAAGCAAGATTTAAAGGATGGACAGCACAGAAACACTACAGATAATAACGATTATTTCACGACCGCCTATTTCCATCATCCCGACGAGATAAAACCCGAGACGGAAGAGGCCGGATTTAAGCTTGATAAAATCCTGGCGATAGAGGGCCCCGGTTGGTTGATTCGCGAATACGATTCCGACATGAAGAAACCGGATAGACGAGATCGGATTCTCGAGATAGTAAGGATGCTTGAGGAGGATCGATCGTTGTTGCCTCTAAGCGACCATATCGCGGCGGTGGGCAGGAAATAAGCTATCTCCTTAAATTCCCTTGCAATAAATGGTCGTTGCGGCTAAACTCAATATGAACTTAAAAGGTATCGGTGTGGTGATTTGGGTATGTCGTATTTTTTAACCTAGAAAGTCATGGAGGCAATGATGTATGATCTTTTAAGGTTCTTACACATTATTACCGCCGTTTTCATGTCTGTTCCGCTTTATAACCTTATTGTCGTTAACGAGCGGGGAAGAATGGGCAGGGACGTTCCGACCGATGTCGATAAATATTTCGAGAATATCATCCGGGGAGGGGCCGGACGATGTTTCGTCTTTCAAATGACAGTTTTTATCACCGGCATATTATTGTTGATCCTGGGTAGCCTGGGAATAACGGCCCTCTGGACAGACTTGATAATCGGCCTGAAGATACTGTTGCTTATCGCGCTTACTTTTCTTCTTGCCCATGTCAATTTTAATATTCAGCCAAAAATCGACGGCGCCCTGAAAGGCATATTGGGGCCGAGATTACCCGATGATATCCTTACCGAAATCGGCCCGTTGAGATCAACAAGAAAGAAGATGGCCGCCTTTTGCCTGTATTTGTTGATCAGCGAGATAATATTAGGGGCGCAGGTCTATTCGAGGTTCGGACTTGCCTTAACTGTCGCCTTATTTATAGTCGGCGCTCTATTCAGCTGGCACGCCTACAGGAGCCGTCTAAGATTCGGCTGGATATAATCCTTACGGCGTCTGCACCCGGAAATTAACCGTACCATTCACATCGTAAAGGCTAAGGGTGATCACCCATGTACCCGCCGTGCCCTGGCTGCTGACAAACGAACCGCCTTCAATAAGATCGCCGCTATACATCTCGGTTCCGACAACGTCGCTGATTGTAACCGACGCTGATCCCGCGGTGATTGCGCACGATTGATCGACATTAGCCGACGTGCCGCTGTTTTCCCAGTTGTAGGAAACCGAGGTGGTCATATTGGTAAGACCGGTAGCCTGGAACTGAAAATTATCCTGAAGATTGCTTACTTCCGGTTGAAAAGGACTAATCGGATTCGCTTTCTTACCGCATCCGATTAAGATTGCCGACACGGCCAGAATCAGGATTGTTGTTATAAGGCTTTGATTCAATTTCATTTTCTTCCCCCAAGTTTTGGTGAGTAGCCTCAATTTTCTCTAAAACTACTATCGACAATTCCGATCGCGTTATTGAGTATAATTACTACTTATATAATTATCCCTTAATTATTAATAGAGTTATATGTCCATACCTAATATGAACTTCTATTATCTAACGATCAGGAACCAAGCTAACGATATCGACGTTAATAGACTAAACCGGTTATTTCCTTCGCAGGGAGAGCATGAAGACGATAAAAAGAAATTCATCATATGGAGATTTGGTATCATGGGATTTTTAGGCAAACTTTTCAATAAACCTCCGAAGCCGGGCAGGCCGAGGCAGGTTACCGACGGGACTTTTCAACGCGAAGTAATCGATTCGGAAATTCCAGCGCTGGTCGACTTTTGGGCGTCATGGTGCGCGCCGTGCAAGGTTATGGGCGGGCTTTTGGACGATGTCGGTCCGGAGTACGAGGGACGGGTCAATATTTTCAAGCTGAATGTAGATCAGAATCCGCAAACAGCGGCCAAGTTCGGGATAAAATCGATTCCGACAATGATAACATTCAAGGGCGGCAAGCAGGCCGAGAGAATCACCGGGCTTTTACCGTTGAATCCGTTAAGGCATAAACTCGATAAACTGGCCGGGTAAGCAAGATGAAACATCCGGGCTGGATACAATGTAATTAGGATTGAGATGATTAAGATAATCAAAGCGGATCAACGTCACTATTCCGATTTCGGATGGCTGAAGACATACTGGTTATTCTCGTTTGCCGACTATAATGATCCGGCCAATATCAACCATGGCGCGTTACGGGTATTCAACGACGATATAGTCGAGCGGGGGGCCGGATTCCCGTCACATCCTCATCATGAGATGGAGATTGTAACCGTGGTGCTCTCAGGCGAGATCGCTCACGAGGACAGCATGGGCAATAAGACCATTATCAAAGCGGGTGACGTCCAGCGGATGTCGGCCGGGACCGGGTTGACTCATTCCGAACACAACCAGGGAGATAAGCCGGTTCATTTCTACCAGATCTGGATATTTCCCGACAGAAAAGGATTGAAGCCGTCGTACGGTCAGATGTCGTTTGAGCCGTCGAAATGGCGTAACCGGCTCCTGCAGATCGCTTCGGGACAGGATTCCGATGATGTCGTATCGATTAATACCGACGCATCCATATATAAAGGTGCTCTTGAATCCGGTAAAAAAATCGAATATATCACCGACGATTCCCGTATGGTATTTATATATGTTACCGACGGTGAGTTGAGGATCAACGGCGAGATATTGAATAAGAGCGACCAGGCGCGGATCTCCGGCGAAACGGAGATTCTGCTGGAAGCGTCGAAGTCTGCTGATTTCATCCTGATCGATGTGCTGGCCAGGGAGGGCTGGGGATAAGCTTTCGTAGTCGGCAGGCGTCATGAGTCTACCCCAAATAACGGCGTTACCTTGTGAAAATAATGTTAACTATAAAGCCCATACAGACCAGTCCGAGTACATAGATGAACATCAGATAGGCAAACAGAAATGGATGGCTTCGGATCACTCCCTGCTTGAATTTTGAAATATCCATCTTTAAGCCGAAGAAAATAATCGATGTATAGGTCACCACCTGTAGCCAATAATATATCCAACTCTTTGGCCAACGCATGCTATCATTGTCCCATTCTCCCAGAAATGGAATAGCATATACATCTTCACTCAGTCTTCGATAGAAGTTAATATTCAGCGTTGAAAACAGAAGCAAAAAGCCAAGAGTCCATAGGAATATAAGCTCTTTGGAATATGCATAGTTCCACCACAACCGATGAAAGGTGTTCGCAACGTACCAGTTAAGACCGCCTTCATGTCGGTATTTGAATTCGCGGTAATTTATATCCAGAATTCGGTAGCTATCCATGAAACCATCGTCTTGGAGTTTTTTCAACACAGATTCGTAGACGCTGGTTTTCTCATCGTAGCTGGAGCTGTCAATCCGGTCGATCAATCGGATTGTGTCACTGGCGGCAAGCGAAACAATGAAGGTGGTATCAGCAGGAAACCATAGCTCAAAGAGCCTCATGTTAATCTTGATCTTATCTATATCGGTTCCGGCAAGAGCAATATGGCATTTCTCGTTTTCGCTAGGTGGATTCGAATATGTGAAATCAATTTCATTTGCAATATTAATAACCTCTCTAAAATCCAGACTATCCGGTAATGTAGAATTATTAAAACTAACCTTATCTTTAAACCGAGCCCCGCGAAAATTGGCCATGGTATGAAAATTCGCAAATTCAAAATCAACTGTGGAATGAAAATCTACAAATTCAAAATAAGCGTCTGAAAGAAAAACTGCATCTGCAAAATCAGCCGTGGAATGAAATTGAACATTTAAAAATTCAGCCCAGGAAGCAAAGCCAGCATTAGAAAAATCAGCCGTGGAATGAATTTGAGCGTTAAAAAATTCAGCTGAGGAAAAGAAACGCGCACCAGAAAAATCAGCCGTGGATTGAAAATCTGCAAATTTAAAATTAGCCGAAGAATCAAAATGAGCATAATTATAATCAACCGTGGAATTAAAAACTGCAGATTCAAAATCAACTGAGGAATGAAAATGCGCCAGTCTATAATCAATCTTAGAATTAAATTGAGCACGATAAAAACCAGCAGCGAAGTTAAACTGCACATTATTAAATTCAGTCGCGGAATTAAACTGAGCATAGTTAAAATCAGACATGGAATAAAATCGAGCACCCCTAAAAGAAATTGGATGACGGAACATAACTTTACCTTTGCGTAGAAAGGGGGTAACGTCGACCCCATTCCGGGGATGCTGCTTCCAATACTCCACATCGACAGGCTCGTGAAACTCCGCGCCAGCGAAATCAATCACCTGCGCTACTGTTGTCAAGGGCTGAAAGCAGGAGCAGGCAAGGAGAATTACCATCAAGCGCTTTGCTAATCGTGTAAATTCCATTATTCCTCTCTGAGAATAACCTCCGGGAGCGGTTATTGCTTCATCATACGAAACGACACCCCTATCCCGATATAGACTTGAAAATACTGTGGATGGATTTTAACCGAATTTTCGCCAAGCTGCTGCGGTAGAGAAAAGGTTTTCAAATACCTTACGCCTCCGTCAAGCGCGATTTTATTGGAAAAATTCAAATCTACTCCGAGGGTGATATCGTAACCGAAAACCCAGTGGTTCTCTTTACTAAGATTTTGCCGAATTTCGTTCTCACGATCGCTGTCATCGGGAACTACAACGTCGGTCTTAATTCCATAATATACCAGCGCCAGGTTTATCCCGGCGTGAGGGCGAATGAACCCGTTGCCGTGTCCCCCTACCTGAGAGCCAATATATGTTCTTACATAATCCTGGCTGGTTTGCTGTTCAACTCTAAACCCAGTTATTCCATCTATGTATTCAGTGGTTTCGCTCAACAGATTCGCGATATCAATTCCCGCCACACCCGCAACCCCGTTCCGGAGTTGTGGAACAGGGACGACAACGTGAAATCCCCCTCCCCAACCCGGCCGGCTGTAATTTTCCGCGTCTTTACCGCTGGGTGTCATGCGAATGCCATAGATTCCCACCTTGCCCCCGGCAATTGCATCGGAAAACGCTACACATAGTATTACCAGCGCCATAATCGTGATCCGGCACTTCCAATACCGTAAGATTTCGTTTTTCATAATGACTCCTGATTTAAGCTTAACGTAAATCGCGCTTTTGTATAAATATATTACCCGGGGTGGGTATCAATGTCAATATTTATAAAGTCGTGAACTTTGTCAACATGTTATTACGATATTTGGCGTGTCTTACAAACCCGTCCCTCTACAGGCTGGAATCAGCTTGAATTTTAGCGGTATATGCGTGTATATTATATTGAAAAGGGAGGTATAGGATGATAGAATTAGGCGCGATACTGCTTCTGATCGCCGATCTCTGGGCGGTCCTGCGATGCTGGGGTTCGACATTGAGCTTAACCGCGAAATTACTATGGACACTTTTAATTATCATCTTCCCCTTAGGCGGGCTGATTCTCTTTATTCTGTTTGGTAGGGCCAGGCCTGCATCGGCGCATTACAGGTAATAGGCCATATCCGATCCCAGCCGGATGTCGTCAGGTCTCCGTACCTGACGATTGTAGAGGGTCAAGTACGGAGACTTGACCGTACAGGGAACAATATTTTTCATCTATCAGCCCAACGGAAGATCAGAACTGTAAATGTTTTGAAATGACCTTATCTAACTGCTCAAGTGTCGCTTCGTCATCAATGGTTCTTAATTCATCGGCTATCTCCAAGAACATATTCTGGATCTTCTTCGCATCGCTATCAGCTTGAATCGGAATATCAACGTAAAGTCGTTCTTTTGAAAGTGCAGCCTCAGGTAAAGTCTCACGAGACCATACGCCAATTCTTACTCCAAGGTATAATAATTTCGCTTTTCGGGCCGAACAACCGCCCGCTCTACAAGCGTGATAAAACATAACATCGGCGTCTTTCCGCTTTACATTAGGATTATCACAGGCAACGTCATGGACAACTGATGCGCGGCGATAGTCGTCGGTGTATGGACTACCGACCAAAGTCCATAATGGACGCGGAATACTCGCTCCATCAACAATACAGTCTGTCGGGGCGCTCCAGTTCTTACCGTTGGGGTCAGTGTAAAAAAAGTCATTAAGTATGCGCATATCCCGATCAGGTCCATTAACGTCCTCAAGCCATTCGGTTTGCGGCCTTCCGGAAAAAAACCATGGTTAGTCATAATTTCCTCCTCATTAAAAAATACTTTTAACCTGACATTTCGAAGGTTTTCTAATTCGAATAGACACCAGCCCTAATACCCGATATTTTGATACGGATTGTAAAGATATTGGGTACTTACGGGTCCCCAGCCTTGAGCGTATCGGATAATAAAACTTGCGGGATCGGTCGCGATTTCGCCCATTGGGCTGGTATCATTTCTATCATTCCATGACCATGGTGGATTTGCCTTGCCATACACATAGTCTCCATTCTTTATAACAGCAAATGACCATTTACTGTTAATTCCTTGTATGAATACTCTATCGTTTGTACGGTTTTCCCATAAGCCATCTTTTTTAAAAATATCCTCAAGTAAGTAATCTACAGGGCGAGTTTTTTCACTTGCATCTGATGTTCCCGCTGGTTTTTCATTAGATTTCAACTGATAATACCAAATTTGATCACCCCCGCCCCAATCCTCATGATCACCTCGGATTCCATGGCCCCTGGATTGGATGTATAGTTTAGGTCTTTTAGTGTTTTTATCTATCCAGATGTTACCATCAACAGATTCTCTGAAATTCACTATACGCAAATTCTTCCGACCATAGGCACGTTTATGATCCTTATTTTGAGAAGGATCGATAATAAGAGGTTCCGTATATAAATAAAAATCATGATGACTAACAGTTATCAAACCGTCTAAACGAAGTTTACCCTTAATATCATTTGTCTTTGAAATTACGAATAGCGCCCCTTCCATATCATGGACGTGTTCATCGCATTTATCCCTGATCCAATCATAAATATTATTTGGCTTAAATCGCTTATACCAATCTAAAACATGGTAAACTGCATAAACAATAAAATAGTGAGTATGTGTTTCGCATACGCTAAAATAGACCTTAGCATTAAGAAGGTTTTCTTTCGTTACGTCTGTAAATTTGTCAGGACTTATTAATTTTAAAAATGTATCTGGGTTTTTTGCGACATTAGCAATCGATTTACTTAAATCTAAAGGTGCGATTTGGTCGGCTAATATCCACTCTTCGCTCACCTTTTGCGCAAATATAGGGGCGAATTTTTTGGCCATCTCTCCGGCATTTTTCCCTGTCACGATTTCCTCCTATTTTTGAATCAATAATTATCTTTGAAAATCCAACCTTGCGGTACTAATCGTCTTCAAAAACGACATAATTCAAGACTCCTATATTCCGGGGGGGGTTGTAAAAATTAATGTCAATAATGACGTGGACTTTGTCAACATGTTATTACGATATTTGGCGGGTCTTACAAACTCGCCCCTCTACAGGCTGGAATCAGCTTGAATTATAACGGTATATGCGTGTATATTATATTGAAAAGGGAGGTATACTATGATGGAACTCGGCGCGATTCTACTTTTAATTGCCGATCTCTGGGCGGTCCTGCGATGCTGGGGTTCGACATTGAGCTTAACCGCGAAATTCCTCTGGACACTTTTAATTATCATCTTCCCCTTAGGCGGGCTGATTCTCTTTA
>JAZGHS010000113.1:0-5016 GCA_036481315.1 Candidatus Zixiibacteriota bacterium | reverse complement strand
ATCGCGTTAACTGGGACGCCGCCGCTTTCCCCTCCGGAGTCTATTTCGCTAAATTGAAAACGGGGGAACGATCTGAGAGTGTGAAGATGGTGTTGCTGAAATAAGGTCAGGTTATGAAAGAAATATTTGCTATCGTAATGCTGATAAGTTTAGTGTCGAATGCAAACGCTGATGCCCAAAGAGTTGCTATCGACGCGTTTCCCGACGGCACAAAATATATCACCGATAAATTCGTAGTGGTAACCGAAGATAACCTCCCGCCCTTGATTGTAAATGTGAATCGTCATGACGAGACCTTTACCGGGGTGGAATCGATAGATCGGTTATGCGGGGAGTTGGGGATAGAGAGGGTTGAATCTTTCTATAAGGGTGTTTTGAGAAAACCGAATCTGAAAAAAACTCTGGATAGGATTTACATCTTCACGTTATCAGATGTATCCGTTTTTTCAACAACCATTAAAGCATTTAATGATATTGCCGAAATAAAATCCGCCGAGTTTATGACTATCCCTGAATTTCATTATGAACCGAACGATCCGTTTCTTTTCCAGCAATGGTATCTTCCTCACACACAAACGCTGGAGGCCTGGGATATAGTGAGGGGAGATACCACCCGCCATTCGATTATCGCCATTATCGATACGGGAGTCGATTGGGATCATGATGACCTGCAACCTAATATTTGGGTCAACGATCTCGAGGATCTAAACGGTAACGGCGTTTTCGATTCGGGAGATAACAACTATATCGATGATGACGATAACGGTTTTATCGATGATGTAATCGGCTGGGATTTTGGCGATAATGACAACGATCCGTCGGAAGACGCTTTACTCCATGGGTCGGCGGTAGCCAGCGTAGCGTCGGAGGCGACCGACAACGACATATTGGGAGCGGGGATTGGCTTTTCCTCAAGATTGATGCCGGTAAAAGCAGCCAATTCAGACGGTAGTTTTCCTATCGATGTGTGGAACGGGGTGATTTACGCCGCCGATAACGGCGCACAAATTATCAATTGTTCATGGGGAACTACTTTTTACAACCAATTTGAACAGGATATAATCAATGCTGTCTGGGCGGAGGACGTACTGGTAATAGCATCGGCTGGGGCGAATGGCGATACCCCGGCGTATCCCGCCGCCTATGACAATGTAATAGCTGTAACGGCCACCGATCAGGATGATCGTAAACCCTATTTCGCCGGTTATGGAGAATGGGTGGATATCAGCGCGCCGGGTATCGATATTCTTGTAATTTCCGGCAATGATTACGAATTTCATAACGGCACTTCTTATTCAACAGCCATGGTTTCCGGCCTGGCGGCGCTGGTCAGGGCTTGGTATCCTGATTATTCCAACTATGAGACCGAGAACCTGATAAAAGATTCCGCAGAGCCGATAGATCATCTAAACCCCGGTTATCAAGGGATGCTTGGGGCAGGGAGGATAAATGCATATAATTGTTTTGAGACAACCGGGAATGACAATTATCAATACAAATTACCAGGTATGACTTACCTACGGACATACCCCAACCCATTCAACCCATCTGCGACGATTGACTACGGTTTAGTCGAATCGATCCTTATCACCCTCTCCATTTACAACCTCCTCGGCCAGCGGATCACAACTGTATTTGAGGGCGTGCAGAATGCCGGCGAGCATACAATCACCTGGGATGCCTCCGCCTTCCCCTCCGGCGTTTATTTCGCCCGGCTGGAGGCTGAAGGACGGACGGAGAATGTAAAGATGATTATGTTGAAATAAAAGATCGGAGTAGCTGATGGAATTTAGAAGTAGGAAAATCGGGATTTCGATACTTATACTGATTTCCGGAATGTTCATATTAATTCCGCAAGAATCTAACGCTCAAATCGAGCTTATAGGTTCTTGCGAAATTCCGGCCGTGGCGGAATTTATCGAAATTCAAGGTGATTACGCGTATGTCTCTGGTTCCAGTCAAATCCTAAACGTCATAGACATATCCGAACCTGCAAATCCATTTATAGTAGCAGATTATGACACATCAGGTTTTGCGTGGGGAATGGATGCTAATAGCGGTTACGCTTTTATAGCTTATGGTGGACTTGGTCTTCATATAATCGACGTTTCCGACCCGCTTGACCCGGTATTTGCAGGAGATTTCGATGGCGAACAATACGAACACGCTGTTATAGCGCTGGAGAATATAGCCTATCTGCTAACCTGTTACCGATTGTATGCCATTGATATCAGCCAACCCACCGCACCCCTTGAGATCGGTAATATCTCTACAAACTCAATTGAGAGCATTGGTATCTTTATTGAAGGAGATTACGCCTATATTGCCGCGGATTGGGAGGAGGAATTAAAGATAATCGACATCTCCGATCCCGCGAACATGGAGTTACGAGGGACTTGCAGCGACTTGAATTTTTCGGGCGGATATTCTACCGATTTATGTATAAGGAATAGATACGCGTATATTCCAGCTTATCAAGAAATTCAAATTGTCGACGTTCACAATCCCGATAATCCGAGTTTTGTAGGCAGTTACGATTTACAGCATACCGCCCATGCGATCGAGGGCGCCGATGATTATCTGTTTCTGGCAAATAGTATCTTTGGTTTGCAAATCCTGGATATTTCGAATCCGGTCCTTCCATTTTTGGTCGATCAATATGATACCCATGGTTACGGATATAGAGATGTTTATTATCGCGACGGATTAATATATGCTATAAAGGGCTTTCAATTGGATATCTTCGTTTTCGGGACTCTGGAAGTTGAAAACGAAAATAATATACCGAATAAGATATCTTACCTGGACGTATATCCGAACCCGTTCAATCCTGCGACGACAATAAATTATAGCCTTATCGAATCATCCGATATTACCCTCGCCATATACAACCTCCTCGGCCAGTGTGTGGCGACCGTATATGAGGGCGTGCAGGATGGTGGCGAACATAGCATCACCTGGGACGCATCTGATTTCCCCTCCGGTGTCTATTTTGCCCGGCTGGAGTCGGGGGAGAGTTCGGAGAATGTAAAGATGGTGTTGTTGAAGTGATACTGGGTAATTATTATGCAAAAGGAGACAAGGATGATAAACCGAACCATATTCCTGATACCGATTTTTTCAATGATATTTACATTGGCGGCTTTTTCTGAAGACAATGGTTCTTTTTTCCCCTCTTATAGGAATCTCACGGGGGATGAACCGGTTCAAAATGCCATTTCAAGTTCTACCGTAAAAAGCGGGATCACGGATTCTCCCGGCGAAATAGTCGGGTTTACTCAGCATGAATATCAAACGAACGGTTCCACCGGAAATAGATGCGTCATAGATAGCGAAGGAGGAGTACATTTCGTCTGGACGAAGGCCAGCGGCGACAACTTCCCCCCTCCTCAAAGAGGTGTCTATTACAACTATCTCGATCCCGACCTAAATTGGCTGGCCCCTTGGGAGGGTGTCGAAGTAGCCGCGTATAACGGCTCGGGTTTCGGCCAGATCAGTATAACCTCAGATAATTACGTGGGTGTTGTTTATCACTTATCTTCCTACGACTATGTTGTGTACGCGCAGGATGTTTTTCCAGGGATGGGAATCTTCGCTCATCACAATCCCCCCGACATGCTCTCTGATCGTTGCATTTGGCCATATCTGGCAATTGACATTAATAACAATATTCATATAGTCATGCGCGAAAATCGCCTGCATGACGATTTCGGGGCAATCGGATATACGCGGTCTGTTAACGGGGGAGATACCTGGTCTAATCTTGTCGCGGTCGATACAATTTACGCTATTTCGCAAACTATTACAGCCAGCCCGGTATCCGGTAAAGTGGCCATAGTTTACACCCATCCCGCTTTTTATACATATGACCTGAGAAACGACGTTTACTATATCGAATCGGAGAACGGTATAGATTGGGATTGGGAAAACGGAAAGGTTAATGCCACCGAATACGGCGAAGGTGAAGATTCTCTGTTTGCCTATACCGACCTGGCGCCGATCTATGATTATAATGACAACCTTCATATAATCTGGAACGCCTGGCATGTAACCGATACCGGCGTAGGGGACTCTTCATATCTATATCATTACGATTATAATTCCGGTATAACTTTCCTTGTCAATTCCGTTGAATTCCCACAGGATTCCGACTGCGAGTCAGGGGCATGGTCGCAGGCTATCTGCAAGATGTCGTTAGGCGTCCACGAGGAAAGCGGCGGGATATTCACCGCTTACACGCTGTTTGATACGTCGGATTGCTCCGCGGGCGGTTATGCCAACGGTGAGGTTTACATGCAATACTCCTCGAATGACGGTCTAAACTGGAGCGAACCTGAAAACCTGACTGATTCTCCCACGCCCGGTTGCGACGCGGGAAATTGCGATTCGGATGTATGGCCGTCGTTAGCGGACAGGGTCGATGATGATCTGCATATTATGTATATCGACGACAAGGACGCTGGTGGTGTGCCTCAATACGAGGGTGTTGTTACCGAGAATCCCGTATTGTATCTGGCCGTTCCGAATCCTCTTCTATCGCTTCCGGAATCAGCTGATATTATCGGACATGTAAGTGTCGGAGGCCGAGGATTATTTGGCATTCCAATTGACCTGGCCGATTCCAACGGCGCGCTGATTGCCTCCACGGCCTGCGATGAAACAGGCTTCTACAGATTCGAAGAAGTTTTCAATGGCGAATACTCAGTTTCCATATCCACGCCTCTGGGTTATTCCGCCGAGGAGGAATGGCAGGCGGTATTCATGGAGGGTGCGGATGTCACGATCGATTTCGAATTAACTGCGGTGGATATTGTCGATGACCGCCGTGGTGTCGGTTTCTGGAAACATCAATTGGCCGTCTACCTGTTCGATCGAGGCCATCCCCAGATTCCAGAGGAGGAGTTTAGAGCATATCTGGGAGATATTAACATTCATTTCAATAATAATCCCATAAATCCGGTGGAGCTTTACGTCGTAGATCCACCCGGTACACCCACCGATAGTCTGGAGGCGGCA
>JAZGHS010000112.1:0-7946 GCA_036481315.1 Candidatus Zixiibacteriota bacterium | reverse complement strand
TGGGCAAGCTCATTACCCACGGGCGGGCAAGTAGCCCAGAAACTGGCTGCTCCATATCCCGGGAAGGTTATGAGGAGGCCATAATTTCCAGCCGGAAGAGTATACTGTGGTCCGCACATATCATATAATACGTGCTCGCGGCCGAAATAATCGACTCCGGTATAGAACATTGCTAAGCCGTTAAGAAGATCATAGGTTTGATCGTGAACGGCGTTGGAGCCATTGGCATCCCAGGACATATTTGCAAAACTCCCGGGAATCTCATAGATTCTGGCTCTAATCACGGTCGGGCCAGTAGGCCAATCGTCGCTTATTAATTCCATCCTGATGCAATCGCCGGTTATTTCGGTCTCAAGCTGGAAGTCGTCGATTAAACCGGTCTGATCCCAGCCAACCGTAGGCCGAGAACCGTTCACACCGTCAGCGTCTCCATTTTCATAAATTGGAGTATCGCAGTTTGTGGTCGGCACAGGACATGTAATGAGACCGACGCAGTCTTCGCCTGCAAACCACCAGCCAAGCTGCGCTACACAATCGGCCTGTTCAACGTCGGGAGTACAGTCACCTGCAACACAGCAAGCTCCTGTCGGATCAGGCTCGCATTCGCCCATATTGCATGTGTATAAAGTTCCGTAGTTCCCTTCGACATAGCATTCTTCTACGCCGTTGTAGGAAGCCGAGGCGTAACCGTTAGTGGTAAAGCCATCGCCATAGGCGTCATAAACGTTGAAGGTATAACAATCACCAGCGGGAACGCAAACCGTATATTCGTAGAGGGTCTCGTCCGCGTAACCTCCGCCACTGGCGAGTACGTTGTTCTCAGAGTCAACAAGATCCCAACTAGTCTCGCTTCCCCAAACATCGGTTCTGATCGCGATATCGATCACATCCTCGGGGCAACCGGTGTCACCGCAAGCCGGATCGAGATTGGCGCAAACTTCGTTAGCCGCGAACCTGAGAGGCTCGGGGCAATCAAGCATATCAACGCCATCGTTGCAGATACCGGTTTGGTCGTCACAGCAAGCACCGTATGTCGGTATATAATCGCCGGTCAGACAGATAGCGTTATCGTAGGCATAAGCCTCGAATACGAAGTTATTCTCAAACCATGAAGATCCATCGCCGACATCCGAGCTAGCCCACATGAACCAGCAGGATGGATCGAGCAGACCCATAATGGAAACCCAGCCGCTTTGTAAATTGCAGGCTTGAGGCAGGTCAACTTCGAATTGATATTGAATGTAAAGGCCGTTATACAAGCCACCCGTCGGCATTGCCATTGCACTGAGTTGGTAAATGCAAACGGGAGCCGATACATCGGGCATTCCGGAGCCGTCGTCGTTCCAGAAAGCGATTTCAAAAGTCATCGGCTCTTCAGAGCAGTTTACCCAGGAACCATCCAGAACCATCTTGGTGCCCCACCAGTGAACATCTAAGATAGAGCCGGAAACCTGGTAACTTTCAAAACGACGATAGTTATTGCCCTGAACATCAATCTCAGATGTACCCAATCCCCATGCTCCGTCAACAGGAGTCGGAGGCTGAGCGAACAGCGTCGAGCCGTCGTCAGGACATTCGATACCGCCTACAAGCGGGCACTCGAACTGGTCGCAGGTCTGGCCTTCATACCAGTCGCCCGCGCAGTCGGCCTCGATAGTTTCGGTACACTCTAGATCGATACAGCAAGCGCCTTCAGGAATTACACACTCGGTGATTTCGATTGTGTAGTTGCCTTCCTGGCTGCCATAACCGTCAACAACGATGAAGTATGTGTTACCGGCATAAAGCGTAACGCAATATAATGCGGAGACAAAGCTCTGTCCGCCGGGAGCGACACAATCATCGTCGTTACAGTAGACTTCGCCAGAGCCGCAAGTGTTTTCGTAGACGTAGAGTTTGGTGTCGTAGTCGGTGATACCAGCACAGAGAGTGATATCAACCGCGACATCAACTTCGGGAGTGTATGAATAAACCACGTCCGGCGAAAGCGATCCAGAGAAGTTACAGACCGCGTCGTAATCGTTGGTATAACCAACCGTTGTTCCGTCGTCGGTGTATGGAAGACCGGGGATAGGGGTGGCGTCGTCACAAGTATCGCCGCCCTGCAATATCACGTTCTGATCCGGAGCACTCGGTGTAACGTTGATATCCGGTTTTTCGGGAGGCTTAACGGAACTGTCAAAGAAGCTGTTGGCAGGTCTGTCGGCCTGAAACGCAGCTTCCCTCTCGGACATAATACGTGCCTTTTCTCCAGGAGAATAGGTTACGTCTGTTTTCAGTGGCTGATCTGCGACGTTCGAGGAATGCAGAGGTTGAGTATTTCCCCTCGCTTTTTGCCTCTCGGCCGCTCTTTCTTCAACCAGAGCATCCTTTTCGGCACGATTCGCTTCTATGTCTTCCTGGCTTACTTTCTCAATAGTAGCAGTATTAGTGGTAGAGGTACTCGGTGAGTTGTCGGCTACTACCATTGACCATGTACAGAGAAGCGTAACTGCAAAAATTAACAGAAAGAGTTTCTTCATTTTTACATCTCTTCCTAAAAAATGTTTAAATTAAGTTTCAAAACAAACAAAATGCGAATTCCTGATTTCTTTTTTCTTTTGCTTTTCCGGTTAAATTAGCTTTAAAAAACAATACCTATGGTGAATAAATTTTAAGGTATCACCTCCTTTTTCCAAGTAAACAACTTTTGAGTTAAATGACTCATCGAAACCAATTGAGTGATCTATTTTCAATTCCATCTGCTATGTTGGGGAAACCCCGGTTTGTTATTCTTTGACGAGTCCTTCCCGTCCGTTTTCTGTAGCCCAAATTGTAGACTTCGCTTACGTTGCGATGCGGTTATTGCCCGCCTCTCGATTGGAAAAATAATATATCAGTCGAGAATTGTCAAGGAAAAGTGTCGTTTTAAACGTTAGGATTTCCCGTTAGGTGTAAAGCGTACATTACATTTATCCCAATTCTTTCGATTTTTTTTGAATTTAGGTATTACGAGATTATAATTATTGGCGAACCAATAAGCTGTTATTTTTAACTTATTGAATAATGAAGAGTTACAGCGTTCAAACGTGGCGGCTCGCTGTCACTGACAATTTTAAAATGTTGTTATCGATTTTCCGATTAATTTATGGAAGTCATTTAAGAAATGCGGCTTTTCTTTATAGATGTCGGTGTATAACGATCCGATCGCGCGGTATTCATCCGAGAAATATCCTTCGACCGAATCGTCGCAAACATTCAGATGAGTAATCTCGCAATTTGATTTCTCGAGCGATTCTCTATCGGGGCATATCGAATGCGATTGATACGTGGCCGAAACCGTGCCGGAGCGGGTATCCTCGATAGCTACTGCGGTACCATGATGAGGAGTTTTAAGATCGTATGTTTTTACTCCCAGGGCCTGAGCCAGGGTAACCGCGCCTCCTCCGATCCCCAGAAGCGGTCTTATCCCCACGACTCGTTCGATTCGGGGAATAATTTTTCCGGCATTTTCGGGCGAAAGCGGCCTGCCCGAAATGACTATGCCATCAGGTCTTAAAGCCACAATATCCTCCGGATGAGTATCGGGAGGGACCACTCTTATCCCGCAGCCGTTTTCCCGTAAAATCTTCAATAGGTTGTAGCTGGTACCGAAATCCCAAACCACGATATTATATTGCTCGGCGGGTATAGTGCCCGGGACGAGATCCCAAAGATATTCATGCGGAGCGGAGATAGATTTTAGGTCCTCGGGCTGATATGAAACTGGTTTTGAGGCGACATCGGACGCGCGGTCAGGATTATCGCAGATACCGGCGGTGCAATTACCGGCGAAATTCAAAGCGTCATGCAAAAGATCCCTTCGATCCGGAATGAACCCCCCTATCCTATTTGTGGATAGGTATTTACGCAGCCCATTGCGATCGGATTCGCGATTATCTCTTTTGATCTGTCCCAAAAACACCATAGCCGACAAATGTGGCATAAGTGATTGTTCCAGAACAGGATACGAACTCGAACCCTCGATATTGACTCGATCGGTTATGACTATTTTTTTATGGTATGCCGGATCGGTGAGAACGTCCCAACAGAAGCTCCTGGAACGAAAATAGGCGACTTCTCCCGAGAATGAGCCTTCGCAACCATAATACTCTCCGGAGAAAAGCCCGACATCCTTTATTGCCAGGTATCCTCTCACGGGGAGAGTTTTTAGGCCATTTCGGGAAAATTGTCAAATATTTTATGATGTTATATACCGATCACTTACTGAATATAATGAGTATTCGGATCGTTGCGGATAATATCGTTATATAATGAGGGCGAAAATGTAGGCCTATGTAGACCGTTTGAGAATTAACTTGACTTATTGTCGCTACAATGACATGTTTGCGGGCGATTTGTTGTAATCGACCGGCTTTTGTTCTGGAGACAATCTTGATTTCTTTTCTCAAGCGGAAACCACGGGAACAATCACATTTTATCCAATTGTATACTATTTAGAAGATGCGTGATAAATTAGCACAGGGTATGATGATAATCGTATTACCGGTGATTATCTGGCTGGTACACCAGAGAGCCGGAAACCCGTCTATATCATATCCTCCATACGACTTAACCGCTATGATCACTCCCGGGGATAGTACAGGCTCTATTACTTTGAACTGGCAGACGTTATCGGGTGATGATGAAACCGCTGTATCGTTCCCCGATTATCGAATTTATCGTTCGAATTCCGCGGAAGGGACATTTGAGAAGATAGATTCAGTCGGTTTTTCCGATTTTCGGGCCACCCCGGCGACCCGGCAATACAGAGATACGGCGGTCGATCCAGGTTCTTCTTATTATTATAAAATATCATGCAATACCGACGGCGGTCTGGATGAATCCAATCTGTTCGGGCCGGTAATCTCTAACGCATCCGAAGTTATTGATACATCGGCTGTTTTAGCGGATATAATAGTATTTCCAGCGAGCCAGCTTCGGGCGTTCGATTCCCCCAATGACAACGGAAGTTCGATCACGTTGGAGTGGAAGATCTCTCCAAATGATGTTTTCGGGAGTCTCATGTTCGGCGGTTACAGTGTTTATCGTTCTACCGATCCGGATGGCCCCTTTGAGATGATCGCGGAGACTACGGCCGGAGTTACCGATAACGATCGTCAGGTGAAAATTATGGCCGACGGACGCGAAGTGGAAGACGGGATTGAGTATTATTATTATGTTGAGGCAAGATGGAACGGACAGACGGCAAAATCGAATGTCGCCGGGCCGGTAAAATCGGGCCAGCAATGGTTTCATACCGCTCGGGCCGTATCGTTTTTACTTCTGAGTATACTGGTGGGCACGATACTTTATTATATAAGTTACGCCAAATCGGGCAAGGAATTGTTTATACGAAAGATCGCCGGTTTAGAGGCGGTTGACGAGGCTGTCGGCCGCGCTACCGAAATGGGACGGAAGGTATTTTATATACCCGGCATTCAGGACATGAACAACATGCAAACCATTGCAGGGTTAACTATTTTGGGCAGGGTAGCCAAGCTTACCGCCGAATATGACACCAAGCTTGATGTTCCGGTATCCCGTTCGCTGGTTATGGTGGCGGCCAGGGAGATTGTCAAGGAAGCGTATTTGAACGCAGGCCGTCCCGATTATTATAATGACGATATGGTTTATTATCTGACCGATGATCAATTCGGTTATGCGGCGGGTGTTGACGGTCTGGTTATCAGGCAGAAGCCGGCAACTATTTTTTATCAGGGCGCTTTTTTCGCGGAATCGTTGATTCTGGCCGAGACAGGCAACTCTATCGGCGCCATACAGATAGCGGGCACGGCCATGCCCGCGCAGTTACCCTTTTTCGTGGCCGCCTGCGATTATACGTTGATTGGCGAGGAGCTTTTCGCGGCCTCGGCTTATCTTTCCCGCGAGCCGAAATTGTTGGGTTCGTTGAAAGGACAGGATATTGGTGGGAAGTTGGTGTTTCTCACCATGGCGACGATATTTATCGTTCTGGCGACTATTTTCTCTTTTACCAATACCGAATTTGTCGATACAATCGCGCGGATGTTTTCCGTTCATTAAATTGCGGAGCGTAATTTGAAGCGAGAGATTCCCTTAATACTAACGGCTGTTGTCGGGCTGACATTTGTAATCCAGTTTTTCGTACCTCACGAGCCGATGGGCAATCTTTCGAATACGTTATCCAAATGGTATTCCATAATCTCGGCCTTCGCGATCTGGCTGGGTAGTCTGAATCTTTTGAAAATATCTATAGAGAAGGTATCCAAGCGAAAAAAAGATTGGATGTTTTCGGCGGTTACAATAGCATCGTTCTTCTTGATTCTGATTATCGGCCTATTCTTCTCAGGCGGAAGACAGTATATCGAGCAGGGATCGGGATTCGATTGGCTTTACAGGAATATGTATTCGCCGTTGAGCGCCACCATGTTCGCGTTGCTGGCCTTTTTCGTCGCCTCGGCGGCATACAGGGCGTTCAGGGCCAGAAACGCCCAAGCTACGGTCTTACTTGTAGCTGCGTTTATAATAATGGCCGGCCGGACGCCGTTCGGAGAATGGATAAGCAATATGCTATTTTTACCCGAAGGTTGGTGGCTCGGCAACCTGACCAACGTTATTATGAATTATTTCAACGTTGCCGGGCAGAGAGCGATTATGATCGGGATTTCACTCGGTGTAATATCGACGTCCCTACGGATAATTCTGGGAATCGAGCGATCTCACCTGGGAGGCGAGTAGTTTGCAGAATTTTATGCAAAAGCTTCTTAATATTGACCGACGGATAATTTTCGTGGTGATATTCTTCGCTTTATCCGTACCTATTTTCTTAAATATGAGTTTTCCGATAGTCGTCACCAGCGAGGTTCAGATGCTCTATGACGCTCTGGAGAAATTGCCTAGGGGAAGCAAGGTGCTGGTGGCCTGCGATTACGATCCCGGTTCCGAGCCTGAGTTGCAGCCTATGGCCGAGGCGGGGTTGAAATATATGATCAAACGCGATTTCAAATTTATCATAATCGGTTTATGGCCTCAGGGGCCGCTTCAGGCTAATAGAGCTTTCGAGGATATTAACGAATCGGAAGATCCGTTTATGGTGGATAACGGCGACACTCTTTATTTCGGCGCCGATTTGATCGTTGTCGGATCGGATACGGTTCGCTACGGAATCGATTTTATCAACCTGGGATTCCAGGTGGGGCAGGAGCTTGTCATTCAGAGGATGGGAGCGTCGATAGAGGCCGCGTTCCCTAACGACAGGCGATTCGGCCGTCCTTATAAGGAATTCCCGGTTATGGACGGGATAAACAAGCTTTCCGATTTCGCCTTTATATTCAATCTTTCGGCCGGATACCCCGGTACCACCGAGTGGGTTCAGTTCGCTGTTGACAGGTTCCATGTACCTGTCGGAGCGGGGAACACAGCGGTTCAGGCGCCTTTAGTATACCCTTACCTTGACGCCGGACAGCTTTCCGGTTTATTAGGCGGGATGAGAGGCGGCGCTGAATTCGAAAAGCTTGTTGGTCACGAGGCCAGGGCGACATTGGCTATGGCCAGTCAGACGATCGCTCATATATTCGTGATGTTCTTTATTATCGTCGGGAATGTGGCATTTTTCGTAACCCGTGGTAAGTCCAAGGAAGGAAACGCTTAGATATGGATCTTTTCGGGACCTGGCTTGCGGCCTTCTTTACCATAGGTATAGCGTCGTTTTTGTACAAAGATAATCCGCTCTATAAATTCTGCGAATCGGTTTTTGTGGGGATATCTGCCGGGTATTGGGCCGTGACTTTGTTTTGGGACAACATGGTATTAGAGATGTTCGACGGATTGGGTATTACCTATATCCTCGGTACCTGGGATGAAAAAGGAGCTTTGCAACATGTATTTTCCGGGTCTTGGGATTGGAATATACTTCATCTGATAGCCGGAATTCTGGGCATTATGAT
>JAZGHS010000111.1:0-2995 GCA_036481315.1 Candidatus Zixiibacteriota bacterium | reverse complement strand
CGCCGGAAATATCACGTTCCTCGCCGGTAGAAAAAAACGGGGGAAAACAGGGTGAGTATGATAGAATTCCTCCAGATCTGGATCGGAGCTTTTATAACGCTCTCTTTATTCTCCTTTCTTTATAAGGACAACCCTTTCTATAAACTAACCGAGCATGTCTTCGCCGGGCTTTCGGCGGGGTATTATGTAGGATTGATCTGGCACGCGGTAATAATTCAGCAGATGATCGACCCTATGATAGATAATGGCCGATGGTGGCTGATATTCCCCGGCTTTTTGGGCGCTCTGATGTTCTCCCGTTTCTCCAAAAACTACAGTTGGATCAGCAGAATCTCATTAGCCTTTGTTATGGGGAACACTGCCGGGATATTCCTTCTCTCCGAACTGCACGGTAAAGTCCTTCCGCAAATTCAATCGACCATGCTTAGTTTAAGCCCGGGACAGGGATTCGAGCAATTCCTGCTGGCTATAGTGGTGGTGGTCGGCGTTTTGACAACGTTGATATACTTCTATTTCTCCAAGGAACACAAAGGAATCCTCGGCGGGACGGCACGAGTCGGGATCTGGTTTATCATGATCTCGTTCGGCGCCCATTTCGGATATACGGTTATGGCCCGTATCTCGCTTCTTATAGGCCAGGTCCAGTTCCTTATCGACGACTGGATCGGAAGTATGATCCGACTTTTTTCGTAAGAAATATTTATTGATTTATTAAAGGGGCGTATTGATATACGCCCCGATAGCGCTCAATAACCCCTACTTCAATAACGACATCTTCTTGATATCGCTAAAACCGTCCGCGGTTATCTTATAGAAATACATTCCCGACGATACATCGCTGGCGTCCCAGCTAACCCGATACCGTCCCGCCGGTTTCACGCCGTCCTCCAACGTTTCTACCAACCGCCCGAGCATATCGAATATCTCGATCTTCACATTCGATTGAGTAGGAAGATCATACGATATTGATGTTTTCGCATTAAACGGGTTGGGATAATTCTGCCTTAAGGTAAAAATTCCCGGCAGGTAGTTCTCGGTTTCATCCACCGACGTTTGCGGGATATACCATTTGATAGCCAGGCCCTCCTCGAGCCTGTTGGCCGGGTTGTTATCGTCGCAAAGATAAGAGATGCCCGACGATATCACATCGTACTCCATACCGACCGTTGCCGTCTGACCTCTACCCCCGAAACCGTCGTTTACGTCTTCATACTGATAAACAATCTCCCCGCTCTCGTACAGGATAGCCTCGAAATTCAGCGGTTCCGAGTTTTGATTTTCGGCCTTTGCCTGCCATTGAACGACGAATAGGTTTTCCGGTTCAGTTAATCGTTGGTAATAGACTCCCTGCCCCTGTTCGTAATGGATATAAAGCAGATCCCAAAATGCCGCCAGAAGCGGCGCATGAGGGCTTGATGGATCCGGTAAAGGGCAATCGTTGGTGCTAAGCCAGGTATCCCGCGAACCGAGATGAAGCTCCCCGTGGGAGTTAATCCAGATCGACGAATACATCTCCCCGTAAAACTCTATATCGAAACCCAATGAAATTTCGCCGGACATAAAATAATGCATATCCGGTTCCACCTGCGTCCCCGTCTCGGAGATCTCGATCCAGCTATATTCGGGACCATCGGGCTCTGTGTTGTCTATGAAATGATATCCGAAAGCGTCGGGACCGTCGGAACCGATATGGGCATACGAGGGGATGGTTACACCGGTCGTATTATCAGATGGGTCCTCATCGCCGGGATTGATAACCGTAGCTGTGAAATGATGATCGCCTTCTGTCTCCGGTACAAAGGGGAGGCTTAGGGTTACCTGAAGTATTTCCATAGTTTCGAGGACGATATTCTCCTCGGTATAATTATAAACCTCCGTATCGCTATCATCACGTATAACGAGATTGAGGTCTATCGTTTGCTCGATAACGCTCAGACTCTGAACGGTAACCTGTGGATCATAATCGCGGTTTACCACCACGAATTCCGACGGATTATCTATAGACAACGCGGTGACATTATCCGAGTAAACAGCAGTTTCGGTTATGGCCAGATCGTCAAAAAACCACCAGCCTATATACGACGGATCGCCTTTTATATAATGAAACGCTATTTTGACATCGCTCTGTCCCTGCGCCCATGTACTTATATCGAATCCCCTCCAACTGTCCTCTTTATCGATATCTCTATCGTCAGCTCCTCCGTAAGCTATCACGATATGAGGCCACGTCTGACCGCCGTCGATAGAACCGCGCACGAATGCCGAATCGGTATCATCCCATGAGTCATCCCAATAACTGTGGTAATAGGATAAACTGCATACTGAATTCCCGCCGAAAGAAAGAGTGGGAGTAATCAGCCACTCATTTGCTGTCTGGCTATTCTGGTTATCGTACGCCAAGGCAACCGTTTCAGGCCAGGTTTCGTAATACCATCGCCCCCAATCGTTATCGTTTGGGGGATCGGGGATAATCTCGTTGATAATAGACCAACCACTGGGAGGATTATTCCCATACTCGCCCCAATCACCGTTGAAATCCTCAAATAAAAGCGTATCGTTAATATCACTCCATACATGCGGTTCGTCGATATACCATGTTAGAACATCATCACCCTTGAAATAGAAAGCGAGACGAACATCCGGGTACCCCATAGCCCAGGAACTTAAATCGAACTCCACCGTATCCGGTTGGTTCAACCCTCCTCTACTCTCGGTTTCCATATAGACCGTATGATCCCAATTCGCGCCGCCATCGGTAGAACCATACACGAAGATCGTATCATTATCAGACCCTGTTCTGTTGGAATGTCTCTGCTTGAATGAAAACATGATCTGGCTATCCGAAACGCAATTAAATACCGGAGTAATGAGCCAATCCCCTATCGCCCCCGTTCCAGAGAACATTACCCTTGCCAGATCACCGTTCCAGTACTCCGGATACGGAGAATTATAATAGCGCGACCATGATGTCTCGTCCCATTCCGGTACCCCGCTA
>JAZGHS010000110.1:0-4635 GCA_036481315.1 Candidatus Zixiibacteriota bacterium | reverse complement strand
TAACATAGCCGGATAATCATTATCCCAGAATGAGGCGTGATCGGAGGCGCCGGTAGCTCCATAGGTTATGATCTCGGGGTTTAGGGCGATATCGTAGTCGTTGACGACTTCCAATAAGGCGTCGCCGAGCGCAATCGACGGATTTTCAGTCCCGGTGTGGAATTCGACAGAACCGTCGTCGTTGCCGTCCCAGGCGATCATATCGAAATTGAAGACACCTATTATATTATCGCCCCGGGCGAACGCCTCCGCGGCGTAGACGGCGGAACCCAAAAGCCCCTGCTCCTCGCCGGTCCAGAGACAGAATTTGATTGTTTTTTCGAAATTGTATTGCGAGAAGATCCTGGCCGCCTCGATCACAGCGGTGGTCCCCGATCCATTATCGTCAGCGCCGGGAGCGTTGGTTTCAGGCTGTTGTGAACGATCGTCCATATGCCCGCAGATTATAACCTGTTGATCGGGATCGGTAGTCCCCGGCTTGGTGCCGATAATATTACGCCAGGCTGATTCGATATTCTGTGTTTGATTAAACCATGTCTGGCCGCCGTCTGTGGTCTTCACCAGAGCACCGTTCCCTCCAGCGTAACCGATCTGATTGTCGACAAAAGATACGCCGTAAAAATCACCCTGTGATCCCGATGATCTCTGATCCCAGGTATCACCGCCGTCGGTGGTGATAAAGATTTCGCCGTTCCAGCCCGCTATGCACCCGAATTGAGGATCGACGAATTCGACACTATACTTCTCGACATTCGATCCTATACTCACAGTCTGCCAATTTGAGCCGCCGTCGGTAGTATGTCTGACTACACCGCCCCAGCCCACTACCCAACCGATTTCATTGCTGGTAAATTTAATCCCGTATAGCCTTTGATTCGTATTTGAATTCTGTAGTGTCCATGTATCGCCGCCGTCGGTGCTATGAATGATAACGCCATCTCTGCCGCAAGCCCAGCCATAGTCGGAATCAGCAAAATCGACGTCATATAAACGTGAACCGGTGGGAGTCGATTGGGACGACCAATCCTGCCCTCCATTCGTCGTGTGAAGAATTGTGCCGAAATCACCGGCGACCCATCCCTGGAACGCGTCACCGAAAACGACGCCGAAAAGGAAAGCGCTGGTTCCGGAATTTTGAGAGACGAAACTCTCGCCACCATCATCGGAAAATTTAATGGTGCCGCTATTGCCGGTAAACCATACATGATTTGCGCCCCAATTGGCGATTCCCCAGAGGCTGTTGTCGGTACCGTCGGGTATAACCGCCCAGTTCTGGCCGCCATCCGATGTTCTTAAAAATTCGGAGTTCTCGGTTACCAGCCAGGCCAGGCTCCCGTCGTAAGAGGCCATATGCCTTATTTGGCCGCCGTAGAACCCATGGAATTCGGACTGGTAGCCGTAATTCTCGAGCGTTTCCCTGATGAATCTAGCCGCCAGAAAATTATCCGGCGTTCCGGAATATCGGGTATGAATGGTATCCTGCTGGCCGTCGATTTCAATAGGGCTGGCCCCGGAAAGCTGGCTTAAGTAATCGTAAATTGAATCCTGGGAAACCTCTGTTATCATCTGGTCTATTACGGGATCGTAGGTTAAGAGGATGTCGGGTTCTGACGATGCTCTTCGCGTAATAAAAGAACGTTGGCTGAGTCGACGGAATGGGATATCGGAATCGGGAGCGGATTTAGAGATCGCAAAATCGGGGCCTCTATAGATTAGCGATGATTGATCAAGAGCTTTGTGATCGTCGTACCAGACATACAGGATTGAGGACTCGTGATCGAACTCGGACGCCTCATACCGTATGTTTCTATCGTCGAGCCACCTAAGGTCTGACTGATCTCCGGACAGAAGCGCCTTATTGCCCTCTTTCCCCCAGAATCTTCCCGAATACCCCTCCAGGGACGATTGATTGTATTCGGTTACTATGAAATAATAGTCGGAAGCGATGCTGGAAACAACCAGAATCGCCGTAAATAGTAAAGATGAAACGAATCTGAAAAACATTGGAACTCCTTTGTTTATTGGCTGTCAACAATTTACAAAAAAGGACAAAAAAGTCAAGTTAGTTTCGACCACAATTTAGCCCCAAAATCACGATATATAGTATTTTGAAGTATATTGAAACACAACATCTTGTGTTTTTTTCTGACTTTTTTTTGAAATCTTCTTGACAAAAATCGGAGTTATCGGTTAGTATGAATGCCGCTGATGGTGATAACGAGACAGGGAATTGTCGACGTACCGTAGATAGAAGATTCAGCGACAAACATTATAGGTTTTTGAAATAGGAGAGGGGGTCGAGGGTCTAAAAGTGTCTTCAACAGTGAAAGAAAAACAGAGCGTGAAGTCGGCGGAATTCTCGATAGAGTTAATGGCTATAACGCCCAATGGCGAGGATATTATCGAACGCGCCTGCCGTACCTGCTATTTGTCGTTTCACAGGTACGATCCGCCGAAATCGACCGAGGAATTGATAGCCAAGATCTTGCGCAAGAGGCATCATTCGGTTCTGGAGCACGCATCGGCGACATTCAGGATCAAGGGCGGTTCGAGGGTTTTCACCCATGAACTTGTTCGGCATCGCTTTATATCCCCGTCGCAGGAGAGCCAGCGATATGTCTGCTACGCGGATAAACGCGATCGTAAGAAAACCAAAGATTACGAGGTGGTAGTCCCCGAGACCATCAAGAACGCGGCCGTTCCGGGCAAGTCAGAAAGTGCCGAGGAGTTATATAAAGAGGCCGTGGGAGCGGCTTACGAGCTTTACGAGGAGTTATTAGACGCCGGTGTACCGCCGGAGGACGCTCGTTACGTACTCCCTAATGCCACCGTCTCGGAGATAGTGATAAGCGCTAATTTCCGGGAATTACGTCATTTTTTCTGCGTCAGGACACATCCCCGAGCGCACTGGGAGATCAGGGAGATCGCTATCATGATGCTAAGAATCATGAAAAAAGAGGCTCCCGTAGTATTCGCCGATTTCGAGATCGACGAGGAGACTATGTCGGCGACTTTTGAGTATGATTCCTAAGACTATGCATCTTTTGAAATAAACGGAGGGAGAAACGGTGCAACAACAGAAATCCAAAGTAAAGCCTCAATTGACTGCCAATTCGCTGGCGGTGCTCAAGAGGCGATATCTTATAAAGGATGACCGCGGACAGGTTATTGAGACGCCCGAAGAATTATTCGAAAGGGTGGCCAATGTTATGGCGGCGGCCGACGGCGCTTTCGGGGCTACTCGCGAGGAGATCGACAATACGGCTATCGATTTCTTCAATATGATGGCCCGTCTTGAATTCATACCCAACTCGCCGACTTTGATGAACGCGGGACGGAAACTCGGGCAGTTATCGGCTTGTTTTGTGTTGCCTATCGACGACAACATGGAATCGATATTCGAGACGGTTAAAAACACCGCCCTGATACACAAATCGGGCGGAGGCACCGGCTTCTCATTCTCACGTTTACGACCCCAGAACTCGGTAGTTGCATCGACGTCAGGGGTAGCATCAGGTCCCATCAGCTTTATGAAAGTAATCAACGCGGCCACCGAGGCGGTCAAGCAGGGCGGAACCCGCAGAGGCGCGAATATGGGGATACTGCGGATCGATCATCCCGATATCCAGGGGTTTATCAAATGCAAGGACGACCTGACCGAGCTTACCAATTTCAATATCTCGGTGGGAGTCACCGACGCTTTCATGCGGGCGGTTAGAGATCGTACCGATTACCAACTCATGAATCCTCAAACCGGGGAACAGCATGTAGTTGACGGTAAGCCTCAGAGCCTTGATGCCCGCGAGATATTTCAATCGATTATCGATCATTCCCACAAAACAGGCGAACCGGGGATAGTTTTTCTTGATAAGATTAACGCCAAAGAAAATACCCCCGAGGTCGGGCTGGTCGAGGCTACCAATCCCTGCGGCGAGCAACCGCTTCTCCCTTATGAAAGCTGTAATCTCGGCTCGATCAACTTATCGAAAATAGTCAGGGCGGTGGTGGACTCGTCCGATACCGCCAGGATGTTCCGCAACGAGATCGACTGGGATAAACTCAGGGACCTCGTCTGGAAAGGCGTGCATTTCTTAGATAACGTAATTGAGCAAAACCAGTATCCGCTGGAGCAGATCGAAGAGGCCACGAAGAATAATCGCAGGATAGGCTTGGGGGTTATGGGTTGGGCCGATCTTTTGATCATGCTCGATATCCCGTATAATTCCAATGAAGCTATGGAGATGGCCGACGAGATCATGGGCTTTATCCAGAAAGAAGCGGATCAGGCCAGTATTAATCTGACCGAGAAAAGAGGGGCGTTCCCGAACTGGGAGAAATCGGTTTTTGCCAGAAAGGGAAAATCCAGGCGAAATTCCACGGTTACGACTATCGCTCCCACCGGGACGATTTCCATTATAGCCGGTTGTTCGTCGGGAGTAGAACCGGTTTTCGCGGTAAGTTATATCCGCAACGTTATGGATAATACCAAGCTTGTCGAGGTCAATCCGCTGTTCGAATCCAGGGCCAAGGAAATGGGGTTCTACTCGCAGATGTTGATGGAGAAAATCGCCGAGAATAATTCGATATGCGATTTCGACGAAATTCCCGATGATGTAAAAAAGGTATTCGTAACTT
>JAZGHS010000109.1:0-18069 GCA_036481315.1 Candidatus Zixiibacteriota bacterium | reverse complement strand
AGCCATCGATTTGGCCAGCGATTTAACATCAAGGTCATCTAAAAGCTCCTCTAAACGTTCCTTGCGTTTGGAGCGGGAAATGGGAAGCGTTTCCAATATCGCCATTATATTCTGCTCGACATTGAGCTTCCTGAATATCGATGGTTCCTGGGGCAGGTAGCCTATCCCACGTCGTGCCCTTTTGTACATCGGCAGGCGGGTCAGGTCCTTATCGTCCATGTAGATCTTGCCGCCATTGGGGCGAATCAAACCGGTGATCATATAAAAAGTGGTCGTCTTCCCCGCGCCGTTGGGACCCAACAATCCGACAATCTCCCCCGCCGAAACCGAGATGGAAATACCGTTGACCACCCTGCGTTTCTTGTAGATCTTTAAAAGATCCTCGGAACGAATCTGGCTTCCGTTTGAAGCGTCTTTATGCGGGTTCATGGAAGCACCTCCTTTTTCGGTTCACCCTCGAGGCTGTCGAGTTCATCCTCGCTCGATGGAATGTCGCTTATTATCCCTTGAACATCTTTTAAAATCTTAACATGTTCAAGTTTGTTATCGGCTTCCATACCGTAGCCGGTGATAATATCGCCGCCTTTGTATAGCTTTACGAAATCATCGGTGGTGATAAGCTTGCGATTAGCATCCCAGTTTAGCGATTGCGTCTCCAAGCGTGACGAATCGGTGGTCACGACAACATCGCCCCAGACAGTCAATTCCTGTCTCTTTTGCCTTACCAGTCCATCTTTCGCCGTTAACGTCGAGCGGTATTCGCCGCTTTCATCGTAAAAATCGACTTTCACGCCGGTAGCGATTGTGGAATCTTCTTTATCGAAAACTATCAATCTATCGGCATTGATAACCGCCTCCCTGTTACCCTCGGACATCAAAACGATATTGGCGGTCTCGATAATCGAATCAGGGATTCTCTCCACGACCTGCTCCTCGGGTCTATCATCAATATCGCTGCAGGCAATCGATAATACCAAACCGAACGATATCATAATCGCTATTCGACTGATAGGGCCTCCCTGGCTACGCTTTTTTGCTCATTTTCCGACGATTTGCTTTTCCAGCGGTTATGCATCCAGGCCCATTGGGTGGGATCGTGATTGATCAACTCCTCCAGCGCCACATTACATCTGGCTAACGCCTCATCGATATCCGTGTCCTTATCGTCGGTGGAGGGAATATCAAACGCCGGAAGAATTTTCACAAGGTACCGGTTATCATCGGTGCGGAACATGGCCATTGGTACAACCGGGCTTTGTGTCCTGCGACCGATTAACATTGGCCCGGCCGCGGTTTTTGCCGGTACACCGAAAAACGGCGCGAATCTGCCGGAGAATTTCGACGAGTCAACGTCGAGCAAGACCCCGAGCATCCGTCCGGAACGTAAAATCGTGATCACGTTCTTAGCGGCCGCGTCGGATACTATATTCTCTATCCCGAATCGTTTCCTGTTTTCGATCACCATTTTATCAAGTCTCTTATCATAAAGTGCCCGCCCAATCGCCGAAAGGGGGATTTTTTTCACCGACGCGAACCAGGCGGCCAGTAATTCGAAATTGCCGATATGTCCGGTCAGACCAATCACCCCTCTATCTTGTTCGAATGCGGCTTGAAAATGTTCCCATCCTTCTACCTTAACAAGCTTCCCAAGATCATCTGCGGACCATTTCCGCGATTGGATAACGTCGGCGGCGTTGAGGGCGACTTTAACGAAGCAATCTTTCGCCACCAGCTCGATTTCCAGATCATTCCATTTATCGCCGTAGGCGAGCTTAAGATTCCTTTCGGCCAGTTTACGTTCCTTGACATCAAGCACTGCGGCGATCTCCCCTAACACGCCTGCCAGGCGCAAAGTCCAATGCCGGGGTAGTTTCTCTAAAATATAAATCACGCCTTTAATAGCTATATAGATCAGGTCGTTTTTTAGTTTACGTGAATCGAACATCAAACAACCTTCGCTTTCAAGAGATCGTGAAGATGAATAATCCCGATCGGATTGTTAACGTCGTCAACAATGACAAGCCCGGTGATATTGTGATCCTCCATGATAGCGACCGCCGTGGCGGCAAGCTCGTCGGCGCCAACCGTCTTGGGGTCTTTTGTGGCGACCTCGCCCGCTTTCATTTCGAAAAGGTTATCGTGCGCCTCGATCATTCTGCGAAGATCGCCGTCGGTGAAAACCCCTGCCAACTTACCCTTATCATCCACCACTATAGCAATCCCGAACCGCTTGGAGGTCATCTCCACCATCATCTCTTTAAAACCGACACCTTCATTCACCAGGGGAAGCTCTTTATCGGTATGCATAATATCCTTAACCTTGATCAGTTTCCGCCCGAGAGCGCCGCCCGGGTGTATAAACGAGAAATCATCGGCTGTAAAACCACGAAGCTCCACCAGCACCGACGCTAAAGCATCACCCATAACCAGCGCGGCTGTCGTCGACGATGTCGGGGCAAGGTTGAGCGGGCAGGCCTCCTTGCTCACCGAAGCGTCCAGAGCCACATCGGCCTGCTGGGCGATAGGGGAACCGTTGCCACCTGTAATAGCGATAATCGGAACCTCTAATCGTTTGAATATCGGTATGAGTTTCAAAAGCTCTTCTGTATCGCCCGATTTGCTTATGACTATGGCGATATCCTCGGAAAGGATCATTCCCGCGTCGCCATGCACACCCTCAGTTGGATGAATGAATATGGCCGGAGTGCCGGTTGATGATAACGTTCCGGCTATCTTTCGGGCCACCTGCCCCGATTTCCCGATACCGGTGATTATCACTCTGCCTTTGACATTGTAGAGCAGATCAATCGCCTTCTCGAAACTCTCGTCGAGCCGATCGGCCATCTCCCGCAATGCCTCGGCCTCGATTAAAATAACCTCTCTGGCTTTATTTAAAAGTGAGCTCAAGGGGATCGAGTCCTTTCGCCTTAATTACCATATCCACAAACTCCCGCGCCGCGCCCATACCTGCTTCTTTTTTGGTGACGATATCAGCGAACCGTTTTACATACGACGGCGCGTGGGGAACTGTTGCCGATATCCCGGCTATCTTCATCACGGCAACGTCGATTATATCATCGCCCATGAAGGCGACCTCATTGGCAGATAGACTGTATTTCTTCAAAAGCTTCTCAAACGGTGCCCGTTTCGGTCCGGCGTTTTGATAAAGATCGGTAATTTTAAGCTCGCGTGCGCGAGCGGTGGTCGCGGGCGATTTCCGTCCGGATACAAATGCCGTCGGGATACCAGCCCGTCGGGCGATATAAACAGCCATACCGTCGGCGATATTGAATCGCTTGAATTCGTTTTTCCCGTTACCCATCCAGACGGTATTATCGGTGAGAACACCATCGACGTCGAAAACCAGTAATCTTACCTTTTTGAGCTTCCGATTCAAGCTGTTATGCGATAACTTCGGCATGTGGTTGAATTAATCGATAAGAACGTGAATAGTCAATAGAAAAGGCTTCCTTCCCCCCTGTTTCGGGAGCCGCGATTCCCGATATTATGATTTGACATTCAAGCTATATCGAGCAATCTTATTCAATAAAACGAGGATATCTCAAAAAAGGAGCAGCCCGTGCAAATCCGTGAACATCTAACCTATATGGTCAAAGCAAACAAAAGCGCTATAAAGGGATTTATCGGCGATATCACCGAAGACGAATCGATGGATCGGATCGACGGTCGCTTCAATCATATCCGCTGGCAGACAGGGCATATCCTGTATTCAAACGGGTGGATTTTATCGATGTTCGCCGACGGTGAAAATGATTACAAAAAGCTCAAATCGACCTTCGCGGGGGGATCGACAATCTCGGATAACCCCGACGATTATCCGACCATTACCCAACTCAAAAAACAACTGGATGATACATACGAAAAAATCCTTTCTGCCCTCGAGAAAGCGTCCGATATCGATCTCGAAAAGGAAGTCGGCGAGGAAAAACGCAAAGAGCCGTTCTGGAAATCTATAACATTTTTATGTATGCACGATTTCTACCATATGGGGCAGATCATGTACAACCGCACGGGTGTTGGCAAGAAATGGCCCTTTGGGGGATAGAGAACCCGCACCGTAGGTCGAAACCTTTACGGTTTCGACAAGCCCGGACATGTCGAAAGGACAAGCCTTTCGACCTACGAATCAAGAATCGACAAAGGGTAACCCACAGCTTGCTTTGGGAATATATAATATCAGTTATTTCTTAATCGCAAGTAATTCCCCAACCAGCTTCTCGAACTCATTGGTGGGAAGCTGGCAATCCTTATCCGAGAGGGCGTTCTGAGGATCAGGATGCGTCTCCACGAAGATAGCGTCGACACCAACCGCCACCGCCGCTTTCGCCAAAGGTAGAATAAAGCGCGGGTCGCCGCCCGACGATCCCCCCAACGCTCCCGGTTTCTGTACCGAATGAGTGCAATCGAAAATCACAGGAAATCCAAACTCCGCCATGACCACCAACCCACGAAAATCGACAACCAAATCGCGATAACCGAAACTGGTGCCTCGTTCGGTTAATAAGACCTTTCCGTTTCCCTCGGCGGTAACTTTTTCGGCGATCGGTTTCATATCCTCCGACGCCAGAAACTGCCCCTTCTTGATATTGACCGGCAATCCCGTCTTTGCGGCGGCTGTTACAAGCTCTGTCTGACGGCATAAAAATGCGGGTATCTGCAGACAATCGACAATATCGGCGGCCTCAGCAATCTCCTCGGGGCTATGAACATCGGTAATGATAGGCAAACCAAATTTGGTTTTGACATCCTGCAAAATCGAAAGCGCCTTCCCGATTCCGATGGTGGAGAAGGAATTCCCCGAAAGCCGGTTAGCCTTGGCGTATGATGATTTGAAAATTACCGGAATATCGTATTTATCTCTAACTGCCGCCACGGTCTCGGCCGCTTTGAAGACGACGTCTCTGGATTCCACAGCGCATGGTCCGGCGACCAATGTTAGCCGTTCGCCGCCGACAACAATATCGCCTACCTGGACTTCTGTTCTCGCCATGGTCTTTCCTCGACCTTTATCACCTGCCAGAGCGAATTCTTACCCTTCTGTTTAAACGGCCTCTCCATGGTCAGTGTAAGGATCTTATCGGGAAGCTCTGCTTCCACGGTTCCGTGGAATATTCCCTCGCCTAAAATCCTGATAGAGGAAGTCGAAACGCCATCGGACGAATACTCGAATTCATTCATAAAGGACGATACCGCAGGTTTGATTTCTGTAAACCATAGATATTCGGATGAATCAATCCGGCCCTGAATATAAAGAGCCTCTTCCGTGTCGGGATAAGGCAAAGGAGGCGTAAAATCCTTCCGGACGTTATCGCCACCGCAAGAAAATATTATCAGACAGGCCATTAAAAAAGCCGCGGCCGTAATTATACATTTAGGATAAGTCATTTCTTTCCCACTGATTTTTCGGCTTTCTCTCCTTTTTCCTGTCGGTCGTTATTATACTTCAACGCGGCTCCCACCAGCCCGGCAAACAGAGGATGCGGGTTCATGGGACGTGATTTCAATTCCGGATGAAACTGACCGGCTATAAAATAGGGGTGTGACGGCAACTCTATTATCTCCACAAGTTTACCATCAGGCGAGAGACCCGAAAACACCATGCCCTTTTCGCTGAATCTATCCCGGTAGTCGTTATTAACCTCGAACCGATGCCTGTGACGTTCATTGATGCTGGTCTTGCCGTAAAGCTTCTCGGCAAGGCTACCGGGGGTTATCTTACAGGGATAGTTTCCCAGTCTCATAGTACCGCCCTTATCGGTGATATTCCTCTGCTCGTCCATGAGGTGAATAACCGGGTAATCCGATTTATTGTCGAATTCCGATGAGTTCGCTCCCGTCAACCCGGCTACGTTGCGGGCGTAATCGACCACGGCGCATTGAAGCCCCAGGCAAATCCCCAGAAATGGTATATTGTTTTCTCTAACATATCTTACCGCTTCGATCTTACCCTCGATACCGCGCTCGCCAAACCCGCCGGGAACCAACAAACCGTCGACTTCCGAAAGATGTGTCTCGGCGCTATCCTCGGTGATCTTTTCCGACGATATCCATTTAAGTTTAACTTTGGCCTTATGAGGAACCCCGCCATGAAGAAACGCCTCGATAATCGATTTGTATGCGTCTTTGAGATCTATATACTTGCCGCAAATTCCTATCGTAACCTCGTGATCCGGGTTTTTAATAGTATCGACCATCTTCGCCCACTTGACAATATCAAGATCCTTGCATAACAGTTTCAGATAATGAACAACGACATTATCCAGAAGCTCTTTATGAAATTCAATAGGAAGTTCATAGATCGATTCCATATCGAGATCCTGAAATACAGCCTCGGGCGGAACGTTACAGAATAGGCCGATCTTCTTCTTAACCTCCCTTGTCAGCGGACGCGAACTGCGGCAGATCAGGATATCGGCATCGATACCGATCTCCCTCAGCGCCTTTACTGAATGTTGCGTCGGCTTGGTCTTCAATTCACCGGCGCCTTCGGTATAAGGCACCAGAGTGAGATGGACAAACAGGGTATCCTGACGATCCTCATCCAGTGCCATCTGACGGATAGCCTCTAAAAACGGTAACGACTCAATATCGCCTACCGTCCCCCCTATTTCCACAATAACCACGTCGGCCGGTTCGGGAGTCGAGCCTAACTGCCGGATTTTATCTTTAATCTCGTTAGTTACATGCGGAATAACCTGAACGGTAGCTCCCAGGTATCCACCCCTTCTCTCGCGCTGAATGACAGCGTCGTAGATCTGCCCCGATGTAATATTCGAGAGTTGCGATATGCTGATATCCAGAAAACGCTCGTAATGACCCAGATCGAGATCGGTTTCGGCGCCGTCATCCAGGACGAACACCTCTCCGTGCTGAAACGGGTTCATAGTACCGGGATCGACATTGATATACGGATCGCATTTCATCATCCGTACGCTCAATCCCCTCGATTTCAGCAACAGTCCTATCGAGGACGCGGCGATCCCTTTCCCCAGGGAGGAGATTACACCACCGGTCACGAATATATACTTGGTGTTTCTGCCGTTGTCAGCCATCGTTCCTCTCCATTCCCTCCAGCAATGCCTCCGCTTTGATTATATCTTTTTCGGAATCGATGCCCGGAAAATCTTTTTCCACTATTACAGTCCTTATCCTATATCCATGCTCCAACGCCCGAAGCTGTTCCAAACTCTCCTTTTTCTCAAGATCCGTTCTTTCCAACCCGGCGAAAGTCATCAAAAAATCCTTCCTGTAACCATAAATTCCCATATGCCGATATGTCGGGGCGATTCCGTCCTGTTCCGATCCGCCGTATGGTATCCTGCTTCTCGAAAAATAAAGCGCGTCGCAGTTATTATCCAACACAACCTTGACTATATCGGGATCATCCGCCTCGCGCGGATCGGATAGTTTCGAACAGGCTGTCGACATAACTACGCCGGGATCGTCAAGCGTTTTAACGACAGAATCGATAACCTCCGACGAAATGAAAGGCTCATCGCCCTGGATATTTATCACCCGATCCACATTGTTCAGTTTAGAGGCCGCCTCGGCCGCCCGGTCAGATCCCGTGGCGTGATCCCCGGAAGTAAGGATTACCCGTCCCTCGTATTCTTCCACGGTTCTCGCGATCCTGGAGTCATCCGTGGCCACGTAGACCTCGTCGATGAGACCGGATTTCAAAACTGCCCGGTACACACGCACTATCAGAGGTACCCCGCCAAGCAAAGCGAGGGGTTTTCCGGGAAATCGTTTTGATTGATATCGAGCGGGAATTATTCCAATTACATTCGGCACGAAATATTTTAATTAATGCTGTCCCCTCTGTCAACAAAAACCTTGATTTTGAATATTTCAGGCTATAGATTCAGGCATGCCTCGACGCGATTTGATTATTATCACCACGACTTTTTTAATCTGTTGCGCCTATTATTTTTTATGGTCGTTGAGAAGTACCTACCCCGGGTTTCCTCTCGATGATTCCTGGATACACATGGTATTCGCCAGAAATATCGCCACCGGACACGGTTTTTCGTTCAATCCCGACGTGCCCATAGCCGGGGCTACAGCGCCGCTCTGGACATTGATGGTTACCATATTCTGGATAATCGCCGGCCCGGTAGCCGGGGGTATCGCCGCGGGGGTCATATCAGAATGGCTGGCAATTATCGGCATTTACAAATTGGCGACGCTTCTCGCCAAAGACAGAACTATCGCTTTATTTACGGCATTAACCTCTATTTTGCTCTGGCCGGTGATCTGGGGGAGTTTATCCGGAATGGAGGTCGGCCTGTTTACGGCCTTGACGATATGGGGATTGTTTTTATATTTCCGGTCGCGCCGTTTTTCGGATATCTACATCTATTCGGCATATCTTTGTTTTACCCTTTCCTTCCTGGCAAGACCCGAGACCGCCGTTTTTCTCGGGGCCGTAATACTCAGAGACCTCTATGAGTGGATAAAAAGCGAAAATAAAACGCTGATTCCATGGGGAATTCGGCTTTTGGTGATAATCTTGCCATTATTGCCGTACTTTATCTTCAATTATCAAACAACCGGGTCCATTTTCCCGCTTACTTACAACGCTAAAATTAAACATAAGGGGTTATTATCGTCATTACTCAACCTCGATACCAAAAGGATTATCAAAGCCCTTACTATCTTCCCGGTCTTCTATTTTCAGGATTTTTATCGAAAAGTCCTCACCTTAAATCCTGTCGTTATTCTGGCTATTATTCCCGGCTTTATCCGGCTGATTCCGGGCAATAATCACGATCGCTCGAAAAGGATAATGCTGGTATTATCAATTCTGATGTATCTCCCGCTAATGGGAAGCTTCGTTCCGATGTATACTGCTACATTTCAGGGGTTTCGAACTTCATCTAACCTGCTTCCGCTTCTTGTCTTTGTGGGAGCGCTGGGATTATTCCCGAATACGATTCTGGAGTATAGAAAAATTCGCAAAGGTTTGTTGATTGCAGCTGTCGCTCTAATAGCTGTCGGTATTTCTACAGGGATCGTATTTAAATCGATCGATCAAACGATTGCTCCGCAATTGCTCGAAGATCCGACTAAATTAGATTCCGATGAATATCTGAGGCTATATGATTTCGCCAAAGATACCGGATTCGGAGCCGCGATTTTCGGCGGACTAATTCTCGCTGGTTTCTTTATGCTTTCAAGCCGATTTCAAAAGTTCCAAATGAGTAAGATTAAGATATGGAGGAATGGGATCGCCATAGCCGCGATCATCGCCGGCTTAGCTAATACTATTCCGAGAGCGGCCACGTATGCCGACAATGTCAAAAACATCAACGAATGCGATGTCGAGGCGGGATTATATTTGGGAAGACTGGCTCAACCTGGCGATATTGTGGCTATTAACGACGTTGGCGCGATAGGATATTACTCAAATATGGAAATTCTCGATTTAAAAGGTCTTATCTCGCCCGAATTTACTATAGAAATGATCGATAACGATTCTCTGGAATTCGAATACATGAGCCGCGAAAAACAGGTCGATTATCTGGCAATAATGCCCAACTGGTTTGACTATATCCCCGATAGAACCGATATATTCACGCCGATTCGAGAGTTTATCACCGATAACAATACGATTCTCGCCAGGGACACGACTATAGTTTACAAGGCAGTATGGCCGGATTCTACCGACTGAACTCTTTTAACGCGTCTACAAATTTATTGATCTCGTCGATTGTGTTATAAAAATGCGGCGAGACACGTATTCCACCCTCCCTGAAACTCAGGGCAAACCCCTTTTCCAGTAGAGATTCGAATAAACGCTCTGTATCATCGGTTTTAAAATTGAGTATACCCGATCTACGGGATTCCTCCCGAGAGGACGCAAGCGCGAAACTGTCGAGGGAATCGACAGCCTCGATTATCAAATCGGTCATTGATATTATATGCTCCCATCTGTCGACAGGATCGAAAGAAAGTAAAAGATCGATTGAAGCGTCGAAAGCCCGGATATCCTGAAATGGGTAAGTCATCATTTCGTATTTCGATGGTCCTTTTCTGGGCGGTAGATCGTATCTCATAAGGTCGGTGAAATCGACACCCCAGTCCACTGAAAGCCAGCCGAAATATGGAGTGCTTATAATTTTCTCCGCCCGTTCGGAGAGATAGAAAAAACCGGTTCCGCATGGTCCGAGCATCCATTTCTGTCCACCGCAGGTGAAAAGATCGATATTCAGAGAAGGGACATCGATTGGAATAGCCCCCATCCCCTGGATACCGTCAACACAAAGCAGAATATCGTTGTCATTACAGAAACTACCGAGCTTTTCCAGATCGACCCGGTAGCCGTTGTAAAACTGTACCCAGCTTACAGCTATCACCCGCGTTTTATTGTCGGCGAGCGAGATTATGGTATCCTCATCGATAAAGCCGTTGATACAACCGGCCATTCTTATATCCACCCCCTCCGGTTTCAACCTCAGCCACGGATAGACCACCGCGGGGAATTCGCAATCGGAAACTATGACATTATCGCCGGGCCTCCAGGGGTAACCGCCGGCAATTACGTTGAAACCGTAAGAGGTGCCCGCTGAAAGACCTACTCGTTCGGATTCGCTGTTGATCATCGAGGCCAATTTATTTCGGACATCCTCGATAATCCGAAACGACTCGACATCGTGTTTATGCATAGTCCTCTGCCAACTGTCGAGATAGCTATCGTAAACGGCTCTCGCCGGCACCGATAGAGGACTATGAGAGGCGTGATTGATATAAATCAGGCCATCGTCGATAGCAAAATTGGAACGTGCCCGTTTGATATCGTTATCGCTTAAAGCCATCTATGACTCCTATACCATTCCACCGTCTCCCGAACCCCGTCTTTAAACGAGGTAGGGGCGGTAAATCCTATATCCTTTTCAGTTTTCGATGTATCTATTATCCAGTATTTCTGTGAAATCTCGAGCGCTTTGTCGGCGGTAAAGATCGAAGGTTTATTTCTGATTTTGGCGATTAATTCGCTTATCCGTCCAGCGAACACGATCATGGAAACCGGAACGTGAATATCTATAGCCCTGACTCCGAGTTCTTCGCTTATGATATCCCCTGCTTCGCTGTAGGAATAATATTTTTTTTCAGCGATAAAATATATCGATCCGGACGATGTCTCCGATTCGGTCGCTTTTACAGTCGCCTGGGCCAAATCTTTCACATAGGAAAAACTCGAATAACATTCGCCCTTACCAAAGGTTGGCTTAATACCGAATTTTATGGCTTTGAAAAAGGATAGCATCTCTTTATCGCGCGAACCGTAAACCGCCGATGGCCTCAAAATGGTTAACGGGAATCTATTTTTAAATGAAAGAGCCATCTTCTCTCCGCCCAGTTTGGATCTGCCGTAAGCGGTTAACGGTTTGCAGGGACGATTCTCGCAAATGGGGATTTGTGAATCCGATGGTCCTACCGCCGCAGTGGAGGATATCTGAATAAACCTCTTCAGGTCGGGATTTACCGATTCGATGGTACGAAGGATATTTTCAGTCCCGCCGATATTTACCCGCTCAAACTCTCGGGGATCGAGAGTCTTGGTCAGACCGGCGCTATTTATTACGATATCCATATCCGATACCGCGGCTTCCAACGATTCGGGATTATCCAAATCCCCTTTCGCCAATTGCATATCGAGTTCTTTTATATTCGCTAAATCCGAGCTTTCCCTAACCATGGCTCTAACCGAATAGCCAGCCTCGATAAAAGCTTCGCAGATGTGCGATCCGACAAAACCATTGGCTCCTGTTACCAGGACTTTTTTCATCGGGTTTATCCCCTTGACTTTCAATTGCCCATTGGATAATATGCCATTTCGGCGCCAAGTTAGGTGTTAAAGGCTATTCCCGCAAGGCGTTTGTAAGAAAATCGGAGATTTAAGTGGATCTTTTTGAAAAGTGTGGAAATTTCAAAGCCGCGCGGGAAGTGAAGGCGGCGGGGCTTTATCCGTATTTCAGGCAAATCTCATCATCACCAGGAACCAAGGTTATTGCTGAGGGCAAAGAAGTCATAATGATCGGCTCGAATAATTATCTGGGTCTTACGGATCATCCCAAAGTCAACGAAGAAATTCATGAGGCAGTAAACAAATACGGCTCGGGATGCACCGGCTCGCGATTTCTAAACGGCACCCTCGATATCCATGTCAAACTTGAGGAAGAACTGGCCGAATTAATGGGACGTGAAGCCGCGCTGGTCTTTTCGACAGGTTTTCAAACCAACCTCGGCACAATATCAACACTAGTGGGGAAAGGTGATACGATTTTCGGCGATCGTGCCAATCACGCCTCTATTGTCGATGGTTGTCGATTATCGTTCGGCGATTTCAAAAAATATAAACATAGCGACATGATCGACTTAGAAAGAGTACTCGAGAAAAATAATGATGATAACGGCAAATTAATCGTCACCGACGGCGTATTCTCCATGGAAGGCGATATAGCAAACCTTCCCATGATCACTGAGCTGGCCGCCCGTTACAAAGCACGTCTGATGGTTGATGATGCTCACAGTATCGGCGTCCTCGGCGAAAACGGACGGGGAACTGCCGAACATTTTCATCTCGAGGATAAGGTTGATCTTGTCATGGGGACTTTCTCCAAATCACTAGCGTCGCTGGGCGGTTTTATCGTGGGTGATGAGGAAATTATACATTATTTAAAACATCACTCGCGCGCACTGATCTTCTCCGCGTCCCCACCCCCGGCCGCTGTGGCTGCTGTACGGGCGGCATTACAGATATTGAAATCCGAACCGGAACGCCGCATATGACTCTGGGAGATAACTAAACGAATGCATTCAGAATTCAAAGAAATGGGATTCAATATCGGGAGCACCCAGACCCCTATCGTTCCCATTATAATCGGTGACGATATGAAAACTTTCGCATTCTGGAAATCGTTAACCGAGGCCGGCCTTTTCACAAACCCTATCATTTCCCCCGCAGTACCACCCGGCCAGGCATTGATAAGAACAAGCTATACGGCTACCCATACAGATGACCAATTAGATAAGGTATTGCAGGTATTTCACGATGTCGGTAAACAGTTCGAGATTATCTAATTGTCTAACTTGGAAATTATAGAAGTTAATTCTCCGACAAAGCTTCGAACTTTCATAAAGCTGCCTATCGAGTTATATAAAGATCTCCCATGTTACGTACCGCACCTGCTGGCCGATAGATATAAGTTTTTCGATAAAAACAAGAATCCGTTTTTTAAACATGCCCGCGTAAAGCATTTCCTCGCTTATATTGATGGTAATCTCGCGGGGCGTATATCCGGAATAATCAACGATCTTCATAACGATTACCACGACGAGAAAACCGGCTTTTTCGGATTTTTCGATTGCATCGACGACTTAGATGTCGCCGTCGAGCTTTTTGACAGGGCATATGAATTCGTTAAAAACGAAGGTATGGATTCAATCCGTGGACCGGCCAATTTCTCCACCAACGATGAAGTTGGATTGCTTATCGACGGATTCGATTCGTTTCCTACATTCATGATGACTTATAATCCGCCCTATTATATAGACCTTTACGAAAAACTCGGACTTGAAAAACTTGAGGATTTAATCGCGTTTTACATAGATGAAAAAAGCCCACCATCGAAAAGAATACTCAATATCGCCGAGAAAATGCGCTCACGAGGAAAAATAACACTTCGAACTATAAACATGAATAATTTCGAAAAAGAACTCGAAATAATCAGAACAATATATAACGCTGCCTGGAGCGAAAATTGGGGATTCATACCGATGACCCCCGATGAATTCACTTATATCGCCGATGATTTTAAAAAGCTCGTGGATCCCGATCTGATTTTTCTGGCTTTTATCGATGGTCAACCCGCGGGATTCTCGTTGGCCATGCCCGATTACAACCCGATATTTAAAAAGATGAACGGTAAACTTTTTCCACTAGGATTATTGAAGTTCCTTTACCATACCAAAATCAAGAAAAGTATCACCGGCTTACGTCTTATAACCATGGGTGTAGTACACAAATATCAGAAAACCGGCCTCGATATGATCTTCTTTCTGAATACCTACAACGAGGGCGTGCGTAAAGGATACCGTTGGGCAGAGATTTCCTGGGTGCTCGAACGTAATACGCTAATGAATAAATCCGCTGTCCTGATGGGCGCGAGACCGTACAAAAAATACCGTATTTACGAAAAGTCGATCACTCGCTAATATGGGCCGGGTTCCGCCCGAAAACTCCGTTTTCGGTAAAAACCGCGTTAACAGTTTCAATGCACGATTTTAATTTCATCTATAAATAATTTCAATCTGAATACTAATACGCGGATTCATGTCGCCTTCGGCGACAGCGGAACCCGGCCCACCGGCCGACCGTAAGATGACAGTCGTCTTAACGTTGGCAGCGGGGGCAGTAGTGCGATGATCGTCCGGCGACAGTTTTCTTTTTTATCGATGATCCGCATTTATTACAAGGTTTGCCGGTTCGACCGTAAACTCTATGGAAATTTTGAAACTCTCCCTGTTTCCCCGAACCATCGACATAATCCGACACCGAAGATCCTCTACTTGCGAGGGCCTTTTTTAGAATAACGACTATGTTGAGATGAAGTCTTTTTATTCTGGCAGGACTTATGCCCGATGATTTTCTTGTTGGGTTTATGCCGGCGGCATACAACGCTTCATCGGCATAAATATTCCCAAGCCCTGATATTGAATTCTGGTCGAGAAGCAGCGACTTTATCCTGGAATTTTTACTTCTTACTAAATTCACAAAACCGTACTCGGATATACCCAGCGCGTCAGGACCGAGGTCGGCGAGATATTTCAAATCGTTTAATCGTGATGATTCGGTGAAATCGAGATATCCAAAGCGACGGATATCGTTAAATCTGAGTTCCATACGGGCGAATCTGACAATAAAATGTGTGTGCTTTATAATAGGATCGTCAGGCCGGCAAACCGTAAGTTTCCCGGTCATCTTCAGGTGAATAATCAGAGTATGATCATCGGATAGATGGACAAGAATATGTTTGCCTTTGCGCTCCAGACCGGATACCCTGGCTTTCAAAAATCGTGTTCGCTCGGGAATTTCGTTTCGCCAGATAGAGTTTGTTATATAAGCAACGTCTTTAATCGTTTTCCCTACGATCCGTTTAGAAATATCATCGATAATTGTCTGGACTTCCGGAAGTTCCGGCATATCAATTCCTTTTGGATAAAATGATTTGCTTGTCGGCCTCGGTCCTGGCGGCGTTAAAAAACTTAATCAACGAGTTGTAGGATGATACCGGAAGATCGGTTCTTTTAAGACCGAATCCTCTGGTTATGGTTATCGAGCGATCTTTCTTTCGAACCACGGAATAGATCTCGCCGATAATACTGTTAAGCGAGTAATTTTTTGGGGTAAACTCGATTTCGAAAGCGTCGGAAATGTTAAGGGTTATTCGCTCGAACTCATATCGAGGCCTTCGGATCTCGATGGGAAACTTTCTCTCGCCCGGCGGGAGCGATGGTAAATCCTCCCATCGTCCAAGCAGATCAAGCGGGATATAAGCCCTCGTGGCAAACTGACGTATGATAGGTCCGGTGGTAAAAGTATAGCCTATTCTATACGCGTCTCCGCTTACCTCCGGGGGGATCGCTACGAATTTCATGAGATCTACTCCGGGAAATGATTTGGCCAGTTTCCGCTCCCAGGGAATTCTCCTTTGCCCCTCGTTGAGACCAGTTAAGTATGATGATATTTCCGGAATCATCGCCCCTGAATAGATCTCTGTCGCCTCGCCGTACAAAGCGCCTGTAGAATCGATATCTAGCCTCAAATGAATCGCTTTTCCGTTTTCATGATAATCTATTTCGGGAGTATGTTCGATCTTCCCGGAATTTGTATCAAGCCTAAGGACCGGGATATTTTGATCCTCGAACGGTAATATCCCCAGATCCGATATAAGGTAAAACGGATCCGCCCAGACAGTTTCGTTTTCGAAAAAACAGGCTACAAGCACACGATCAAACCAAAATAGAGCGGGAAGTTCAGTCAGGGGAACCCCGATATCCCGGGAGGCCGCCAGGTACGGGGCGCAGGGGATATTCATCCGACTTAAAATAGCGTAAAAAATAGCCGCCGCCTCGGCCTGCGAACCCCTGCCTCGTTCCAGCGTTTCATCGAGGTTATCGGAAAGGGAAATATCGGAAACTTGAGAACGGAAATTACTCCTCACCCAGTTAAACGCCGCTCCCGCGGCAACCCTGTCGTCGGCGGCAACCGACATCAACGATTCCGCTATCGTTTCTACCGATGAGCTTTTCTTCAGAAACGATTCTAATTGATCGTAATAGACGCCAGCTACAAAACCCCAGTTTATGGTTTGCGATTCCGGATCGTCCCAGCTTATATCAAGAGAAAGTGAAAAATACAGCGCCGGTATTGCTCGATTTACCGGAGGGGAGTACTCCTCAATTCGAAAAGTTTTCAGATTCGTGGCCGTCCAGGTATAATTAACCAGGGCGGGGCCGGTATTAGATTTATCTACCGATTTCGCCTCACGAACGTTACATTCAGGCGAAATAATAAAATTAAAAATCCATGTTTCCGGAGCGGTAATTACCACAACAGATGAATCCACGTCAATCGTCCTGGCGAAATACCTGTACCCCGAGGTATTTCCCTTCCCGGATCGTAATACCCACTCGAAATGAAGAACCGCCCCTGGTTCCGGTTGACGGAAATTGACAAATATCCTTCGCGAACCATCTGGAAAATCGCGCGATACCAGATCGGCCGATTCGACTTCCGAAACGTCACCCGACGGTAATACCGTGTAGGCCGTAATCTCGATATCATCGTTTTTATCGATAATGGGTGTTGCCGGCTTTGACAACACATCCCTTCCCTTCGCGGCCAGCACCACCTCAGATACGAATTTCCGTACATAATCATAACCACCGCGGCCATCGGGCCAGACATAAGTAGAATCATATATCAGCTTATAACGTCCTCGAAGCTCCTCAAGCATCGACTGAGCAAAACATAATTGAGGTAAAGCGATAATCGAAGTCAAAACGAAAATCGTCATCCTCGCTAAATTCATCTTATTCCCCCGAGCGAACATACCGTTGATTTCTCATAGACAATATAAAATCGCGAAACGCGTTATAATCATCGCGAGGAATCCTGCCCCCGTCAAAAGAAAACACTCGCCGGTAAACCAGCGATTCCTCCTCCAGCGAAAGCTCATCGGAAAACTCGAGTCCGTCTAAAACCCAAACCTCATGATGTCCCGGGATACTAATTCCCTTCCTCGGAGATTTGATTCGGACGCTTTCATCAAGTATGTACGATTCCCCCCGACAATAATCCCCTGACCTTACCCCGGGAAATATGTCGAGAAGATATACCAGAATCGGAGATCCGACCGACAATCCCTCCGGGGATACCAAATCTCCGCTGTCAATCAACAGGTTCCCGGCTATAGACAGCGTATCTTGACTGTTTACAATGCGTTTTATTTCTATCGATGATACATGCCATTCCGCTTCCCGGAAGAACGTCTCAAGAGCCCCGGTAAGCCTCGTCTCCTCATCTATAATATGCTGGTAGATCTCTTTGGCGTTATTATAGTATTTTAACTCGAAATCGATCCCTATCTCGTTTCCGACCGGAGAGTCGAAAGCAAAACTCCAGATAAGCCCGTTCGACGGTCGCGGCCCCGACGGAAATCTCGATAAAACGGAGTGACCGTCGGCAACAAGATATGGCTTCCCTCTCAAGTTTGACGGTATCTCGCTCCCTATAGAATGCGATCCGCTGGGATCGAGTATAAAGTCGTTACCGTCGGCCTCCAATGATACAGCCACATGATCGAATACGGCCGGCCAGGGACGGATTTTTCCATTCGATGGATAATCTCTCGTGGCCACAAGAACCGGATATGCTCTAAAGCCGATTTGGTTATAAAGGGAACTCAAAAGAACCGATTGGTCCTTGCAATCACCGAATTGCCTTTTTATTATCAGATCGCAAAAATGCGGGTCGAAATC
>JAZGHS010000108.1:0-23425 GCA_036481315.1 Candidatus Zixiibacteriota bacterium | reverse complement strand
TTTCATATTATCGTATTGTTGACGCGGGAAAATCTTCTCTTACTTCACGCGCGTTTTGCTACGCCAAGCCAAGCCTGCGGGGATTGGTTATTATTCAACCCGATAAAGAACTCGCTATTGACGTTGGAGGGGCAAACAAAAAATGTGAATTGAACTTTTAGCCTTAGCGCGATCTTTGTTAAGGGTGAATAGACTACATTTTCAATCAAAAGGGTCGTCATCCCCCCCCCCCCTTAATTATCAGCGACAATCGCTTCTCACATTATATCAGACTTTAAAAACCGGTTAAACGCCCCGGCGAATACCAGAATTGAATATAGTCCGAGCAGTCCGAAATCAATAACAGCGGAGGAAAGAGATTCTTCAAAGCCGAGTTTTGGCGGTTCGAAGCGAGGAAGACCGTCGAGATCTAATGTTTCGTCGCTGTCGAACGAAGACACATCAAAACCATCCTCGGTTGAAATCTTTATCATCACATGTCCTGATGCCCCGGATTTTTCGGCTTTTTCGCTGATATAATCATTGAATTGTGTTCTGTATGAATTCATTGAATCCTCATATCTGTTTTTCAAAGATAAATCCGTATCGGTTATTGCCATAGCCGCCAGCTGGTACGCGGATGCGGGCGAAATTCTCGAAATAGTGCCGGCGAGCCTTTCCCGAACGGCCTTTTTTCTACGATAATCTTCTTTTAGTTTGGCATAGAATTCTTCAATTTCGATTTCCATATTTTTTCTGGCAGCGTCATCTTCCTTCATCCATTTCCATATCTTTTCATCATCGGCCGCGCAATTTCCGGATTCGGCATTTCTATCACGCCAGCGTTCTTCCAATTTATTGTAGTGCACAGCCCATTTATCTTTGGCGAAAGCGTCTCGTTGTCCCTCTATTTCCGCTATTCTCGGGACGTACACCATTTGTCCGGCGGCAAGAACTCCGGTCCGCGGAATAATCAGCACCAATACGACCCAGGCGAGAAGGGCGATCAAAAACGAAACGCTCGATCTTCTTACCAAAGAGGATATAAATACGCCGAGGATAATAAAAAATGTGAAGAATAAAAGCGAAACCATCATAAATGCGAGAGTTTTCATCCAATCGTCGCCAGACATGGGGACTTTAAATATCACGACTAATAATAAGGATAATAAAATCGGGATAGAAATGGGAATAATAAGTCCCAGCCAGCTGCCGGCGCATTTAGCGAGGAGATATTTCGCGCGCGAAACCGGGTTTGAAAAAACAAGTTGAAGCGTTCCATATTCTCTTTCTCCGTTTATAGCATTATAGGTGATGAGTATCGCGAATAAAGACAAGATAAATTGGACGATAAAGGCAAAATCGATAATTCGAAACAGGGCGTAGATAGGATTATCGGAGTAGTGCGTATTACGTAACTTCACACTGCTTTCGCCGTCGATAATTGACCAGCGTCCGATATCATAACTCAGCCCGCCAACGAATATTTGCAGTGGATTCGGCGCTCTTTGCGCCTTACTTCTTACCTGCGGCCAAGCCGTAGCTTCGCTCATTCTTTGTTCTGTCAACTCGTGAGTTGTTTGATATTGCATCACCGATTGTTCGTACTCACTGATTCCTATATAAACGCTTAGGAGCATGAGTAAGGAACAAACCGCAAAAATCGCAGTGAATTTAGGGCTGTTGAAGATAGCCCTTAATTCCTTTTTTATCAGGGTTTTAAACATCTATCTCTCCTTATTTCATTATCTTAAATCGTATTTTCCAAACGCCCAGAACGAGCCGGTTAAAAACAACAGGATATAGATAACCAGGAATAAGAGATCTAACGAAGCGGTTTTGGCCGCTGAAAAAACTGAAGCCTTTTTATAATTAAAAACCGGAAGCTCGCTGGGATTTATTTGTTCGGGTTCTTCTTCGTCGTCCATCATCATTTTAATTCGCATCACGTGCCCCCCCGGATTCATTCCGGCTTTTTCCTTCATAAAATCACCGTAGGATTTCTGGTATCGCGCAGCCTCGTCACGGTAATGATTTTTTAGCATAAGAGATGTCCCCGCTAATGTTGTTACGGCCAGAGTCATGGATGTAGTCGGCGAAATTCTTGCTAAAGCTAGGGAGAGTTTTTGACGTTCTCTTAGCTTATTTGAGCGTTCTTCATTAATACGCTCGGCGAACCTGTTCATTTTTTCATCTCGCTCATCAGCGATATTTTCCATGAACCTGTTAAATTCATCAACCATTATCTCGGGATCATCTATATCAGATGGCTTGAATTGCGACATTTTCGTTTTATCCTCTTTAAACAACTGCGAACTGTATCGGGATTTTTGCGCGGTTGTTTCATCGACGCTGGGGACTTTCACGGTTCGAGAGGCCAAAAGTACGGACGCTCTGGGAACTATCAACGCTCCGAAAATCCAGATAGTCAATACGAGGAGAAAAGAGTTCGAAGATCTATGCGTAAGAGCTGAAATAAAAATCGATAGAGTGAGAAAAACACAGGCATACAATAAGCCGGTAATAATAATTAATATGAGCGTGAGCCAATCCTCGCCCGAAAAAGGAATCCGCAATATCACCAGTATTAAACACCCGATTAAAATCGCGATTAATAAGGGAAGCACCAACGCGATGGCGGAGCTGATAAGTTTCGCCAGTATATATCTGGTTCGAGGAATAGCGTTGGCCAGGGCAAGTCTTAAGGTCCCCTGCTCTTTCTCTCCGCTGATCGAATTGTAGCCCAAAAGAATCGCGAATAACGAAAGTATCGTTCCGAAAATAAAATCGAGATCGAGAAAACGGAAGATCGCGAAAATCGGATCATCGTTATATCTTGAGTCTTCGGCCGTAAGCTCACCGCGGCCCTCTACCATAATAGTTCGTCCGATATCATTTGAAACGCCGTTAACCAATGCGGCCAGAGGTTGAGGAGGAAGAAATATCCGATGATTTTGCAGAGAAGCCCAATCGGTCAATCCCTCCATCTGTTTCAGGTTCTGAGCCTTAGCCGCTTCGTATTGAGCGTGGCTGAATGAATAATTACTCGCACCCATGTAGAAAGATAAAATTACCAGTATTGCGCATGCGCCGAATGTTATCGTAAATTTTAGCGACCCGAATACTTCTCTCAATTCTTTTTCTATTAATACTTTTAACATATCATACCTCGACGGTATTTGCGGGTTCAGCCGAGTGACCGGCCATATATTGCATATATAGATCAACAAGATCTTTGCCCGCTATTTCCGAGGCGTTTTTCTGCATGACAATATGCCCGTTATCCAGGAAAGCTATTGTATCGGCAATCTCTTTCGCGCGAAAAATATCATGCGTGGACATTAGAATCGCCTTCCCCTCGCCGCGAAGCGAATCTAATAACTTTATAAATTCACGTCCAGCCCGGGGGTCAAGTCCGGAAGTGGGTTCATCAAGGAGAATCGCGGGAGCATCTTTAAGAATCGCGATAGCGATTCCGCATTTCTGCCGCATACCTTTCGAGAATTGTTTAAGTCTCTTGTTATGTGCGTCATCGGCGAGACCGACCCTCCGAAGAACGTCACGATAATCATCTGACGAGTAATCGGTTTTCCCCCCGATACGAGTGAAGAAATCGAGGTTCTGAATTGCCGTAAAATTTTCATAAAGGATCACATTTTCGGAGACAAATGAAACATATTCCTTTGCTCTCAAGGGATCCGTGTGAGTTGTAAAACCGTTAATTCTCGCTTCGCCCTCAGTCGGTTCGATAAAGTTTAGAAACAGGTTTAGTGTCGTTGTTTTCCCGGCACCGTTACCGCCGAGCATTGCGAATATCTCTCCGGCTTTTACACAGAATGATAAGTTATCAAGGGCCAGTACGCCGTCTTCATATCGCTTCGAAAGGTTAAGAGTCTCGAGCATCACGGCGGGGTCGTTATCAAATTCATTTTTCATTTTAAACCTCTCGTTAAAATACAAGTTGTTCTATTTTTTGGACAATCTGATTCCGAACATGACAATCCCTCCTACGAGACTGAGAATAAAAAATACCAGAAGCGAGATGCCCAATATGTTGGCCGAGGCCTGTACTTCGACAGTAATTGTTTTATCTTCGGTAATAACCGGTTGGTTGTTTGAGACGGCCTTAGTCTTAAGGCGAAGATCGTATTTCCCCACAACGACATCATCGGGTGGGATAAATTCCAGCTCTATCCGTATTTCCTCTCCTATGGCAAGAGAGGGGATTACGTTCCGGGGTATATTCTTGGTCCAGTTAAAAGGAAGATCTGTTTTGATTTCTATATTATCGAGCCTGTGAGTTCCTTCGTTAACGATCTCGATATACATTTTAACCGACTGCTCAGACTCTATGGAATGATAAAGCTGAGGCGCTCGGACAAGTAGTCTGCCTTTTCCTCTCGGTACCATTTCCAGACGTACGAAACCAACATCGAGTTTTCTAAGATCATCCTCGGTCCACCTCTTGCTTTCCGGATTATCGAATTCTTCACTCATCTCTGAGGAGGGAACGACGACGAAAAACAGAATAGGTGTATCCATTAAAACCTCATCGGTAGGACGTTCAGGAAGGGAAATTTCAAGGGCGGCAGGTTTTGTATGCGATCCCTCGGTGAATTTTACGCTGCTCAGCCTGGCCTGACCTTCCGGGTCTTTAAAAAATCGTCCTATCTGCCGGGGCAGATTCAGGACTATCAGATTGTAGGTTTTATTTGTACCGCTGAAAAGTTCCAGAGATAGATCGAAAGTAGCGCTTTTGCCAAGCTCGATCTCTTGGGAAAATTGCTCCGATTGTACTTCTACTTTGTCAACGGAGGTATCCTTCTGCAAAAATATCTTCATCGAGCGCTGAGTACCGTTCCCGTAAATAATAGATACGGTCACGGCGTCGAGGTCATCAAGCAATCTAAAATCGATAGTCCGGGGTTGTCCATATTGAAGAACATCGATTTTGGCCTCATATGGTTGACTGATAATGGTGTTATCATCGTTTAAAAGAGCAACATAAACATTATTGATAATGTCAGGCTGCAATGAACGAAATAGTTCGTCCTCTATATTAAGGAGTTTTTGAAATTCCGCTGTCCCGCCAGAAGTGTTTTCGATGGTTAGCTTTACATGTTTGGATCCGTCATCGGCGTGGAATTTAATAGCCTTGGAAACCGATACGTATTGCTCCTCAAACAGTACAGCCAAAAGTGATTGATGATAATTAACTTCGGCGTTGGCGAGATAGTTTTTAGCCTTTTCAAACTCCACGGGCGCAATAAGGTTCTTATTGTGCATTTCCTCAATTCTTCCGTAATCTTTTTTGGCCGTTTCATAATCTTCCTTGGCCCGCTTTAAGCCTAAAAGTCTATATGTATCGTCTCGCTGGTTGAAGTTCGGGGCGATCTGACTGTTCACAGACTGATAGAAAACGAAGCTAATGACGAAAAACAATAAATATCCTGGCAAACTGTTTGCTTTCATTGAGTATTCCTAATTTTGTATATTGACGTTGATATTGCCTTTAATTTCCTGTTTTTCGAAAGATATGGCGCCCGTTTTACCGTCGCGCGAAAATTCTAAATCTACTACCGCTCCGGCGGGAATCCCTGAGAAAATCCTTGAGAATTGCTTTGACGATGAAATGTTTTTCCCCTGAAGAGAGAGGATGATATCGTTTTCTTCAAGTTTACTCTTCCCCATCATCTCCGCGCCGTTGGGAAGAAGCATTTTGACGACCACCTGATGGTCTTTTTCAGCGATAATCAAACCGGCTTCGATAACTGGAATTAATCCCTCAGAACCTTCCGAATCGGTGAATTCGATATTCATTTTTCCGCCATCGCTATGTATCGAACCGATATTTCCGTTTTCAGTCCGCGTAATCACATGCATTTTCGGAAGCTCCCCCGAGGCCGCTTTGGTGAAAGAAACAATAGTCATTATTCCATCGCGTTTTATCCCGAGCTCGATATCTTCCGATTCTCCGATCGCCAGATAGCCGTCCTCAAGCTCCTGAATCTCCTTAATTCCCTTACCATTCAGCATGAAGATCCGATCGTTATCGCGAAGATCTACATCGCGAAATTCCTCTTTCCGGTTTTCCTTATCTCCGGCGATTTGAACGAGAAGCCCTTCTTCATCAACGGTAATAATCGACCCGAGTTCGCCGATAATAAAGACGCTTCCTTTTTCAAATTTTATCACCTTCCCCTCAGGGCTTTTTGTATTGGTGATAACCTGAGCGTGCACTACTGCCGGTAAAACGAAAAATACCATGATCGCTAACAGTGGGCTGATCTTACTCATCATTCGAGGGTCCTTTCATTTTAGTTTAAGCTTTAATATTCTTGACGTGATTATAAAAAAATGGTTTCACGAGGTGAAGTTAATCTTTGTTAAAGAATGTTAAAATATGTTAAGACGTGTGACAAAGTTTAAAATATATTGTATATTAGAGGTATGGAACTCTCGAAAAGAACGGTCGGGATAATCATAACCATAATTGTGATTTCCCTTATCGGCCTGATTGCATTGCAATCCTATTTGCTCGGCGTGGCGGCGAAGCAAAAGGAGCAGGGTTTCGACCGTAACGTAAATGCCGCTATGAGCACCGCTATCATGGAACTTGAAGCGGTTGAGATATCTGACATTCTTCTCGGTGACAATGACAGCGTATCCGTAATATCCAATATACGGGAGTTTGAGGGAGATACGATCGATTGTATAGAGGATAGTGTCGACATTTATAAAAAACGGCTCGTTCATGTACATGATGGCGTATTAAATTATCGATTGGATTCGCCTCAGCATGTAAGTTTATTCGCTTTTAACGCGGATGGCTCGAATAAAAGCGTGATAGTCGATACAGTCAAGACGCCCGGAGAATACAGTATATTATTACAGGAAGATGACAGCGCCTTCGGCAGCAACTATACCTATCAATTTCAATCCGACAGCATTAGATGCGCGATAAAAGTTGTGGACGGCCTGGTAACCCAGGTTACGCCGGCGGATATGACCGGTAGCGAGAAACATGTGGTTGTGGCGATGACACTTGACAGGCTGACCGACGCCGAATGGATACCGATTGAAAAACGTATAGATTCTGACCGGCTGGATTCGGTTTTAACTAAAACTTTTCAGAGTTCGGGTATCGATCTCGATTTCGCCTTTGGTGTTCAGGTGGTGGGGGAAGATACGATGAGGATTGCCAGGCCCGCTGATCTGAAGGAGGATCTTGCGCGAACAGAATTCAGGGCGGGGCTTTTCCCGCGCGATCTATTTGCGCCTCAAAGTAATCTTCTGGTTTATTTCCCCGATCGCGATATTTATATTCTGAAGCAAACCGGCCCGCTTCTTTTCTTGACGGTAGTCTTTATGCTTGTAATTGTAGGATGCTTTATTTACACTATTCATACTATCATTACCCAAAAGCGTTTTGCCGGGCATCTGGTCGATTTCATAAATAACATGACACATGAATTTAAAACTCCGATCTCTACTATTTCGCTGGCGGGGGAAGCGATAGACAATCCCGACGTACTTTCCGACAAGAAAAAAATACTGCATTTTAATAAAGTGATTCAGGATGAGAATATCCGGATGCGAAATCAGGTCGATCGAATACTGCAAATGGCGGTGCTGGAGAAGGGTGATTACAAACTCGAATTCGCGTATATCGATGTTCATGATATTCTGTCGAGGATTATTAAAAATGTCGCGCTGAGGGTAGAGGGATTGAATGGCGAGATAAATACGAATTTTCTGGCCGAAAACAGGGTGATTTCGGCGGATGCCGTTCACCTTTTAAATATTGTAAACAATCTAATCGATAATGCGATAAAATACTCGGATCAGAATCCTGAAGTTACCGTTTCTACAAAAAATGAGCGTGGCGGGATCGTAATAAGCGTTGAGGATAAAGGTATAGGTATAGACCCCAAGGCGCAAACGCAGGTATTTGACAAATATTATAGAGTGCCAACCGGAAATATTCACAACGTTAAGGGATTCGGTCTTGGACTAAGTTATGTAAAATTGATGGTCGATGCCCATGGCGGCGGAGTCAGCGTTAAAAGCCAAAAGGGATTGGGAACGACGGTCGAAGTTTATTTCCCCGGCGCTAAGAAAGCGGACGAATAATATGCCGGTTCTGAAAATACTACTTTTGGAAGACGATCCTAATCTCGGAGCGCTTTTGAAAGAACATCTGCAAATGCAGGGCTTTGAGGCCCGGCTATGTAGAAACGGAACCGAGGGCCTACTGGCCTATAGCGGCGGCGATTTCGATTTGTGTCTTGTCGATATCATGATGCCGGAAATGGACGGGTTCACGTTTGTAAATGAAGTGAGAAAAAAAGACCAGCGAATTCCTGTGATTTTTCTTACGGCAAAATCGTTGCAGGAAGATAAGATCGAAGGTTTTAAAATCGGTTGTGATGACTATATTACCAAACCATTTAGCATGGAAGAGCTTATATTGAGGATTCATGCCGTTCTAAAAAGAAGCGGGGGTGAGGCTGATATTTCGAAGGTGCGGACTGAATTTGAAATCGGGATTTTCAAGTTCGATTACGAAAAACAGGCTCTTCTACATAACAAGAAAAAGATAAAACTGACGCCCAAAGAATCAGAATTGCTGCGAATGCTATGTTTATATAAGGGTAAAACACTCGAACGCGAAAAAGCGTTAAGAGAAATCTGGGGTAATACAAGCTACTTCAGCGGAAGAAGTATGGATGTGTTTATTTCCAAACTCAGGAAATATTTGAAAGACGATAAACGTGTGGAAATAATGGGAATTCATGGTAAGGGGTACAGGCTGATTATTAATTAACATTGTACATCTCCGGTACCTTTTAACAGAACTGATAAAAACTTAAGAAATGATTTTGATAATTTCAATTAGAAATTCAAATTCCAGGCACTATTCGGCACTATAGGCTCTGAGGGAATACATCAGCAACGATTAAAACGATTATTCTTTCCACAACAGCCCAAACCATTTCAGACATACCACAGGGCGGTCTTTTCATATTATCGTAATGTTGACTCGGGACTATCCCTCAGCTCGATTGTTGATGACGTACACCAATCCCCATAAATATCTAATTATTCTTCATTATATAATTTTTTTAATCGAGCAGCCAAAGGACCCCAGATAAATATCAGGTGAAGAGCCGCTCCTGTGCTGAGAATAGTAGTGATTTCACCGAAACATTCTGTGCCTTTCAGCTTCATGGAGCAGCTTATTATTGTTACTCCCCAAACAATTGCGCTTGCTATTATAAAAAGTCCGATTGTTTTCTTTTTCTTATCCATTTCTTCTCCTTTTTAAGTTTTGTACGTCACTCAGAACCGTTTTAAAAGAACCGCTATAATCCTAAGAGTAAGTTTTGATAAATTCAAGCTAAAGCACTTTTAAGACGGCTGATACAACACCACAAGATATACCACTAAGTGTTGACGTACGGCTGACGCAGCTATAATCATGTCTTCTATGAATACTCATAACTCCTTGAAATACAACTGGCGGCGCAGGGACTCGAACCTGAGTACACGAGGATTATGATTCCTCAGACAACATTTGCGTTAACTCATTGGAGGCCGGTGCATTGCGCCGAACCACAAGAGATTAAGCTAAATCCGACTTGCATTTTTCGACACCTTTGGGCACTAGAGAACGTCACAGATATAACACCGTGTGTTGTCGTATTATTGACGGAGATACTCATAGAGGGTGATCTATATAGAATCTATAGCAGAGCTTTAAAACTTCTTGCCTTTACTGGAGTTCTACTCTACAATCGATCTGAGGCAATTCGACCGGCTTGTGAGTTTTAGCTTTTTAGCGAAAAGGCAACTCCGCCCGAATGATGAAATAATTTCAAAATAACAATATGAAAGCGAGGGTTAGAATATGGCCCGAGAAGCTGATGAGAAGATTTTCGATTTCCACGGAGATACTCTGGATAGTTACACTGAGTCCGGCGTAGGTGTCATTCATTTCAAGGATAAAGTCTTTGAAATGTCCGTGGATTTCGCTTTACAATCGATTCTGTTCGAGAGAATAAAAATCGCCGCGGAATCAAAAGAAATCAAGGTCCTTCTTATGATTAGTGGTCACTCGGCAGTTGGCGAAGAGAAGAACTACCGGTTCTTGAAAGGAGTTGTTGATTCACGCGATGGAGTCGAAAACAGTGATTTTCAAGCGGATATCGATCCCGTTATGGCGCTTTCACGCGTGGACAGCACTTTAAATCAATTTATTCTGACAATGCTGCAATATAATAAATTCGTGATATCGGCGGTAAGAGGTTCGGTGGTAACTGAGTTTCTGGGAACGATTCTTGCCGCAGATTACAGGATAGCCAGCGAGGATACGGTGTTCTCATTTCCTCATTTAAAATGGGGATTGCCTCCGCGAGGGGCTACCGGGTATCTTCTCCCCAGGTATTTAGGATTCGCCAAAGCTAAGGAATTACTATTGCGGGGGAAGCCGGTAGATGCACCAACGGCGAAGCAGATAAATTTGCTGGATATCATAATTCCCGCTGAATCATTCGAAGAAAGATGCCTGGAGATAGCGAAAGGGTTTACGGATATACCCTCGAACGTTATTTCGATGACCAAGAAGCTTTTCGCCAGCAACATAAAGGAGCTCGAAGAATATCTCAGGCTTGAATCCGAACTCACCAACGTATATCAGCTTAAATTGCCGCCAGAATTAAACAACGAATAAGTATTCTCCGGATAATAATAGCAAAGGAGCAGTACCATGAAACGATTGATATCAATCTTGCTGCTTTTTACAGGATTATTCACCTTCCCATCGCCCCTGCATTCCCAAACAATAACCCGAGATGAATTTCTTGATCGGCTTAAAAGAACGCATCCGCTTTTTGAAAAAGAGAACCTGACTGCGCAAATTGAAAAAAAGGATCAGAATAGTCTTGTCGGTACCCAGGATTGGAATCTCCTCACGTCCGTAAATTACTCACACGAAGAACCGGCATTCGCGGGTTTTGGACCCGAACGGACAGATGCCATTTCTATCAGCGGGGGCCTCGAAAAGCTTTTCTGGAAAACCGGGGGAAGGCTCTCAACATCAATGACTTTCAGCCGTATTGATCTAAAAATCGGTCCATCGTATGGTATACCGAATCTATACTATCAGGATCAATTCACATTAGCATATGTTCATCCTCTGCTTCAGAACAGAAATGGTTTTTTGGATCGATTCCAATATGAACTTAAACGATTTGATATTGACTTCTCAGAAATTCAGGCTCTTGAGAATCAAGAATCTTTCTTAGCCGTATCAGCCATAAAGTTTTTGGAATGGGTATTCCTTACAGAGCAGGAAGAGATTATCAGGGAACGCTTGAATTTAAGCAATGAGGCATTAAGTAATACGAACAAGAAAAGAGACGCTAATCTTGTTGATGAGGTTGATGTCTTACGCGCGGAGGATGCTGTCCGAATCGCGAAACAGAATTTGGTTCTTGTGGGATCACAATGGAAAGGACTTCAGGCGGAACTGGCGGTATTATCCCAGAATGATGAACTCTATAATCTTGTTCCCGAATTTACGCTTTATAAAATTGAAGCTCTCCCATCTCAAGATGCTGCCATCCTTCAGTTGAAACAAAATTCACGGCTTATCCAGACAATAGATATTCGAATTCAACAGCTTGAATATTCTCGTTTGGGTTATAAGGAAACGATGAAGCCCCGGCTTTCTCTGCTTGCGCAATTTAACATTAAGAAGGCAGATAAAATTTTCGGCGACGCCTTAGGCGTGGACAAACCGGATATCATCGGTGGATTGCAATTTGGTGTTCCCCTGGGGAATAGAACGGCCAAATCGCAAATTACAAAGACCGATTTACAGATTGCTCAACTCGAGAAAAAACGAGATGAGTTAACTCTTGATTTGGTGGCGGCTTTAACCAATTTGTATATTCAGATTGAGGAATTGAAAAAAATCTTAACGCTTAATAAAGAGCAAATCGAATCGGCCAGGGCAAAAACCGCCGAAGAAGTAAGACTTTATAACCAGGGGCGAGTGGATCTGGCTTTTGTAATCCAAAGCCAGGACGGCGAACAAAATGCCAAGCTTAATTACGCTATGAACGCTCTAACCTATCATAAGTTGCTAATAAAGTATAGGGCTTTGACAGACGCACTTTATTACTAACCGGTTAGCCGTAAAAAAATAGAGGGGTTCAAATGAAAGCTCTGATAAGATTTTTTGTCGAACGCCACCTGTTAGCTAATCTCTTGATAGCCATTATTCTTTTGTTAGGAATAGCGTCGGCGATGAGGATTAAGAGGGATGCATGGCCGAACGTCGACCTGGACGAAATAGTAATAACAACCCGATATCCCGGAGCTTCACCCGAAGATGTGGAGCTTAACGTCACCAACAAACTGGAAGACGAATTGAATAATGTTGACGGTCTTGACGAGTTGACATCAAATTCGCTGGAAAACATTTCAGTAATAAATATCAAGGTAGATTCAGACGAAAGCGACAGGGATAAGGTAAAAAGAGATATACGGGATGCTATAAATCGTGTAACGGAACTACCGCCGGAGGTAACAGAGGCGCCTTATGTTTTTGAAGTAAAATCGGAAAACTTTGAGATTCTATGGGTAGGCATCGGGGGTGATATTCCTTATGCCGAGCTCAGACAATTGGCCAAGCAGTTTGAGAAGAAGCTTGAGAATGTAAAAGGAGTATCCAGGGTCGAAAAAACCGGGTTTTTAGACCGGGAAATAAAAGTAGAAGTGTCAAAAGAGGCGATAGAAGAATATCAAATACCCCTAAGAGAGTTTGTGGCGGCGATTCAATCACGTAATATACGAGCAACAGGCGGGTCCTTCGAATCTTATACCAGTGACAAAAACATTGTCACTTTGGCTCAGTTTCGGGACCCCCGTGAAGTAGGAGATGTAGTCATCCGGTCGACTTTCGAGGGTCCACATGTTACGGTAAAAGACCTGGCCGCGATCGAGGATGGTTTTGAGCCTGAAAAGACCCGTTTCCACATGAATGGAGAGTCGGTTATAGCTTTCACTATCTATAAAAAAGCCAGCGCCGATATTATCCGCGTTGTCGACGCTGTCAGGGAATTGGTCGAGACTGAAAAAGAAGAAATGCCTGAAAAGGTCAAACTGATGTATTCATCAGACCAGTCTCGCTTCGTCCGAAATCGCCTTAACATTATGACGAATAATTTAATTATCGGGCTTATCCTTGTAAGTATTGTACTCTTCATTTTCCTTAACATGAGGACAGCCTTTTGGGTGGCGATGGGCATCCCCCTTACAATGTTGGGCGTGGTTTTCCTTATCCCGTTCTTCGATATCCATATCGAACTTATTTCGCTTATGGGAATGGTTATAGTCATTGGTTTGATCGTCGATGATGCCATTGTTATAGCCGAAAACATCCACCGCCATCGAGAAATGGGTAAACAACCTATTGATGCGGCCGTCGATGGCACATACGGAGTAATTCGCCCCGTATCCGCGACCATAATGACAACAGCGCTGGCTTTCGGAACAATGTTCTTCATGACAGGCATGATGGGCAAATTTATCTATTCTATCCCACTCGTTATAATTCTGGCTTTGATAGTTTCTTTTGGTGAATCCATAACAGTTTTACCTTCACATATTATGGTGGGCATGCAGAGTAAGGCGAGGCGGCTTTTAAAAAAGGGCGTTAAAGAAAGGGAAAGAGCGACCGGACGAAAGTGGTTCAAAAAGCTAAGAAACAGGTTCCGACGTGCCATCATAAAAGTTCTGGTGTTTCGCTATCTTGTGATATTTGTGTTTATCGCCCTCCTTGTAGGTGCTGTCTTGTACGCGGGTTACCACATGCAGTTTATTCTCTTCCCGGGGAATGTCGCGGATTCATTCTTCATTACTATCGAATTACCGATCGGATCATCACTGAACGCGACTTCTGATAAGGTAAAGGAAATTGAAAACATTATAAACGGGTTGCCGGAAAGTGAATTGGATTCTTATTGGACGCTTGTGGGAAGTCAGGGTGGCGGGCTGGGAGGAGTTACACCTCCGGGTGAGAGCGAGAACTGGGCGTTGATTTACGCTACTCTTACACCTTTTTCGAAACGTCAGAGGAGCGCCGAAAACATCGTGGAGAGTATAAGAAAGGAAACTGATAAACTCGAAGGACTCGACGCGGTTCGCTACATCGTTGAGGGCGGAGGGCCTCCTGTAGGAAGACCTATAACAATCCGGATAGTCGGTGGTGTAAATGAGGTAAGAACGGAATTGGTTGATTCGCTCACAGCCTTTTTAGCGACGATAGAGGGAGTTTCCGATATCGACCGTGATGATAAATTAGGGAAGGAACAGGTTGAAATCAAAATAAACTATCCCAGACTCTCCGAACTCGGTCTGACAGTGGCGGATATAGCCCAAAGCGTCAGGCTTGCATACGATGGACAGGTGGTTACAACAGTCCGCTATGGTGATGAAGATGTCGGTTTTCGAGTGCTTCTCGAGGAAAGTAAGCGAAAAAGACCGGGATATCTGGGTGAGCTTAAAATTCCCAATCGACAAGGTAGACTAATTCCATTAAAAAACGTAGCGCGTTTTGAAATTGGACCTGGTCCATCAAGGTATTTTCACTATGATAAAGAACGAACGGTTACAGTTACGGCGGATATTCCCAAAGGTGAAATGACTCCTCTTGATGCGACAATGGCGGCCATTGGTCACTTTGACCTTGGCAAAGATTATCCCGGCACGCGGTTTGTAATAGGTGGCGAGGCGGAAGAGACACAGGAATCAGTTGTAAATCTGGGTATTACTATGATGGTAGCGGCGGTTGGGATATATTTCATTCTTGTCTTGCTGTTCAACTCGTTAACTCAACCGCTTCTGGTGATGTTTGCAATTCCATTTGGCCTAATCGGAGTTATCGGCGCTTTTGCGATGCATGGAGAGCCTCTCGGATTTATGTCGATGATGGGGGTTATCGGACTTATGGGAGTCGTTGTTAACGATTCGCTTATTCTCGTTAACTACATAAATGAAAGACGTGAAGGAGAACCTGAAAATAGATTATTGGTGATAGTGGCTGACGGGACCGCGACCCGCTTAAGGCCGATCTTGCTGACTTCTATCACCACTGTGGCCGGAGTATTACCTTTGGCCTATGGCCTCGGGGGCTCCGATCCTTTTATTTCACCGATGGCCCTGGCGCTCGGTTACGGAATTCTATTCGCTACTCCGCTTACGTTATTGCTGCTGCCGTGTCTTTACATGGTTCAGCACGATATAGGAAAAGCCGTTAATTTTCTTCTAAGAAAGGAACTATAGTATGGCATCCATAAAGTTAATTAGCGAAGATGAGGCAACAGGCAAGCTAAAGAATATCTACACAGACATCAAAGAATCGCTCGGTATAGATTTCGTCCCCAATATGTATAAGGCTATGGCACATAAGCCGGATTATCTGCAGGCGACCTGGAACAAAACTAAAACGATTATGCAACATGACGGCAAGTTGGACAAGTTGACAAGGGAAATTATCGCGGTAGCCGTATCTGCCGTCAGCGGATGCGATTACTGAATTACTGTTCATACTTCCGCGGTGCGGAAGTTAGGTCTGGACGATGAGGGCGTTCTCGAATTGATGACAGTTGTCGATCTATTCAGCGGCTTCAATAAGTTCCTGAGTGGACTACAGGTGGAATTGGATGAAAAACCCTGGTATGGATGAGGTTAATACTGGGATACCGTGAGTATTCCATGGTAACGTTCGATGGTAATATCCTGGAAATGCTAAAGAAAGGATAAAAATTGGAAACTGCGAGTTATCAGAGTAATCTGAAACCGCTTGAAACTCGGGCTATCGCGGTAGGGCTTATACTTGTCGGATTGGCCATAATAATTACCGGGATTAGTTACTTGATAAATATGACATTCACTTATCAATGGCTCGTCTGGGCCGTGGGCTTGACATTTATCGCCGTCGGAAGTTTGACGATTGAATCCGCTCGAAGAGTGCGTTATCCGAGTGAGAGCGAACCGAAGGGGAGGTTTAGACAAATTCTCTTATTTTCTATACCATGCGCTTTTATTCTGAGCAGCCAGGTTTGTGGTCTCGGTATTCGTGCATGCAATACTGTTTGCCACCTGTCCAACCTGTCACTGATTGCTCTGGCAGTAATTACCGCTATTCGACTTTATCGACGCCAATCCGTTGGCGGGATTTTGATTCCAATGGTAGTTATCGGCCTGATTCCGCACTGTGTATGTCATGCGCCTATAAATGTCCTATGGCATAGCATACTGGGTGGCGTATCGCCAGCCTGTGAGATGATACCCCTGGCAGCGTCACTTATAGCAGTGATGGCCTTAAGAGGTATACGTATACGACCCGGTTCAGTTCTAATTGCGATATTTTTCGGAGTAATGATTTTTATCATCATTGGAGGTTTGTTTTTAAAATTTCTGTGGCAGGGTTGCGTGGATCATCCGATCATGCCGAGATAATTCTCCAAATCCCGAAATATCCTTTATCTCGGGAATAAACGCCGGAGAGATGTCGTCGGTTGTTGTTATATTTCTGACGTGGGAGTAAACGCGATGTTAACTTCACGAAAAACAAAATATTAAGACAGTGAAATTACCCTGAATGGGGTAATACAAAGAATTGTATTGTATGCTCAAGATTTAAAGCGTTGTTTTCTGATACTAAGAATTCTTAAGAAAGTAAGATTTGATTATTCCGTTATCCACTTTGATGGACCAGACAAAATAACCTTTCGATTTCATGATATCTATCCCGGGCGCCGGAAGAAATGTCGTTACGAGTTCTATAATTTCATCTTTTTTGATAGTTTTAGCTTTTTTTAGGATAACAGCCAAGGTCATTTTGTCGGTACTACCGAGTTTATCTTCATTAATTGAAACCGATATTTTCTCAACCGAGAACCAATCCGGTTCTGGCTGAAAATAATTTTCTTCATCGTAAGATTCTTTTATTTCAGGCTGACCTACCGCTCTTCTAAGAGTATTGATTAGTTCGTTAAGCGGTACATTTCCCACAGATGAGATATGTTTTATCGTAGCCACTTTTGCCACGGATCTTCTTAAGATCGGATTCTTTAGTTTCTTAAAGGGTGGGGCAATACCAATAAGTACATCTTCTAATTCCGGGTAAGTTTCAAGCAATTTACTAACGGTAATATAAGGGGTAATTTCGATATTCTTCTTCGTCATAAGACCTCCAGTTAATTTTTTTTAATATCTGATTTATTAAACCGGATCACCTCTGTAATTTACTTGACCTATGTCAAATGTCAAATAAATTGTTGTTTTTTGGGAAGCCAGTCAACTTTTTTCAAACATAGCGGCGCAGGGACTCGAACCTAAGGCCACGAGGATTATGATTACTCTGACGCGGCTTTTGCTAACCCGTTAAGAGAAATTCTATTGCGCTGCTAAGCTAGGAATTTCACCGAATCCGACGTAACCTTTCGACACCAGAGAACACGAGAAAGCACCACAGATATACCATTCGCTGTTGTCGTGTTGTTGACGTGGTGCAAATATTAAAGGAGGCCCGAAGACCTCCTTTGAAAAAAAATTCTGTCGGTGATGCTATTCGCTAATTGCAACGACTCTTCGTCTGCGAATTACCGCAACCGTACCAGAAGCCAACAGCAACAGCGCCAGGATGATCACACCCCATTCGGAGAGGGCGGGGACATCCTGCGATTCACATGCATCATCAATTCCGTTGTCGTTGTTATCTCCAAGGCAGACGGTTTCTGCACCCAGCCATTCATGACCGGCCGATATGCAATCTTCCTCGGTCATTTCCTGACAAGCACCCTCGGCTGAGCAACATGCGCCGGAAAGCGGAACCTGGTCAGCAAAGAGGCAGAACACATTGTCAACTCCCATTGATGTCCAATCATCATGGTTATAATGCAACGGAGCAAATCCCATTGCAAATTCGCCATTCTGCGCGTCAGAATGAAGCCAGCCGCTCTGACCACCAACGGAGAAGAGCATAACAGGTAGAATTTCCAGCCAGTACTTGGTATTCGTATCTACAGTGATGTTCACAGGCAGATCAAGCATCCAGCATTGGAAACCATATTCTGCTGTCAGATCAGTATAGGTAAATTCGCCCTGTTCGAGATATACCGTACCGATAATGCCGTCGCCGCCCATGTTGTCCTGATGAGAACAATCAGTTAATGGTTCCCCGCCGGGAGCGTTATCAGAGGGATCGGTTGCATAGATGGTTACATTTACGCCTTCGTAATTTGCGGGAGTACCCTGAAAATCGGGATCCCCTGGACGCCAATGTTGAAACCCTGCGGCTACACCGGTGATTGTAACGGGACCGGTTCCCTGGAGCTCGAAGTCATCGGCTCTACCGGCAAAGTAAGGTGTTTCAGGATTACAGTGGGCCAGGCTTCTACGATTGAGGTCTTGTTCAGGCTCGCCGTTGGAGTAGATTGCACCCTCGCAGAAAGCAAGGCCGCATTCGGGTATCAGGTCTGCGCAAAGCGTGTTGGCGGCCCAGCGTAACGGAGCCTGACAGTCAAGTCTGGCAACGTTTTCAGTGCATTCACTTGTCTCGTCATTACAGCAAGCGCCCAAGGGAGGATCTTCACAGGTTACGGTAAACCAGTAGTCGTTAAAATATTCACCGGTTTCGTCACAGGGCATATCATAAAAGCCACTCGGGCCAATCCAGACCCAGTATTCACCAGCACCCGGAACCTCATAAACTATAGTATTGGTTTCGCATTCATTGACGGCCTGCATCACGTATGAATAGTCGGTACAGTTGTCAGGATCGATTTGATGGAAGAAGATTACCCGCAGCGGGAATTCAGCCTCAGCGGTAACTGTTATAACTTGACTGCTCGCGGTCGTAAATCTATACCAGTCGGTGTCTTTACTTTCATTATATATCGCCCATGAAGTACCACAGATGGTATCGCCGCAGGCAATCTGCTCGAATGATTCCGGATATGGCGGGTATGGATCGGCGTTGCAGCCGCCGTTTGAGTCCTGACCGCAAGCCTCAGCCTCGAGAATACCGTTCACCGGGCACTCGATAGTACATGCCGGCGGGCAAGGTGTCGGCTCATCAGCGCACAACGCGCCTTCAGCCCAGTTCAATACATCTGTATGCTGGGTATAACATTCCTCTTCGGTTATTCCTGCTCCGGCAGCATCATCACAGGAGGGATCCAGCCTGTCGCCAAAGCAGCAAGCGCCAAGTGGTGGAGCGCAATCAGGCGGATTTGAGCAAGGCTGCCCCCTGGTAATATCAAGTATGAAGTCGCCGCCGGAATTAATCTCATAAGGGTAGACCAGAATTAAATACTCTACATCTCTTTCCGCGCACCAGGTAACAGTACTTGCGTAAGAATAGTCGATGCAGTCATCATCATTACCCCCGACACAAACCGGGTAATCACAGCTATTACACCAGACCTGAATCTTGGTATCCCAGTTCATACCGTCATTACATGTCGAAGCGGTAACTTCACGGCCGTTGCCTATGATACTGTACCATACGCCCGGATAAGAGTTACCACCGGTTCCGCAAGATTCAGTGTCATCGCCAGTTGCCAGAATTGTAGTACCTGGAGTCGATGACGGAATCGCAACCGGCTGGGCATTTACGCAGAGGTCGTTAGCCGGGGGTGGCGGACATTCAAATGAAGCGCAGTCGGTACCTTCAGTCCATAGTCCTTCAAGAGCGTCACAGTCAACATGGCTCAGGTTGTCACAGTTCGGATCGGGGTCAACGTAACAGCAGGCGCCTGGTTCCATCGTCTCACATGTTACCGACACCCAGTAAGTGGTGTCGCCTTGATTACACGGAGAAATGACCTCCCAACTTTCTGGAGCAACAAATACGATAGCTGGCCACCCTGAAATCAACGGTTGAACCGTAGTTATACTGACAGTATCACCAGCCTCGCCGTAGGCGAAAGGATCTATAGAGTTAATTTGATCGCAATCTTCGGGACCGGTTTGCCAATTCATGCCAAATACAAACGGGAAGTCGGCGCAAACGGTGATTGTGATATATCGCGGTTCGGTAATGTTGACCCTGTACCAATCGGTATCTCTGAGAGAGCCGGTTGCAAAAGCGGAGCCGCAGATTGTTTCCCCGCAATCAATCGAACCAAATACCTCAGGATTGGAGTTGCAGCCACCGTTGGTGTCGTTACCGCAGCCTTCACCCTCTGGAGTCGCGCCTTCAGGGCACTCGATATTCAGGATAATCGGGAGCTCACCGCGGGATTTCATCGCCTCGGCATCGATGGCGAGCTTTTCCTGGTCGGAAAGCCCTGCCGATGGATCAGGATCAACATTAGAAGCAGACACACCCACACGTTTGGGTTGAGTGGCCAAAAGTGCTTCTTTCCGGGCTAATTCAACTTGCTCCTGTTCGTAAAGTCCAGCTTCTTCAGCAGCTATTTTATCATGTAAGACCTGATCTGGAGCTATGTTTGAGATAAGTTCATCTGTAGAAAGACTTTTTTCTAATGAGTTAACTCCATCTTCCTTACCCGCCCAAGCAGACATATTGCCTGCCACCAGTATAATAACTGCCGTTAACAATAAAGTTTTTCTCATAACATTTCCTCCATATATGTCTTGCCTGGTTTTCCTTCGTAACATTATGAGTTCTAAGTCAATTTCTTCTTGACATCCCTAAAGAAGATATTCAAGATGTCGCGGGTTTCTTTTAAGCGTCGTAGCATAAGGGACCCATTTGCTGGACCGTCAAGACTTCATTCTTGGCGGTTCATTTTTTTCCTATTACATCTTTTTCAATAAATCCTGCAGAATATGGTAATCTTCGGCCTGCTCCCATATATGATAAAAAAGCATTTTAAGGCTTTTGGCTAAAGCGCGGTGCTTGACAACCTGCATGGTAAGAAATGACTCTCCGGAAATGGGATCCTCTAACGCATACATGGCGATTTTCTCATCAAATACAAACATCTTCATCGGTAAGCTTTTAGCAACGCGCGACTCTTCCCCACGCTTGCTCATTCTGTCGATAATTTTATACCGCCATTCCATTTCTTCCTTGTCTAGGGGAATCTCATAAATGCCCCTGATAATTAATCCCCCACGGAGCAAAGTTGTCTGCTGCTCGTTTTGCTCTTCAAGCTTTTTCTTGGGGCCGGAATGAGGAGGTCTTACGAAAGCAAGTATCTCTTCTTTAGCGTTACCCACCAACTCTATAAACCTATTATGAATCTGATGCGGATTTTTCATGATCTCGATGTAATCGAGGGGGGTGTCTTCATCACGGCTTTTATTATAAAGAGGAGTCAATTCCTTTACTAAAACTTCAACATTTTCATGGATAGCTTTCCTATTAGTTAATAAAGTTTGCATTTCTATTTCTGCTTTATTGTCAAACTCCGGAAGAACTTTATCTTTAAGACTTGATGGCCCGGCAGCAGAGTATTTTTTTACTTTTCCGGGTTTCGATATACATAATCCTTTATCCAATAATTTCTCAAGGGCCTCATAAGTGTTGGCACGGGGAATTCCCGCTAACCTTGAGATCTCAGAAACTGTCAAAACGTCCTTTTTCAAAAGGGACAAGTAACTTCTTGATTCATGGTCTGTTAAGCCTAATTCTCTAAGCCTTTTAATGGTGATAATGTTGTCCACACTAACCCCTTTAGTGTTGTTGTAATTTACTACAATACTACTACTACAATAATATAAATTAATGCTAATCTTGTCAAGTAAAAAATGAGGTTTTTTTGCGCCCGGAATACAAGGGTGTTATTCTATTGTTGTAACGTCCCAAAATATCCCATATACGATTCCCAGTAGATCCTTACAACACAAATAGTGGCGCAGGGACTCGAACCTGAGGCCACGAGGTTTATGATCCCTCTGGCTGCCTTTTACAAACCTGTTAAATGTAAGTCACTTGCGCCAGTACGCAAGGAATTACACCGAATCCGACCTTCACCTTTCGACACTTTGGGCACCAGAAAACACCACAGATATGTCACTCGTTGTTGTCCTATTGTTGACGCGGGATTATGGTCATAGAGATTTTAATTTGCTCATGCCTTGACTTCCGGGTTATGAGCCCGCTTTGACGCTCAAACAGTGAAAGATCTTTTTGAGAGAATATTTATATGATATTTGAATATATTTCGGGTTATGTAACCCATTTTCTGTTTTAAATGATGAAAATCAGCCTAATAATTTTGAATAATAACGATTTAATGAAATCGAATATTGGCGAATAAACCGAAATTATAAGCCTCTGTTCCCCTTTACGCTAACGAATCGTTGCCGCTTCTGTAAATATGCTAAAACTCAATATATTTTGTATTTATCATGATACTTTTTCAACACAACTCCCAAAAACAACTTGATGGAAATCGTCTATGTGGGACATTCGGAATATGCCCAAAAAGCAGTAAATGAACTTCCAGGCATTTTACCGGATTTGCTAAAACCCTTGCCTGTTGAGGATATAGTTATTGCAGAAAGTATCAATAAGTCTGACGGTCATATAATCGGCACGGTTGTTATGGGCGATGATCCTGCAACAAGTGTAATTGATAAACATCTGGTTCACCATAAGATCAGAAACTTGTTAGTATTGGGAAGCGGAAGTTATCCGGCAAGCTCGCCGGCGAACCCGGCGTTGACGATATCAGCACTCTCGCTTTGGGCAGCAGGTCACCTATAATGAGAAAGCAATGAGCCAGAAAATGGCAAAACTAAGCAGACGGAAGTTTCTATCGGGGGTATTTACAGCGGGGGCCGCGCTATATGTTGGAGGATGGTGGTTTTTTAAAGTTCGTAAAGGCGACGCTACCTATTATATAAAATCGGTTTTGAAAAAACGCCTTGGCTATTTGAATCTCGAAAAAATAAGTTTGGATAGATTCGCGCGCGTCTATCAAGAGAGATTGGACACCGCAAGACTGTATTGGGGAAGTTGGATCGGGATATTGGGTCCCGTATACGCTATGTTTGACATGGTAAGATTCCTGCCAAAATCACGTAGTTTTAAGAATTTCGAAGACGATATTATAACCATGTATTTGCTTTCTAGTGATTTCTTTATTTACGACGCCGATACGAATAGAACGGTGAACTTCATTGAATATTACGATTCACCCGAAGTTGGTTGTGCTAATCCATTCGCCGAATTTTAATCGTAGCCATAACGCAACATACACCTGACGTAGACTATATGAAAACTGGTGTCATGTATCCTGGAAATAAGGATAGATAGGGTATGAAGGCCTGGTCTCCTGATAGCCGGGGAGGCTCTTTGGGCAATTTCTCCAGATACTCCAACGCCGTCTCCACTACCTGCTGTTTAGCCTGGTTATGGCGGGAGTGCCGATATTCACTCTATAGAAATTACTCG
>JAZGHS010000107.1:0-31042 GCA_036481315.1 Candidatus Zixiibacteriota bacterium | reverse complement strand
TAGTTGAGAGGATACTGCTGGGCAGCCATAAGGTTCGTTGCGACGACGATTGCGGTCACCGTCACGAAATAGTCGGGATTACGGCTTTAATAGGGCTTTCGGTGCATTCGTTAACGGCCGGGTTCGGGCTTGGTGTCGGCATGACCGAACCGGAATTGGGATTTATAATTTTCGTAGCCATTGTCGCTCATAAGGCGACAGCGTCGTTCTCCCTGGCTACCATCTTCAGACTGGCGGAATTTTCACGTAAGAAGACTATCGGTTTGATAATGTTGTTTTCGTTAATGACCCCGCTCGGGGCTTTGATGGCAATGCCGTTCATTGAGACGTTAAAGGAAATAAACCTCGCGATTCCCATGGGATTGACAGCGGGCACGTTTCTGTATGTGGCGACTATGGATTTACTGCCGGAAGCATTCCACAGTGATAAAGAGAGGGTATCTACATTTGTCTGGCTCATATTCGGTATTTTTATCATGTTTTTAATAAAGGTCGCCGGCGCTTGAGCCATTTAACTCTCCGAATAACGTTAAACTAAGTAGAGTTATCAGATCGAGAATCACCATAAAGAGTACTAATTGTGTCTCGAGGCCGATGAGTGTGTCAGGTATGACACATGATTTTCCCTGGCTGTTTCGTGCCTGTTTTCTATCCGGTTGAAATTCAACATGTTAGGTCTCCATAAAAAATAATTGCCGTTGGCACGTTATTAGCGTAAAATAAACCGGGAAGAATTGATCTTTTCCTTCGGAGGGAGGTCTATGAGGATATTTCTCGCGGCTTTGATTTTAGCAATACAAAGTTCGCTTTTCGCCGGTACACAGGATTTCGTTGATTGTGATGTTATCGTGGTTAAAACGGATGTCGTCTATTTCGATGCCGGTAGCGCTATGGGTATCGCTCCCGGAGAGACATTCGATATCTTTTATTCCGATATTCTCGTAGCCTCGGGAAAGATCGGATGGGCGGATAAGTACATATCCAGATCGGAAGAACTCGATATCGAGACTATCGCGGCGATATATTTTGACGAGGGATTGAAAGCGCGGATAAATCTATTCGTTCCCCAAGCCAATAGGGGAGGTTACCTGAGTATCCCCTATTTGACGGATTTAAATTTGGAACCTCGAATGATAAACACGCCCGAGGATAAAATGGTGGCGCGGCTGATTCATCGCGGATTATTAACCCGAGATATCGAGAATCAAATCGTCCCTGATATAGCCGGAACGTTTGAGGTGCGAGGCCTGACCTATACATTTTATATCAATCCGCTGGCCGAATTCCATTCGGGCAGACCGGTAGAGGCTTCCGATGTCGCCTATTCGTTTGAAAGCCTGGCTTTGTCCCCCAAACTGACATCGGCTGGATGCTATGTGTTGGCGATAAAGGGAGCCGAGGAATTCCGTCATCGGACCAGAAACGAGATATCGGGTATTTTCCTTATAAACAGGAAAACAATTTCAGTAACCTTGAAAGAACCTTTTCCGGCGTTCGAGGAATATCTCGCGGGCCCGGGGGGGTATATCATACCCCGTCCCGGACTGGAGCCTCCTGGAGGAAATGTTGTCGGTGCAGGGAATTATAAGATTAAAGGGAGAAACCCCGACGGTTTAACCGTTGAGCCATTCGGCGAGGATAACACCAGCGCTTATTTAGACAGTATCAGCTTTGTGAGGTTTAAAAGCCTCGATGAAGCGGGATTATCGTTTGAACTCGGGCGTCTGGATTTGATTACCGCTTTAGGCGAGCCACCCCCTAAGTTCGTTTCCGGCGATGGGCATACGTCGATGACCACCAGGACCATCTGCGCCGCTGTTCTCGGGGTAAACGGCTTAAGGGATTATCAGAAAAATCTCCATTTTTCGAAGGCGTTGACATATTTGATCGATCGGGAGACGATAATCAGGGTGATTTTAGGCGGATCGGGGGCTATGGCCAACGATCTTACGTTTGGTTATGATGACAACGGATCATTCGTTAACCCCGATTCGGTCGATCGTTACCTTAACGCCATCGTGAAAATGCCATCGACTGTTTCTCTTTATGTCGATTCGCGTCATCCATCGCTTTTTAACGTTGCCCGTTATATTTCCGGACAGCTTCAGAGCGTTGGAATAAAGGTTAAGGAAAAGAAAGTCGATCTATTGTTTTTAGAGGAGGATCACACCCGATCCGATATCGATCTCTATTTAGATTATCATAGCCCGGTTTCGCTGGATCCGGATTGCGTTTTATATCCGCTTTATAGCTATTCTCTTTCCGGACAGACCAATTACCTTTATGATAAAGACGAGGCTTTGAGTGTGTTTTTGTCGAAACTTCGTGCCGAGACAGATCCGGAGCGACGTGAAATGCTGGCTGCCGGGCTTATAAGATCGGTCGCTGAAGAACCGCCGGCGGTGGTTTTGTATCAGCCCTTCCTGACCACCATATTGAAAGCCGATGTTTCCGGTCTTCGTCCCCTTGAAGAGGGATATCTCGATCTTCGCGGCGCTTTTATCGAGAATAAGTAATGAGGCTTAAACTTCGAATAATATTTCTTCTGGTTGTCGCCGCGGTACTGCCGTTGTTGGCGGTATTCGTATCGCTGGCTTATTACGCCAACAATCAACGTCAATCTCTTGTGGATATGAAACTCAACGCGGTTTACGGCGGCGCTGTCAGTCTGTACGAACGCAGGGGCTCGGCCATATTATCGCAGATGCGTCAACTTGCCGAGGATCCTCAGCTATTACGTTATATCATGGTAAAAAACAGGAACGGTTATATAGATCAACAGGGGCTGATCGATTTTGCCGGAAAGATGAAGAATCTCCTCGATCTGGATTATCTAATTATAGTCGGTTCCGATGGAAATGTGCTGGCGCGCGGTCACGATCCCGGTTTTTTCGGAGACAATATCGGGTCGGACCCGGTTTTCGCTGAAGCTTTGAAAGGGCAAAAGGTTCAATCTCTGGATAAGATAGAATTCGGATCGGACAACGTTTTGACGTCGATGGGCCTGGCTCCGGTTTGGTATAACAACACCGAGCTTGTGGGAGTGATTGCCGGGGGGGAATTCCTCGACGATCAATTTTGCAAAAACCTCCGGGTTCTTTCCGGCGCGGAGATTCTCCTGCTGGAGGGGGATAAACTTCTGGCCAAGACTATCACCGGCAGGCAAGACGAATTGATGATATATTTAAAGGATAAGCAGACCTATCGGACTAAAGTCGAGGGGTTGTGGTATAGTTTCTCGCGTTATCCCCTGCGGAACTTTTCCGAGGATAAGGTAGCCGATCTACTTATGGGCGTCTCCACTCATGACCTCGATATCCTGTTCGATAACATGAAATTGATATACGGCGGGTTTGCCCTGGGCGGCCTTTTTCTGGCCATCATATTCGGCTCGCTGTTCGCTATCGGTATCACCCGTCCCATCTATAAACTGACAGAGGCGGCCGATACCCTGGCCGAGGGCGATTTCTCGGCGAGGATCGATTATAGCGGAAGGGGCGAGGTTGGCAACCTGATTGATACATTCAATAAGATGGCCTCCGATCTCGAGGATTACCGTGGGAAGATCGTGGATAGCGAACGGCTTACGGCCTTTACGATGATGGCCCGCAAGGTAGCGCATGAAATAAAGAATCCTCTGACGCCGATTAAAATCGCCATGGAGGATCTGCGCAGGTCGTTTTCAAGATCCGATCCCGGGTTCTCAGACGATTTCGAGCGATCCACATCCACGGTTTTAGAAGAGGTTCAATCCTTAACCAAAATAGTGGAGGAGTTCTCCGAATTCGCCAAATTCCCTCCGCCGAATCCTAGATTCGAGGATCTTAATACTGTTGTCAAGAACACACTATCTCTTTACGCCAATGAGATCGCCTCCGGGGCGATTACAACCGACCTGTTTTCGAGACCTATACCTGTTTATGTCGACTCAGAACAGATTAAAAGGGCGCTGATGAATATTATCAAAAACGGATTGGAAGCGATAGATAAAAACGGCAGCGTGGTCATACGGACCATTTCAACAAGAGATAAGGCCAGTATTATTATTGCGGATGACGGAACCGGTCTTTCCATGCAGGCGAAACAGAGTCTGTTTACACCCTATTTCACCACCAAGCCGGGAGGCTCCGGGCTGGGGCTGGTGATTGTAAAAAAGATAATCCTGGAGCATGACGGCAAAATCAAGCTGGCCGATTCAACCGAGGGCGGTACAGCCGCCGTGATCGATCTGCCGTTACACAGAAAAACCGAGTAGGGGAAATTTTGAAAATACTAATTGTCGATGACGAACCGAATATACTCTCCACTGTCGGCTCCGCGTTGCGACGATCGGGGTATGACGTTTTAACGGCCGGGTCGTTCGACGAGGCAGTCGGATTGCTTAATGATACGATCGATGTGGCTTTGCTTGATGTCTGGCTCGGGGATAAAGACGGTATCGAATTATTGTCATTTATAAAGGGAAAATATCCGTCGATTGAGTCTGTGATGATCTCCGGGCACGCCGAGATCGAGACCGCTGTTAAGGCAGTCAAGGCGGGAGCGTTCGATTTTCTGGAAAAACCATTATCTTTGGATAGAATCGAGGTCACATTCGGCAATATAACTCGATTGAAACGGCTACGAAACGAACGTGACGATCTCAAAAAGCGGTTGGGCGAATCTGAACGATTGGTCGGGAAATCCAAATCGATCGAGCAATTGAAGGAGTCAATCGCGCGTGTGGCACCGGAGGATTCAAGGGTTTTGATAACCGGCGAAAATGGAACAGGTAAGGAATTGGTCGCCCGCTTGATACATGAAACGTCGCCAAGGAAAGATGGGCCCTTTATCGCGGTCAATTGCGCCGCGTTGCCCGACGATCTGATCGAATCAGAACTGTTCGGATATGAGAAGGGAGCGTTTACCGGCGCGGTGAAAGCCAAGCCGGGACGGTTCGAGCTTGCTAATGACGGTACACTGTTCTTAGACGAGATCGCTGAGACTTCATCCAAGACCCAGGCCAAGTTGTTGCGGGCGGTGGAGGAGGGATCTTTCACCCGGTTGGGGGGAACAGCCGAGATAAAATCCGACGCGCGTCTGGTTGCCGCTACTAATAAGAATCTCAAGCAGGCTATATCCGACGGCAAATTCCGGGAGGATCTTTTTTACCGTTTGGCTGTGTTGCCGATCGAACTTTCGCCGTTGCGGGACAGGCGGGAGGATATTCCGCTATTGATCGAGCATTTTTCGAATGAGTTCTCGTCGCGCAGGGGACGGCCATCCAAGAAATTCGATAAATCGGCCATGAAGATGTTCGGTGGTTATTCGTATCCCGGCAATATCAGGGAACTGGCCAACTATGTGGAGCGGATTGTAATCATGTCGTCGGCGGATGTGATAAGCGGCGAGGAGGTAGAGAGACTACTCCCGCATCTGGCCGGAGACAACCCGAAAGGGACGTTGAAGGCGGCCTGTGAACGGTTCGAGCGCGATTATATCAAAAAGACTATCGAATCAGTAAACGGCAACATGACCAGGGCATCGGAGATACTGGGCATAGAGCGAAGCCATTTGTATAAGAAGATGAAATCGTTGGGGACGGAGCGGGGGGGGGGTGAGGCGATATCCTAATTATGAAGCGTCAGGATATTGTTATACTCCTTCCTGAAGTATTAAAAACTAGTACTGGAATAGAACAATGACAGGACTTCCGATGTTATGTTAAAAACGAGACTTCTGCGGATTCTTATATATATCATAAACTTAAGTGTGTCTTGTGTTATAGTGCTTTCTTGTATTTTATGTAATTCTTGCTCTCCGTCAAGGATCGCGGAAAATGCGGAAAAATCAGCTTACAGAAAATTAAAGTATTATCTGCAAGATATCTGTGAAATCGATGTTGAGCTTTTTGATGGGCCGGAATTATTGAGAGAAAATGAGGATGATTATGTTTTTATTTTCCACTCAATGTATCCGGAATATGGTGTCATGAATTTTGAAGTTTCAGTTCCTAAAGACAAGCATAAGAATATTGATATCAGCGCTCCATCAGGGGAAAGGAAAAGATTCAACTTTTTATGTGAAACTACCAGATTGCCTGTAAAAAAGGCGGCTCTTTCTTATTTATTTAATTTGCCCATTTCTCAGGATACTACAAATCCACGCATCAAGAGGCTGCAAACTGTAGAACTTGATAAGGGTCAGTTTAATGACATTGTCAATTTTGTTGAAATCAAACGAGAGTTATTTACATTTGCGGCCTGTCATGGATCAAGGAATCCAGACAACTTACAGGAATTGCAGAGTGATGCGTTTAGTAAAAGCACATGCAGAATTAGGGAACTAGATAGCTTATATATTCACGATCGATACGGCCAGAAGTATTATTACCAAAATCTTATCAATTTTGTTCTCCTTGGTTCACCTGGTCAGAATTTAAAATGGGATTTTAATGCATTTGAACTGGATAGTCTATATAATGATGATCTTGAGCATATTCTTGTTGATGGGGACGATATCATGGTAAAACTAAAACCATTTAGGTAAAGAAAAAAGGCTGTCTTCCACCGATGGATCGGGATATTATTTGAGCGGTCGAGTGAGGCCACCCGGCCGCACCTGGTAATCCCCCCCAGCCCCCATTTGCATAAATAACTTGACATTTAGCGCTCAATTCCTATTTTCTCCACTTATGGAGCGGGAACTCCGGCCTCGAGTAAAGGCCATAATCGGTCTTGGCAATCCGGGGCAGGATCTCGAACGCACCAGGCACAATCTCGGGTTCGAGGTTGTCGATTTTTTAAAGGGGAAATCGGAGTTTGTCGCAGGTTTGGGCAAATACTACCGTTGCGATATCGAAATTTCCTCGTTAAGCGTAGTTCTTTTAAAACCGACCACTTACATGAACCGTTCCGGGATCGCCACCGAACGGATTGTCGAGGAAATGGGCCTCGATTCGCGTGAGATTTTAGTCATCGCCGACGATTTCAATCTTCCGCTGGGACGGCTCAGACTGAGACAATCGGGTTCCGACGGCGGGCACAACGGGCTGGCTTCGATAGTTTACCATCTTGGAACCGAGGATTTTCCCCGGATCAGGATGGGAATCGGGCCGGTGCCGGAGAAGGTTCCGGCTGAGGAGTTCGTGCTCGAGCCGTTCGCCAAATCGGAGATGGATCATGTCGAGAGCATGATCGCCCGGGCGGCAGGCGCGGTAACCATGTGGATGTCGGATGGATTTGAGAAAGCGGCGTCGGTTTATAACCAGGCGCCATTGGAAACTGAATAATTTCCCTACCCCGTCGCTTATTGACATAAGCGCGGCAGGGGTCTTAAATGTCCAGAGGGAGGTGAAATGAGACTTTACGAGCTAACCGTAATATTCGACGCGTCGTTAGATGAATCCACGCTAACAGCCGAAATCGAGAAGATCGAAAAACATATAAAGACGTCGGGCGCCAAGATCCATAAGTTGGACCGTTGGGGGAACAAGCGTCTTGCTTATGAGATTAACAAGCAGCACCAGGGTTATTACGTGTTCTTCCTTTTCGACGCTGATCCGGGTTTAAACACGGAGATCGAGCGTACTATGAGGCTTAACGAGAACATCCTTCGCTTTCTTACAGTTGCCGCGCAGGGTGAAGCCCCTGTAGCGGAGAAGAAGAAGCCGGCGGAGGAGACGGCCGAGACGGATCAGGCCGAATCAGTTCAGGAATAGGGTATGGGTTCAACCAGACTGCCAAATTTAAACAAGGTGATGATAGTAGGCAACCTCACGCGCGATCCGGAACTCCGATCGACCACTACCGGAGTACCGGTGGCCAATTTCAGGATCGCCTCCAACCGGAGGTTCAAAGACAGCTCCGGGGATTGGAAAGAGGATGTTTGCTATATAGGAGTTGTGGCCTGGCAGAAGCTGGCTGAATCTTGCGCCGCAATGTTGAAAAAGGGAAGCGCCGTTTATGTCGAAGGAGAGCTTCGTTCGCGGAATATGGATAACGACAGCGGCTCGAAACGAAGCTCGATCGAAATACGGGCACATCACATTCAATTTCTCGATAAATGCGAAAAGTTCGATGAGGAAAGCAAGGATTCCGAAAATAACAAGCGTCTCGAATCGAACGATGGCAACGAGGAATACTTAGGAGAATAAATGGAGAGACGAAGAAGAAAAGTATGCCGGTTTTGCGAGCATAAAATAGCTATCATCGATTACAAAGATGAAAGGCTCTTGCGGAAATACATGACTGCTCGCGGAAAAATCATTCCCCGGCGAATATCGGGCAATTGTGCCCTGCATCAGAGAGCCCTGACCAGGGCTATCAAGCGGGGACGGATCATAGCACTTCTGCCCTTCTCGGCCGGAACCGATTGATAGGGAATTAGTTTACCGATGCGAACGATTGAGAATAAACTCTCGATCTGGGGCGGCGTTTGCGTGTTTTGCGCGGGTCTTTTTTTCACGATTCCGGGCATAAACGGGCTAGCTATTGTGGCGGCGATTATTTTCCTTACGCTGGTGGTCGCCAGGCTGGGGTTCACCAGGGCGATATTGATCGCTTTGCCGGGAACGGCCGCCATCTTGATTGTAAGTTCTTTGACAATAGGATATCAAGCCGGTATCGACTTATCCGCGTTATTCCTGCTCATGGTAGCGGCGCCGTCGCTGATGATGGGCTGGGGAGTTCGGAAATTTGCCGATCCGACGACAATCGTCGGCTATGGTCTTATCCCGTTCGCGGTAATCCTTGTGCTGTTATTGGGGATATATGCTCAGCTGATGGGCGAGTTGCCGATGATGACGGAGCAGGTAAATTCGCAGCTTCAAGTGATGATCGATGAGTCTCCAGCGTTGGAATCGTTAATAGAAAAATCGTTTCCTCCAGCCGAGGGAGCTGTTGATCGTTTTATCGAAGCCAATGAACGAATTATGATCGGCACTCTGAGGATTTTTCCCGCAATTATGATTCTGGGTTTTTTAGCCGCGGTTTTAGCCGCTTTTGTTATGGCCGGGATGATCGCGCTAAAGTGGGGAATTATCTTTCCCCGTTTCAAACCGTTTTATCTCTGGCGAGCCGGCGGAATGTGGCTTATGATTACCATCGTGGGATTGATCCCCGCGATATTCTCAAGCGGAGATACCTGGTTTTACGCGGGAGTGAATATCCTGATAGTTACCGGGCACGTATATTTCGTAGTTGGATTATCGATTATGGAATCATTTTTCCGACGAATGTACAAACCCACTCCCGCCCGGATAATCTTTTACGGGACGTTTCTGTTCCTGGGGGTTTTCGGCTTAGCCAATACTTTTTTGACATATACCGGTTTGATAATGCTCGTTTTCCTGATAGCCCTGGGGTTATCGGACAGCAGGTTTAATTTTAGAAAAGAACATCTGGAAATTAACGAATGATAAAGAGGTAAAAATGAAAGTAATACTTAGAGACGACATCGAGAAACTCGGTACTGTGGGCGATGTTGTCGAGGTGGCTGACGGTTTCGGCAGGAATTATCTTCTTCCGCGGAATCTCGCGGTGCGGGCCACCAAGGGAAACCTCAGGTCCATAGATGAAATAAGAAAACAAAAACAGTTTCGCGACAACAAGAAGAAAAAGGAAGCCGAAAAGATCAAAGATAAACTCGAGAAGCTTTCGCTGACAGCCGAGGTCCAGACCGGCGAAGACGATAAGGTTTTCGGTTCGGTTACGTCGGCGAATGTGGCGTCCCTTCTCGAGAGCCAGGGATTCGAGATAGATCGTCGCAAGATTCTCCTCGATGATCCCTTGAAAGCTCTGGGCGTATATACTATCGAAATCAAGCTTGCCAGTGATGTAACGGCGGCGGTTAAACTGTGGGTTGTCAAAAAGGAAAGTTAAGCCCGGAGGTTCATTTTGCAATATCTTGATGGAAAGCGTCTGAGACGAGCGGTAAACGCCGGCTGGCTAAGGCTCGATAACAATCGCGAACATTTAAACGCGATAAATGTTTTCCCCGTTGCCGACGGCGATACCGGAACCAATATGGCTTTGACCCTTAAGGCGGCTGTAACGGGGGCCAACTCGGCTAAATCCGATTCATTGCAGGATGTCGCCGATTCGATCGCAATTCATTCGCTTAAAGGCGCACAGGGTAATTCGGGCGTTATTCTATCGCAGTATTTCAAAGGAGTAGCCGAATATGTAGGCAGCAGAGATCGGCTGAACCTCGATGAGGTTGCCGGCGTATTCAGCGCCGGTGCAGATTCCGCGTACGGCGCCCTAAAAGATCCTAAAGAGGGAACAATCCTGACGGTGGTCAGAGAGATGGGCGAACATTTGAAAGATACAAAAAACCATTTTTCATGCTTGCGGAATCTATTGGGATCGGCTATTGATCAAGGACATCGATCTGTAAAGGAGACCAAATCGAAATTGCAGGTTCTTGCCGATGCCGACGTTGTTGATGCCGGGGGCGAGGGTTTTGTTAATTTCATCGAGGGCATTTATCAACTTATAAAGACCGGTGAAATGCCCCGAATTATAGAATCCCGTATAAGCGCAGAATCGTTGCCGGAAATGGTGATCGAGCATTCCGCTTTCCGTTATTGTTCGGAATATCTCGTAAAGGGAACCGGTTTCGATAGTGACTCGATAAAGAATCGGCTGGACGATCTCGGCGATTCGTTGATTGTCGCCTGTACCAGTATCGCTACCGACGAATATCTTAGAATTCATATCCATACCGATACCCCGGAAACGGTCAAAGAAATTGCCGGCTCATTGGGAACGTTAGAATCAACCAAAGTGGACGATATGAAGGCCCAGAACACGGCAATGAGAAAATGGCGGGCGAAATTCAAAAAAACTGCGAAGAAAACGGTAAGAATAGTTACCGATTCGACTGCCGATCTCCCCGCAGAACTGGCTCGATTTTACGATATCGAGGTTGTTCCTTTAAAAGTAATGTTCGGTTCCGAGGTCTACCGTGATGGTGTCGATCTTAACAAGGAACAGTTCTACGAAAAACTGGCGAGTTTCCCCGATACACCTAAAACGTCACAGCCATCCCCGGGAGATTTTGTCGAAGCTTATAAAAAGGTTTTCGAAAGGGGAGACTGCGATAGTATCATTTCCTTGCACGTATCCTCTAAATTATCGGGCACATTCAATTCCGCTCTGCAAGGGGCAGAGGAGTTTAAAGATAAGATATTGCATTATGATACCCAATCGGTATCTATGGGGTTGGGGTTGCAGACGGTGACTGCTGCTGAGATGGCCCGCAACGGAGATTCTCCGCGAAAGATCATGGAGTATCTGGAAAAGAGAAAAGAATCGCAAAAGCTCTTTTTCACTCTGGGGACCATGGAATATCTGATTAAAGGCGGTCGCGTGGGGGCGGCAAAAGGTTTCGTGGGGAAACTGCTGGGGCTCAAACCGTTGTTGTCGCTTGAAAACGGCGTTATTATCCCTTATGATAAAGCCCGAAGCGAGGAAAAACTTCTGGAGAAGATTATCTCGGTAATTTCTGAGGATGTTTCGCCGGGAGGACGGTGGGCGGTCGGCCACGCGGCTATACCGTCGCGTATGGATGAGATCGTGGCCATTCTCGGTGAGCGGTTAGGAGCGGAGAACGTTCATACCGGCGAGATCGGTCCTACGGTAGGTACCCATACGGGGCCGGGAACCTGGGGAATATTTTACATGAGAGGGTAAAATGGATTCACCTAAAATGATAGAATCGAAAATCGGCGGGCTTGCACTTGATATCACTACAAACTCGCCCGTTGTGACGGTCAAACCTCTCGATTCCGATAAGATTCTTCCTATCTGGATAGGGCATTATGAGGCTTGGGCGATAGGAATGGAGATATCCGGAGTCGTATCCAAGCGGCCCCTGACTCACGATCTTATTTACTCGACCATTACAGCCATGGGCGGCAAAGTGGACAGGATCGAAATAACGGACTTGCAGGAGCAGACGTTTTTTGCCAAGATCCATATTTCTATAAATGGAAACGTGGTGGAAATAGACGCGAGACCGTCGGATTCCATCGCTTTATCATTAAAATCCAAAGCGCCGATTTTTGTTAATGAACAATTGTATAATCTTAAGAAAGAACAACGAGAGAGCTCAGGTTTACCCGACCAGGAATCGTTGAGAGATCGTTTGAGGAAAATTAATCCAGAAGATTTCGGCAACTATAAATTATGATATTACCTTTTGGCCCAAAAAAACCGGATATACATCCTACCTGCTTTAAGGCGCCCGATTGCAATATAATCGGTGATGTGTCTATTGGGAAGGAAAGTTCGATCTGGTTCAAGGCGGTTATCAGGGGCGATATTCACTATATTAAAATTGGCGACTGGACAAATATCCAGGACTGTTGCGTCGTGCATGTGACCGGTGGAACGTCGCCGACAGAGATAGGTAATTACGTGACGGTAGGCCACGGCGCGATTCTCCATGGTTGTCGTATCGAGAGCGGATGTTTAATCGGAATGGGGTCTATAGTCCTGGACGACGCGGTTGTGGGAGAGGGTTCCATGATTGCAGCCGGTTCGGTGGTGAAATCGGGAACGAAGATCCCTCCTCGTACAATGGTCGCCGGCAATCCGGCGGTTGTCAAAAGAACTATTTCGGAGGGAGAATCTTCCGGGTTTATTGAGTGGGCAAAACAATATCGTGAATGCGCGAGGGAGTATTCGATATGATGTTTAGAATAATTGTCGTTTTTTTAACCGCGATTTTAATCCCGTCATCGCTTTCGGCTCAGGCTTACATGGAAGATCCGACGATCGGGATGAAAGCGGCAATGGACGATTTCCAGAACGGTGATTATGAGGAAGCGTATAGAAAATTCAATTCCCTGGCCGGGCGGTTTGCCCTGGACGGTCACTATAGTTCCTTCCGATTTATGTCAGCTAAATCGTTATATGAAGCGGGAAAATATAAACCGGCTATAATCTTATTCGATAAATTCGTCGATGATTTTCCCGGATCCAGGTTCGCCGTTTCCGCCCTGTTGCTGAGGGGGCATTGTTTGTATCGTCAACACATGATACTTGACGCCGCCTCGGCCTATATGTCGGCTTATGATCTCGATCCGAAGAACCCGGATTCGGAACTCGCTTTGAGCAATTTAAATCCGCTTATCGAAAAAGGCCTTTCACTTTGGGAACTTCAGCAATTGATATCCGAACACCCGGCTTCGACATTGACGGAGGATATCAAATTCTCAATCGCTCAAAGAGAGTTTAAGGCGGGGCGTTTCAGAAGCGGGATAAAATCATTGAAATCATATCTTCGCGGATTTCCTCGCGGTAAGTACTCCAAAGAAGCGCGCGTCCTTATAAAACGATATTCTGAAAAAGCGGAATCAACCAGGATTATCGGTCTTCTCGCGCCCGTAAGCGGGGTTTACACCGAGTACGGACGCTCTATGGTAGAGGCGGCAAGGCTGGCTATGAAGTTTTATGGTCACGATTCCCTGGGAATAGAACTAATGATAAAGGATACCGGGGGAGACGCTGTAACCGCCACCAAGGTCGCTTCGAAACTGGCAAAAGATGAACCGATAGCTGTTATTGGACCGCTCAGATCCGAATCGTCAGTGGGGGCGGCAGTAGTTTTAAACGCCGAAAACATTCCGATCATAACCCCGACTGCGTCAGAAAGCGGTATCGCCAGTCTCGGACCAAACGTATTTCAGATTTCTCCTCCCATCGAACGCCTCGGCCAGGCGATGGCATATTACGCTATCGACGAGCTTTGTATTACCGAATTCGCTATTATCTCTCCGGACGACGCTGGTGGAATGGCTGTTTCCAAGGCTTTCGCGCAAACGGTTTATCGGCTTGGCGGAGAGGTAATCTCCACCAGTTATTACACAACCGGCGCCACCGATTTCAAGCAACAGATTCGACCTCTTCGGGAAACCTTACTTATGAAAACCGAGGAGTTACTGGCCGCCGGCGAAATCGATAGCACACTTTATATCAAGGAATACGTTTTAGAAGTCGATACCATTTTTGCCGATACGGTAGAAACGGTGGAATTTCACGATCCCGAGGACTGGCCTGTGAACATCGGAGGATTGTTTTTACCGGGATATCCCGACGAGTTGAAACTCCTGATCCCACAGATAAGATACCACGTTATCCGCGGCCAGTTTTTAGGCGCCGATGGCTGGGACTCGGAAACGTTGATCCGCGAGGTTAGTCGTTATGTGGGCGACGCTGTATTCGCCACCGATTTTCACGCAGGATCGGATGAGGTCAACTGGGTTGAATTCTCCAACGCCTATTCTGCCGAATTCGGGCATCAGCCGGATAAGGTTGCCGCTTTGACGTTTGATGCGGTGGCTATGGTTTTGAGGGGATTGAGCGAGGGAGCGGATTCTCCCGAAAAAATCAGAGGATTTTTGAACGAAATCGAGGGATACCAGGGTGTTTCCTGCCGAATCACATTCAAAGGCGCGGGTCGGGCAAATAACGAGATTCGTATTTACTCTGTCATCGAAGGTAAAGTCGCAACGGCAAGGTAATATGCAAACGGCTGTACAGGACAAGCTTTCCAGGTTGCGTGACAGGATATCGGGATTTGGTAAAGTGGTGATCGGTTTTTCGGGAGGTATAGATTCAAGCCTTTTGTTGAAAGTCGCCGTCGATACAATCGGGGGAGAAAACGTCTGGGCGGTTACAGGCGATTCTGAGTCGCTGCTCCCGGAGGAAAAGGAATTCTGCGGGAAGCTCGCGCATGAGATTGGTCTTGTCCCTGAAAATTTCGTAGAGATTAAAACCGAGGAACTCTCAGATCCCAATTATAGAAAAAACCCTGTCGATAGATGCTATTTTTGTAAATCGGAACTATTCGATAAGCTTGTGGATTATGCCGCCAGAATCGGTGCCGATGCGGTTTTCGATGGGTCTAACGCTGATGATCTCTCGGATTGGAGACCGGGGCGGAAAGCAGCCGGCGAACGAGGGGTGATTTCCCCTCTGGCCGATGTCGGAATAACGAAAGCCGAGCTTCGTGAGATGGCCCGTGAATTCGGGCTGCCCAACTGGGATAAGCCTGCCCTGGCGTGTTTGTCATCGAGGATACCTTACGGCTCGGAAGTGACGGTTGAAAAACTCAATCGAATAGCGAATGCCGAGCGTCATTTGAAATCGCTCGGTTTCTCCCAGCTTCGGGTCAGGCATTACGATAAGATGGCCAGGATTGAGTTGCTGAAAGATGAACTTCCGCGACTGTTTGAGGATGATTTATACACCCGAGTAGCGGATGAATTTAAATCGCTGGGCTTTTCATACGTTACAGTCGATTTGCAGGGCTATCGCAGCGGAAGTATGAACGAGGGTCTTAGCACGAAAGGTGAAAATGAGTAACGATCAATCCAAAAGAGTGGCCTTAAAGATAATGGTCGGCGATCAGGTAAAGGAAGTTACTTTCGATGAGCTGACTCTTTCCAACAATCTCGGGCTGGAGGCGTTGGTGAAGGTTCTGGTGGATAAAGGGGTTTTCAAACCCGACGAGCTTCAGACAGAATTGGAAAATGTCCGCAAGATCCGATATCGGGACCCCTCAGAATCGCAATCATGAAATCGTATTCCTGGAATTCGCATCCCGCCAGAGAACGTCCCGTGGCGGCGGCGTTTGTTCTCGCCGCGATACTGACGATTTTCTATTATGTCTACGATATGACGGGAAGCCCGGTTATGGTGCTGGTGGCGGTAATGATATTTATTGTCTCACTTTCCACATTTTTCTTTCCCACCAGGTATACGGTGGATGAAAAACAGGTCACCATCAAGTATCTGTACAGTTCCAAAGAACGAAACCTCTCGGCATTCAGGACTATTTTTCCCGGAAGGAGGGGAGTTTTGTTATCTCCGTTTTTAGGGCCTTCGCGGCTGGAAAATTACCGCGGTTTTTATCTTCGTTATAGTAAAGACAATAAAGAACAGATTGATATGTTTTTAAAGGATCTTTTTGAGGGGATAGCGGGAGCGCAAACCGAAAACGCAAAAGAGGATGGCGGAAATGGCTCCTAATTCGATGTTTGGACCTATTAATCTTCCGCCCGAGGAAGATGAACTTACCCCGGAGGAGAGAGAATTAATCCGACGTATCGCTCAGAAAGTGGTGGAGCGAGGTATGACAGTCCCGGCTATTTTGTTTTTGGAATCGGTGAAACCGCTTAATTATATCGGCTCACAGGTAATGATTTTCATGGAACCCTTCATGCACGCCATTCTAAGGAGCGTTAACGATTATAATCTTTTCCGTCAGATGATGGAGAAGCGGGATAACGTGGAGAGGCTTCTGCAAAAAGTAGAGGAGCTTGACGCTATCCAGGAGCAGAAAGAAAGGAAAGTACGTAAAAAATATAAGGCCGAAAAAAAAATCAGAAGGAGAAGATTCTGGCGCGGGCTTTTAGGGCGCGAATTACCGGAGGATACCGTTCCCCCGAAGGACGATAAACAAAACTGATTTCAATTATGGATCGTGATATTATTCAGTAAACGGGAATTAAACCGGCTCTGTTGAATATTCCGGCTCTATCTTTAAAGATTTATAGATCTGATGAAGCAGGATCTCTTTTTCGTTTAGAATTAATAGAGTTTGCGTTTCGTCTTTACATTTTGCAAGTGAGAATGTGATATTCGCGGCTATTCTTTCTAAAAGACTGATTTTTTGGAGCGTAAACATACCCTTGCGTTTGTCGTTAAATTGCAAAAGCCCGTAACCTTCACCTGCCATCCTCAAGGGAATCAAAGCTACCGATTCGTATCCTGCTCCATTGCAGCGGTTGCGGGTTTTGTCCTGCCTGTCCTTTTTCGAAATGTTTGCTAGAAGCTCGCTTGTACTGTTTGTCCAGAAACTGCCGTATTCGGTGAAGAATTCTCTTTCAGGATCAAATCTGCCGGCGATGACATTACCGCACATACATTCCAGGATAGGATTTCCATCGTGGTCTTTAACTATCTCTCCATTCTCGTTAGTTACGCACAGCTTGTTTTCGGCCAGAACAAAATCGTCGGGAAAACCTCGTGTCTCATAATAGGGGAAATCGTATCCATAGCGAAGTCTGACACCTACGGCTTCGCAACCGGACCAATTGCGTAAAAAGGTCATCAGGGTTCTGGGGAGCGCGGGGGATCCCTCTGTCGAATAAATCATGGAAATCAGCTCTAGGATTGCCTCGCATTCCTGATCCGAGAAATCGCGCTGTTCAGAGGTGCTGAGTTCAATAACTCGCTTGCGCATTTTCTCCACTTCCCGGTAAAGAATTTTTTCCTCGACACTACAATGGGTCATTTAATCCTCCGCACGGAGCGGCCGGTTTAACAATAAAATACTTCATCCGGCTAAAAACCTCCATTAATAAGTGTCGCCTCGAAATGAGCGTAATTTAGCGTTATGTGGTCCATTATCGGGATAATAGCAGCCCTGAAACATAATCCACCTTCAATTCCCAATGAACATTACAATATGGATGACCTTCAGGATTCGCAATTTGTTTCAGTATTTAACATTTTTTAGAAAGCGCAATTTTGATCGTTGGAAATGGGTAATCTGTCTGAAAATACGTCCTTGATTTATAACGCGCTCATGAGTATTATCAAAGCTTGAGTATAATTGGCGCATGTAACCTTACGGTTTTTTGGAGGATTTAATGGCGGAAGTTTTCAAGAATTTTATAAACGGTAAATGGGTAGAATCGAAAACGGGCGAGACGTTCGAAAATCGCAATCCTGCTGATAATCGGGATCTGATCGGTACTTTTCAGAAATCGAACGCCGAGGATGTCGATGACGCCGTAACCGCGGCATCGGAGGCGTACAAGAAATGGCGGTTGGTTCCGGCTCCGAAAAGGGCTGAAATAATCTATAATATCGGTCAGAAGCTTATCGAGAAAAAAGAAGAGATCTCCAAACAGATGACTCAGGAGATGGGAAAGGTTATCAAGGAAACCCGCGGCGACACCCAGGAGGCTATCGATATGAGCTTCCTATACGCCGGCGAGGGTCGCAGGATGTTCGGCCATACGACTCCGTCGGAAATGCCCAACAAGTTCCAGATGTCGGTCCGGATTCCTATGGGTGTGGCGGCGATGATCACCCCCTGGAATTTCCCTATCGCCATCCCGGCCTGGAAGATGATCCCGGCTTTGGTTTGCGGAAACACATGCGTGATCAAACCGGCGACCGATACTCCTCTTTCGGTTGTCAATTTCATGAAAGTTATGGAAGAATGCGGTATCCCCCCCGGCGTAGTTAATATGGTAACCGGCTCGGGCGGCGCGGTGGGCGAACCGTTGATGACTGACCAGCGGGTCATGGTAGTTTCGTTCACAGGATCTACCGAAGTCGGCAGGCGAGTTTCCGAGGCTTGTGCTACCGATTTCAGACATTGTCATCTGGAAATGGGCGGCAAAAACCCGATTATGGTTATGGATGATGCCAATATTGATCTGGCGGTCGACGGCGCTGTCTGGGGCGGTTTCGGCACTACCGGCCAGCGTTGCACGGCGGCATCGAGGGTTATAGTCCATAAAAAGGTATATAAGGAATTCGTCGACAAATTTGTGGCCCGAACCAAAGCCCTTAAGATCGGTAACGGTCTCGATGAATCTAACGAGATGGGGCCGGCGGTATCCGAGGGCCAAATGAATTCGGTTTTAGGGTATATGGAGATCGGCAAAAACGAGGACAAGGCCAAACTGATGTGCGGCGGTGGACGATTGACCGGCGGCAATTACGATCACGGATGGTTTACCCAGCCGACCATTTTCGCCGACGTGAATCCTCAAATGAGAATCGCCCGCGAAGAGATTTTTGGGTCGGTGGTTTCGGTTATTCCCTGCGACGATCTTGACAACGCTATCGAGATCGCTAACGATACCGCCTATGGTCTTTCCGCGGCTATATTCACCCAGGATGTCAACAAGGCTTTCAGAGCTGTTCGCGATATTTACACCGGTATATTTTATGTCAACGCCTCTACGATCGGGGCGGAGGTGCATCTTCCGTTCGGAGGTACAAGGCATACCGGTAACGGCCATCGCGAGGCGGGTACGGCCGCTCTTGACGTATTCTCCGAGTGGCGTTCGATCTATATAGACTATTCGGGCAAACTGCAGAGGGCTCAGATTGACGACGTTTAGGTATAGGTTGCAAGAAATTCTACCTTATGCGCCGGGATTCGATCCCGGCGCTTTTTTTATTGCCGATTGCCCCCATTGACAACGTTGCCTGCTACCAGTATAATTGCTCAGCCAAGAATCGCTTTGACAAGGGAATTTAATGCATGTTTACGAGCTTTTAAGTGTCGCTATGGTCCTCCTCCTCGGGTTATTGGGGGGGAAGGTTTTTCATCGGCTGAAAATCCCGCGGGTTACCGGATACATGCTGGTGGGATTGGTAATCGGGCCATCGGTGCTTGGCCTGATTTCCTATGGAACCTTAAAAGACATTCACATGATCAATGATATCGCCCTGGGGCTGATCCTGTTCGCTATCGGCGGGGAGATCGAGCTAAACCATCTCAAGGCGATGGGCAAAAAGGTAATATTCATGGCTCTTGCCGAGAGTCTTGGAGCGTTTGTTTTAGTATCCCTTGTTTCCTTCGCCATAACCGGTAATTTCGGTCTTTCGGTCTTGTTAGGCGCTATAGGTATAGCCACCGCTCCCGGGGTAACGTTGATGGTCATACGTGAATACAGCGCCAGGGGGCCGTTGACAGAAACACTATTAGCTATGGTGGCTATCAATAACGTTATTTGCCTTATAGTTTTCAGAATATTTTTCGCCGGCTATTCCCTCGCCCACGGTGACGCGTTATTACCCGTTCTATTGGATCTCTCCAAGGAGCTTGTGCTCTCGGTGATAATCGGCGGCGCTATCGCCGGGATGATTGCCTATTGGGAGCAGAAAATCGATGATCTATCGGAGTTGTTGTTGGTGATAGTCGGCGGGCTCCTGCTGGGGATCGGAGCGGCCAAGACGATCGGAATATCGTATCTTATGATCTGCCTGATAATCGGTGCTATAATCAATAATATCTCCATGATGCACAGACTGATTTACGCGGAGTTACGTCAAACCGAAATGCCTTTCTATATCGTCTTTTTCGTACTTTCCGGGGCGAGTTTGCATCTGGATGTTTTATGGACATTGGGCCCGTTGGGATTAGCTTATCTGTTTATCCGACCGGCGGGGAAAGCGTTGGGATCTTATATCGCGGGCAAGAAGTACGGCGCGGAACTGAAGGTAAGGAATAATATCGGGCTGGGATTGTTGCCGCAGGCGGGAGTGGCGATTGGGTTGGCGATAACCGTGGCGGAGAAGAATCCGGAGCTCGGAGAGATCATCAGCGCGGTGATTTTATCATCGGTAGTAATTTATGAATCGGTCGGGCCGTTACTGACCAAGATTGCCCTGGGCAGGGCCGGCGAGATTCATCTGCAGGAATAATATGATTCTTATGCGTCAGGATGGATATCCGTTCTGATGACATCTTAACGCTAGGGAACGTCGTAGGGGTTCAATATATTGAACCCCTACAGGTAAATTATTTCAATAACAGCATCCGCTTCGAATCAATCATATCCCCGGCATGGACGCGGTAGAAGTAGATCCCGCTGGCAAGAGCGGAGGTGTCGAAGGTGATATGGTGCACGCCTGCCGGACGATAATCATCGAGCAACGTCTCGACCTCCCGGCCGAGGAGATCATAGACCGTGAGTTTGATATCCCCCGGTTCGGGCAACGAAAAGTAGATGGAGGTGGAGGCGTTGAATGGGTTGGGGTAGTTCTGGGAAATACTGAAGCTCTCTGGCAAGGATGTTTCGGCAGAATTATCAACCCCTGTCGTGTTTGAAAGATTTATCAAAATTGAAATATCATCAGAGCCGTCATTCGCGACGGCTAGGTCATTGTCGGTATCGCCATCGAGGTCAACCGCGAAAAGCGACCTGGGATGAACCCCGACCGCGTAATTATCCGCCGCCTGGAACGTACCGTCACCGTTATTCAGAAGGGCTGAGACAGTGCCGGGATTCCAATTAGCCACGGCCAGGTCATTGTGGTTATCGCCATCGAGGTCAATCCCGAAAATCGAGCTGGGTTTAATCCCGACCGCGTAATTAACAGCCGCCTGGAATGTACCGTCACCATTATTCAGAAGGACTGAGAAAATGTCGGAAAGCAGGTTAGCCACGGCCAGGTCATTGTGGGTATCGCCATCGAGGTCAACCGCGAAAATTGACGTAGGACTATTCCCGGCTCCGTAATAAACCGTTGTTTGGAATGTACCATCACCGTTATTCATAAGGACTGAGACAGAATTGGAAAAGCGATTAGCCACGGCCAGGTCATTGTCGGCATCGCCATCAAAATCAGCCGCGAAAACTGACTCGGGACGATCCCCGACCCCGTAATCAACCGCCGCCTGGAATGTAGCATCACCGTTATTCAGAAACACTGAGATATTGTCGGAAATCAGATTAGCAACGGCTAGATCATTGTCGCCATCGCCATCAAGGTCAATCCCGAAAACCGAGCAAGGATAATCTCCTGCCACGTAATCAGCCGGCGCCTGGAATGTACCGTCACCGTTATTTAAAAGGACTGAGACTTTGTCGGAACCAGAATTAGCCACGACCAGGTCATTGTCGCTGTCGCCATCGAGGTCAATCCCGAAAACTGACTCAGGACTATACCCGGCTTCGTAATTAACCGCCGCCTGGAATGTACCGTCACCATTATTTAAAAGGACTGAGACATTGCCGGCGCCAGCATTAGCCGCGGCCAGGTCATTGTCGCCATCGCCGTCGAGGTCAGCCGCGAAAATTGACCACGGATAATCCCCGGCCCCGTAATTAACGGCATCGTCGAAGAGTTGCCCGAATGTCGGTGAACTAACCCCTAAAATTAAAACAAATATGAAAGAGAAGACTGTGCAACTCCTTTTCATCTTATCCTCCTGTAGGCATTTTTTTCTGCTTGTTACTGCTGCAAATCACGCTTCTTTATTAATATAGATAACTATTTCCACTAATATGTCAAGAGTTTATTGGCTCGCTTCCTTTGACTTTTATCGAACCATTTTCATACACAATTTGCAGTATTCTATTTCAATAACAGCATTCTTTTCGATTCAATCATATCACCTGACTGTATTCGGTAGAAGTAGATCCCACTAGAAAGATCCGAAGCGTCGAAGGTGACCTGGTGAATGCCTGCCGGACGATAATCATCAAGCAAAGTCTCGACCTCCCGGCCGAGGAGATCGTAGACCGTGAGTCTGACATCCCCCGGTTCGGGCAACGAGAATCTGATGGATGTAGAGGCGTTGAATGGGTTGGGGTAATTTTGGGAATTACTGAAACTCGCAGGCAATGATGTTTCGCCGGGATCGCCGATACTAACTGGGATGTCTGAAATATTTAGCAATATTGAAATTTCATTAGCGCGAATATTAGCCACGGCCAGGTCATTATCTCCATCTCCATCGAGATCTGCCGCGAAGACCGAAGATGGTTCATCCGCGGCCCCGTAACTTACCATCGGCTGAAATGTCCCATCACCATTGTTCAGAAGCACAGAAGTATTGTTTGCAAGCCTATTGGTCACAGCTAAGTCATTGTCTCCATCGCCGTCTAGGTCAGCCGCGAAAATCGAGCCAGGGGCATTGCCGGCCCCATAACCAACCGCAGTCTGGAAGGTCCCATCCCCGTTATTTAATAAGATTGAAACGTCGTCGGAAGCACCATTCGCTACGGCCAGGTCATGGTCGCCATCGCTGTCGAGATCGGTCGCAAATACTGAGTGGGGAACATTTCCGGCCTCATAGTTAATCGGCGCCTGAAATGTCCCATCGCCAATATTCAGAAAAACTGAAACATTGTTGGAGCCCCGATTAACCACGACCAGATCATTATCGCCATCCGCGTCGAAGTCGGCCGCGAAAATCGATTCGGGAGTCTCCCCGGCTCCAAAATTAACCGCTGCTTGAAATGTTCCGTCACCGTTGTTGAATAGGATAGAAATATCATCTGACCAAATATCCGCTATGGCAAGGTCATTGTCGCCATCGCCATCGAGGTCAGTCACAAAAACCGCTTCGGGACCATCCCGGACTTCATAATTTACTGCTTCCTGGAAGGTCCCGTCGCCGTTATTTAACAGGATTGAGATATTGTCGGAATAACTACTGGCCACGGCCAGATCATTGTTGCCATCGCCATTGAGGTCGGTCGAAAAGACAGATGAGGGAAGAAGCCCGACTGTGTAATTGGCTATTGTGTGAAAAGTCCCGTCACCATTATTCAGAAGGATCGAAACATTATCTGAACCGCAGGGTACTGCTAAATCATTATCGTCATCGCCATCAAGGTCGATCGCGAAAACCGACTCTGAACCTCCGGCTACCTCTATATTTATGGCCACCCGAAACGTCGCGTCGCCGTTATTCAAAAGGACTGAGACATTATGGGAGTTAAAATTAGCCAAGGCCAGATCATCATCACCATCACCATCTACGTCGGCAGCAAAAACTGAAAAGGGAGAACCTGCGGCCCAATAATCAACTGCCTCTTGAAATGTCCCGTCGCCGTTATTCAGAAAGATTGAGATATTGTCGGAGTCCCAATTAGATACGGCCAGGTCATTATCGCCGTCGCTATCGAGATCGACCGCGAAAACCGAAGTAGGCCGATCTCCGGCGCTGTAATTTACCGCATCCTGAAACGACCCATCACCGTTGTTAATTAGAACCGATACATTATCGGTCGCATGATTAGCAACAGCCAGGTCATTATCGCCGTCGCCATCGAGGTCAGCCGCGAAAATTGAATGGGGAAAAGAGCCAACCGCATAATTAATCGCTTCTAGAAATGTCCCATCACCGTTATTCAGAAGGATGGAGACATTGTGGGAGTTATCGTTAGCCACTGCCAGGTCATTGTCGCCGTCGCCATCGAGATCGACAGCGAAAACCGACAAAGGAGCTTCCCCGGCCTCGTAATTAACCGCTTCCTGAAATGTCCCATCACCGTTATTTAAAAGGATGGAGACATTGAAGGCGCCACTAATGTTAGCCACAGCCAGGTCATTATCCCCATCGCCATCGAGATCCGCCGCGAATACTGAACGCGGATAATTCCCGGTTTCGTAGTTAACCGCCTCTTGGAATGTCCCGTCACCATTATTCAGAAGGACAGAGATGAAAGCACCACAAGCAATAGCCAGGTCATTGTCCGCATCGCCATCGAGATCCGCCGCGAATACTGAACGCGGATAATTCCCGGTTTCGTAGTTAACCGCCTCTTGGAATGTCCCGTCGCCGTTATTGAAAAGGACGGAGACGCTGTCAGATCGATAATTGGCTACGACAAGGTCATTGTCTCCATCTCCATTGAGGTCACTTGCTAAAACTGAATAAGGCCAATACCCTGCACCGTAATCGATCCTGGCATTAAAAAGAGGCTCGAAGGCAAGAGCATATCCGGTCAGTAATAAGAGAGATGCCAGCGAATAAATTATATTACTTCTCATCATATCCTCCCTAAGGCGTGTATTAACCCGCTCGCCCATTGCGGATATTGATAACACGTATACAATAACATAGATAACTATTTCCATAAATATGTCAAGGGATTTATGGGCATAGGTATAGGCTCGTTGGCGGGAGATAATTCCATTGACACCCTTCATCCCAAACGCCATATTGGGCGCATGCAATACTGGTCTAAAAAGCTTTACGATCATTGATCTTTAAAGCTATAAGACCGTATTTTCATCCTTGATTGACAAGTAACATACTTTTTTTGGAGTGTTTAACCGTTTTCAAATAGAGGTTTTATGAAGAGGAAAAAGATCATCATCATGGGCGCCGCGGGACGAGATTTTCATAATTTCAACCTGCTTTACCGTGACAATAAGTCTTACGACGTTGTCGCATTTACCGCTACACAGATTCCCGATATCGACGGTAGAAAATACCCTACCAAATTAGCCGGGAAACTATACCCCAAGGGGATTCCGATCTTCGATGAGTCCCAGCTGGCCATGCTGATAGCCAAACACAAGATAGAGGAAGTAGTTTTCTCGTATTCGGATGTCAACTACAATTACGTCATGTCAAAGGCCGCCCTGGTCAACGCCTGCGGGGCCGATTTCAAGCTGGTTGGCGGATTCCCGACTATGGTAAAATCGAACAAGCCGGTAATCGCTATCTGCGCGGTGCGGACCGGCTCGGGTAAATCGCAGACTACTCGTAAGGTTTGCGAAGTCTTAAAGGAAATGGGTTTGAAAGCGGTTGTGATCCGTCACCCCATGCCTTACGGCGACCTGACCAAGCAGATCTGGCAGAGGTTCGGGTCGTTGAAAGATCTCGATAAACATAAATGCACGATCGAGGAACGCGAGGAGTACGAACCTCATATCGTGCGGGGGCAGGTTATCTATGCCGGTGTCGATTACGGCGTGATTCTTGAGAAGGCGGAGAAAGAGGCCGATGTTATCGTTTGGGACGGCGGCAATAACGACCTGCCGTTCTATATGCCCGATCTTCATATCACGGTCATGGATCCGCACAGGGCGGGACATGAAACGTTGTATTACCCCAGCGAGGCGAACGTTCTTCTGGCCGATGTTGTTGTCATTAATAAAATAGATACGGCCCCATTGGAGGGGATCGACGCGGTCAGAGCGTCGGTACGCAAGCTCAATCCGCAGGCAACCATAGTCGAGGCGGCATCACCGATATTTGTCGATGATCCTGAAAAGATCAGGGGCAAGAGGGTGCTGGTCATAGAGGACGGCCCGACACTGACTCACGGCGAGATGAAATACGGCGCGGGAGTGGTGGCGGCTCAGAAATTCGGAGCGGCCGAACTTGTGGATCCCCGACCATTCACCGTGGCTTCCATTACGGCGACATACGAGAAGTATCCGAATATCGGGACTTTGCTTCCGGCTATGGGGTATGGCGATAAGCAGGTCAAGGATCTTCAGACCACGATCAACCGCGCCAAATGCGATACGGTGATTGTGGCCACGCCCATAAACCTCGGCAAATTGATCAAGATCAACAAGCCGTATGTGACGGTTGGCTACGATCTGCAGGAGATCGGAACGCCGAACTTGATGGACGTTATATCGGATTTGTTTACCAAGCCGAAAAAGGCTGTCAAAAAACGTAAATCAAGTTGAACGGTTTAGAATATATGTCGATCCTTAAGTAAGTGGATCTTATGAACCGGAAACATTCAACAGATAAAGATAAAAAGGCTGTCGTAGCTTTCGGGGGTAACGCTATCTCCAACCGCAAGGTGGAGGATACTATCCCCAACCAGTTTACGAATACATCCGACAGCCTCGGGTTGATTATCGAGCTTATTAAAAGCGGCTATAAGCTCGCTATAACTCACGGCAACGGCCCGCAGGTGGGTAACGCGCTTCTGCGGGTCGAGCTTGCCCGGGGTAAAGCCCCGATTCTTCCTCTATCTATATGCGTTGCCGACCTGCAAGGGGGGATGGGATATATGATTGCTCAATGTCTGCGCAACCGGCTCGAAACCGAAAAAATCGATATGGAGGTGGCTACCATTATCTCCCAGGTTCTTGTCGATGAAGACGATCCCGCTTTTGAGAATCCGACGAAGTTTATCGGGCAGTTCTACAAGCGGGAAAAGGCGGAGAGTCTGGCAAAGGAGATGGGCTGGCAGAGGGTGGCGCAGTTTCCCGGTGACAAACGTTGGCGCAGAGTGGTGCCGTCGCCAAAACCGCTCGAGCTGATAGAGAAAGAAACTATTAGAAACCTCCTCGTTCAGAATACAATCGTGATTGCGGCAGGGGGCGGGGGGATACCGGTTGTCAGGCGGGACGGTGTGATTTACGGTGTCGATGCTGTAATCGATAAGGATAGAGCGTCGGCGGTGATAGCCCGCGATATCGACGCCGACCTGCTTCTGATCTTAACCGATGTCGAACGGGTGGCGATCAATTTCGACAAGCCGGACCAGGAATGGCTCGATGAGATAACACTTAAACATATAAAAGCCTATTATAATGACGGGCATTTCCCGCCAGGCTCGATGGGGCCGAAGATCGAGGCGGCCATAAGTTTTCTCGAAAACGGTGGTGAAACGGTGATTATCACGTCGTTGGAAAAGGGATTTGACGCTATCAACGGCCGGGCCGGGACGAGGATTACACGGTAAATAAGATAGATATTCTGAATAAAACAGATTATATATAAAATTATGCGAAATATGTTGCCTGTTAAACTTGTCGAAGATGTTGCGAGGTGCGGCAAGCTCTACGAGGTCGGCGGCTCGGTGCGCGATCGTCTGATCAATCCCGATACCGAGCATAAAGATCGCGATTACTTGGTTACCGGAATACCATTGGATGACCTGATGTCGATATTACGCCGATATGGCCGTGTCGATATGGTCGGGAAATCGTTCGGAGTGATCAAATTCACCCAAAAAGAGGGCGAAGAGACGTCTGATTTCGCGATCCCGCGCACTGAAAAATCTACCGGTACGGCTCATCGGGATTTCGAGGTCGAATACGATCCCGATCTGCCGGTCGAGGTTGATCTCAAGCGACGCGATTTCACCATAAACGCCATGGCCCGGGAGATACCGTCGGGAGAATTAATAGATCCCTACGGCGGGAAGGCCGATATCGAAAAAAAACTGATCCGGATTGTTTTCCCCGAGGCGATTTTAGAGGATCCTCTGAGGATTCTCCGTGGCGCTCAATTCGCCGCTCGTGTCGGTTTCGAGATCGAACCGGAGACTCTGGCATCGATGAAGAAAAACGCAGTACTGATCGAATCGATCGCTCCTGAGCGGATCGCCGAGGAGATCAATAAAATGCTGTTAAAAGCGGATAAACCGTCAATCGGTATTCGCTATTTATATCAAATTGGTGCGTTGGATCTGCTTTTCCCGGAATTGACCGCCTGTATCGGTGTGGCTCAGCCCGGCGGGTATCATCGTTGGGACGTTTTCGATCATACCATGGAATGTCTCGATAATTCTCCGAAAAACCTTATTGTCCGGTTAGCCGCCCTTTTTCACGATACCGGAAAACCTGCTACCAAGGAATTAACCGAAAATGGGGCATCGTTTTACGGCCACGACAGGCTTTCTGCGAAGCTGGCGGTAAGAGCATTGAAAAGACTTAGATATTCTAACGAAATTATAGATAGTGTAAATAAGCTGGTTGAAAAGCATATGTTCTCGGAGGCCGCCGGCGATAAGGGGGTTCGACGATTGATCAGGTCGGTCGGAATCGAATTGATTTACGATCTGATCGAACTTCGCAGGGCAGATACAGGCGCTCAAGGGATGGGGCAGGATCCGTCGGGGGTGGATGAATTCGAAAAGAAAGTAACCCTCGAGATAGAGAAGGAGTCGCCTTTCGGGTTGAAGGATCTGACAATAAGCGGCGAGGATATTATGAGCGAGTTCGGGCTTCCCGTAGGGCCTAAAATCGGCGAGGTTTTAAGTTGTTTAATGGATCTTGTTTTAGACAATCCAGAGCTCAACAATAGGGAAATTCTGCTTGTCGAAGTAAAAAAATATTTATCGTAAAAGCTTTCTTGACATAAGAGAAAATTTTCACTTAATAGGGGATAATTTTTAAAGAATGTGGTGAGGACGTTTTTTAATTGGGAAAAGATAGGTTCGGGGGAAGCAAATGAAGATTCATGAATACCAGGCAAAGGATATTTTCGCCAGGTTCGGAATGCCGATTCCCAAGGGAGAAGTGACATCGTCGCCGGAGGAAACCAGGCGGATCGCCGTGCGTTATGAGAAAGCGGTAATGGTCAAAGCCCAGGTGCATGTTGGAGGACGCGGCAAAGCCGGCGGAATCAAATATTGCCCGGAGCCCGATGACGCTTATTTTGCGGCCGAGGAAATCCTGAAAATGGAGATAAAAGGTCTTCCGGTAAGAAAGATTCTTGTGGCCGAAGCTCTCGATATCGACAGCGAGGCGTATGTCGGAATTATCCTCGATCGGGTGAGCAAAAAACCGGTAATCATGGTATCGGCCGCCGGCGGAATCGATATCGAAGAGGTAGCTGCCAAAACGCCCGAGAAGATTATGAAATTCGAGGTCGATCCGATCCTCGGATTGCGCGCTTTCGAGGCGACCAAGCTTGCTATGTTCGTTTATGGCGATTTCAAACAGGCTCGTCAGGCTGCGGCAATAATACAAAAACTCTACAATGTTTTTATAGATAACGACGCGTCGCTGGTTGAAATTAACCCCTTGATCGTAACCAAAGACGGCGAGCTAATCGCGTTAGACGCCAAGATTAATCTCGATGACAATGGCCTGTATCGTCATCCCGAATTAGAAGCGATGCGCGATTCCGACGCCGAGGAGCCGGAGGAGGCTGACGCTCGCAAGGCCGATCTGTCTTATGTCAAGCTCGATGGCAGCATCGGATGCTGCGTCAACGGCGCCGGGCTGGCTATGGCCACCATGGATCTGGTCAAGCATTTCGGCGGCGAACCGGCTAATTTCCTGGATATCGGCGGATCATCGTCGCCGGAGAAAGTTATCGCGGCAATCAAGATAATCTTAGGCGATCCCAACGTGAAAGTGATCCTTTTCAATATATTCGGCGGTATAACTCGTTGTGACGATGTTGCCAACGGCATAATTCAGGCGGTGGAAAAACTCAAGCCGCAGGTACCGATCGTTGTGCGGCTGACAGGTACCAACGAGGACGAGGCCAGGAAGATCCTGAAGGGTGTAGGCATGGAAGCGTCGAGTTCCATGGAAGAGGCCGTGAAGATGGCGCTTGAGAAAGCGGCGTAGGATAAGGAATTAGGATAAAGACGAGGGATTAAGATGGCGATATTCGTAGATAAAAAAACCAGGCTTGTCGTGCAGGGGATAACCGGCCGCGACGGTTCTTTCCATACCAAACAGATGATAGAGTATGGTACTAAAGTGGTTGCCGGCGTAACGCCGGGTAAAGGCGGGACCGAAATCCACGGTGTGCCGATTTTCGATTCGGTGGCCGAGGCTGTTGTTAAGACTAAAGCTAACACGTCGGTGATTTACGTGCCGCCGAGATTCGCGATCGACGCGATCTACGAGGCGGCCGATGCCGGAGTAAGTCTTATCGTTTGCATTACCGAAGGGCTTCCGGCCAACGATATGCTCGCGGTCTATCATTATTTGAAATCGAAAAAAATCAGGCTTATCGGCCCCAATTGTCCGGGGATTATCTCGCCGGGATTGAGCAAGGTCGGGATTATGCCTGCCCGTATCCACAAAAAAGGCGGTATTGGCGTTGTTTCCCGTTCCGGAACGTTGACCTACGAGGTTGTTTATCATTTGACGTTGCTGAACACCAGCCCCATATTCTTGGTGTATCCCGACTCGCGTCAGCAGGTGCTCCCTCTCGTGGCCCGCTCAATCGGCCGTAGTCCGAGCGCGGAGTTCACCGGCGAAGATGGCCTGGCTCACGCCCTCTGGCGCATCGACGATCCGCACGAAACAGCCGCTATCAGCCGTGGTCTGGAGGGGGAGAAGCTGTACATCGCTGACGGACATCATCGCTACGAAACGGCCCTTGCCTATCGCGATGAGCTGACGGCAGACCCCGCGGCCTCGCGGCCCGGGGCCGGGCTGGAGGACTTTGTTCTGGTCGCTCTTGCGGCGGTCGACGACCCCGGCCTTCTCGTGTTGCCAATACACCGTCTGGCGGACATCGAGTTGCCGTTGGAGAAGGCCCTCGATTCCCTCGCCGCCCTTTTCGAGGTTGAGACGCGACCATCCTTGGCTGATCTGCTGCACGATATGGCCGACGGCGGTCGCACCGTGAACAGCTTTGGCCTTGTCGCCGCTGGTTCCTCAGAGTTCTATCTGCTCACCCTGCCGGACTCGGAGGCCGCGACGCCCTGTCTTCCCAGCGAGTACTCGCCCGCCTGGCGCCGGCTCGACGCCGCCGTTGCCACGCATGTAATCCTCCGCCATTCCCTCGGACTGAACGACACTCAGATGGAGGACAGGCGGACGCTCTGGTTTGGTTC
>JAZGHS010000106.1:0-32261 GCA_036481315.1 Candidatus Zixiibacteriota bacterium | reverse complement strand
AATACGGATGACAACATCGCTGTTGGCATTATCCCTGCTAAATCCCGACGATGTTGCCGCCTATCCCGATCCGGGACCGCAGTATTTCAGGACCGCTATCTGCCTTGCTGACGCTACTCCTCACGCCTATTCGCTGGTCGAGAGAAGCGATTTTATCCCCAATATTCCCACATTAACCGAACCGCCGATAAGCGGGCTCAGGATGTTATTTATTAGTTATCCTCATAACCCATCAGCATCGAGCGCCGATTTGTATTTCTACCGCGATCTTTTGAAATCGATCAAGTTTGAGAATATTCTGGTCGTATCCGATAGCGCCTATATTCATCCGGGCGATCCGGACGCGCCGTCGGTTTTGCAGGTCAAGGGTTCGAAGAAAAAAGCGATCGAGATATATTCGTTTTCGACAGCTTTCGGTATTGACGGTCTCGGCTATGTGGTCGGGCACCGTGATGTCATTTCTATTCTCGACGGTATATTATCGGCGCTTGAGTATCGACCCGACGTTTATCGTGTGGAGTTGGCGCTGGCCGCATTGGAGAGATCCACCGAAATATTCGCGCAACGTAAAGAACATATCGGTAACCTTCGAGATATCGCCTCCTCATCTTTAAAGGAACTCGGATGGCGGATACGCGGTAACGATCATACTCCCTTTCTATGGATCAACCCGAATGCTCGAAGCAGTTCTCTTGCGTTCGCCCGACGATTGATCACCAGAGCCGGGGTTCGATTGGCGCCGGGTACCGATTTCGGCGAGGGGGGCGAAGGATGGCTTCGCCTTGCTCTTTGCCCCGACGAGAAACTGTTATCCGAGGCCCTCGACCGAATATCCCGTCATTCTAAAATCTGGCAGAGGAAATACAAGCCGGAATAAAGGTCAGGCTTAATGAATTTTAACGGTTATGTCGCCATCGAGGGACCTATAGGAGTTGGCAAAACGGTTTTAGCGGAACAATTAGCAGAAACTTTCGGCGGACGAGTCATTCGCGAATTAGCCGAGGAAAATCCGTTTTTACCGGAATTCTATAAAAACGGCGATAAGGCCGCGTTTCAAACGCAGGTTTTTTTCCTCATGTCCCGTTTCGCACAGCAGAAACAATTGGCTAACCGCGATCTCTTTTCAGAGGCTTTGATTTCGGATTATCTTTTTAACAAAGACCGGATTTTCGCCGGGATTAACTTAAACGATAAGGAATTTTCTCTCTACGATCGGGTGGCATCCTCGCTGGAAACCGAGATAGTCAGGCCGGACCTGGTCATTTATCTCACGGCCACCATCGATACTCTCGTCGATCGTATTAGGAAACGGGGCCGCGATTTCGAAAAAGGAATCGATCGTCGATACCTGGAAACGGTTTGCGAGTCATACAGCGATTATTTTTTCCATTATGGCGATACTCCGCTTCTGGTGGTCAAAACCGACGATATCGATTTTTCCAGGGATAAAGAGAATTTTAGTTATCTGGTTGATAAAATACTGTCTAAACCGTCAACTACCGAATATATTGCTTTCGACAAACTGAATTTAGAGGAGTCTTAGGCGGGAGGAAGCAACTTGGCTTACGTGAGATTAACAAATATGATTTTCTACGGTTACCATGGCGCCATGGCTGCCGAGAGGGAAACGGGCCGCCGCTACGAGGTCGATTGCGAGTTGGAAACCGATATCTCCAAATCGGTCGCCTCCGATGACCTTGATGACGCCATAAATTACCTTTCGATTTATAAAATAGTCGAGGAGTTTCTGGAAGATCACAGGTATAATCTGGTGGAAACTCTGGCTCAGAGATTGATGGAGGAAATAAAAAAAGCTACGGGGGCCGATAAAGTAACTATCAAGGTGCGCAAGAGGATACCACCGGTACCGGGTAATATCGATTATGTGGAAGTGGAAACCAGCGGATAATTATTAAAGGAGACAACTTTGGCTGATGTTTTTCTCGGTCTGGGCGCCAATGAGGGCGACAGGGAATCAAATATAAAAATGGCTATCGATCTCTTAAAGCATTCGGCGGGAATTAGTATAATATCGATTTCATCTATATATGAAACCACGGCGCTCGGCGGCTCCAAACAACCCGATTTTTTAAACTGTGTTGTCAGAGTTAACACCAAACACAAGCCTCACGTACTGCTAAAGGCCGTGAAATCGATAGAGGAGACCCTGGGACGTCAACCCAACACACATATGCAGCCGAGACCGATCGATATAGATATACTTCTTTATGACGATATAGATATTCACTCCGAGGACTTAAGGATTCCGCATTCGCGTCTCGCGCAACGTCGTTTCGTTCTGGAGCCGCTTTTGGAGATCGAGCCCGACGCTATCGATCCGGTATCGTCCACACCCCTGGCGAATTATATGGATGAACTTAAATCGCAGGAAGTAACTAAATTCAAGGATAAATCAGAGGTTTGGAATGCCCGATAATTTCTCTTATAAATCCGATTCCGGGAAAGTAACGACCCGCAGTTTCAGGAAATTTAAAAAAGAGAAAAAGAAAATCGCGGTATTAACCGCCTACGATTTCCCCACCGCCCGCATTCTCGACGATTCCGGGATCGATTGCATACTGGTAGGCGATTCGGCCGGGACCGTGGTCGCGGGGAATCCGACAACACTTCCCATTACCATGGATCAAATGATTTTTTTAACCCAGGCGGTAGCACGCGGGGTTAAGAGGGCGCTGGTTGTGGGAGATATGCCGTTTTTGAGTTTTCAGACATCGGAATCCGACGCCATTGGTAACGCCGGGCGGTTCCTAAAGGAGGGGGGCGCCCAGGCGGTCAAGCTCGAGGGCGGTTCGGAGATCGCGCAGTTGATACTCAAGATGATCGATTTCGGCATTCCGGTAATGGGACATATCGGCCTGACCCCGCAATCGATAAACAAGTTCGGCGCGCATCTTATAATGGGTAAAACCCAGAAACAGAAAAAATACCTGCTTCAATCGGCGCAGGCGTTGCAGGACGCCGGCTGTTTCGCTATGGTGCTGGAGTCAGTGTTACCCGATGTCGCGAAAGAAATCACCGAATCTATCAGGATACCGACTATCGGTATCGGGGCCGGGGTTCATTGCGACGGCCAGGTGCTGGTGATTTCGGATATGATCGGGCTTTTCGAGGAGTTCCGCCCGAAATTCGTGCGGGCCTATGCCGATGTCGCGAGCGTAATTCGCAAAGCAGCAAAAGATTATATCGACGATGTCAAGAACGGTCGTTTTCCCGGCGAGAATGAGACGTACTAAATAAATATTAGATGCCTCTCCTGATAATAAAATCCCTGCGTAAAATGCAGGCGTTGGCCGAGTCGTTGCGTGCCGATGATAAAATCATCGGATTGGTGCCGACAATGGGAGCGTTGCACGAGGGACACCTCAAACTTGTCGATATCGCCGTTAAGAAATCGGATATAGTGATAGTCTCTATCTTCGTCAACCCCGCCCAATTCGGACCGCATGAGGATTTTGGCAAATACCCGTACGCTTTCAAATCGGATTGCATGATGCTCGAAAAACGGGGAGCGCATATCGTTTTTAACCCGTCTGTCGATCTTATCTACCCAGCCGATTACTCCACCTTTATCGATGTTGAAAAGCTGACCGAATCGATGGAGGGAACTCGCCGTCCGGGTCATTTCAGAGGCGTGGCCACTATCTGCGCCAAGCTTTTCAATATAACAAAACCGCATCTGGCCGTGTTCGGGCAAAAGGACGGTCAACAGTTGGCAGTGATCAAGCGGATGGTTCGCGATCTGAATTTCGATCTCGATATAATCAAAGCGCCTGTAATGCGGACGAAGACCGGTGTGGCGATGTCATCGCGTCATTCGTATATATCCGATGATGGATTGGGAAAGGCGAAGGTTATCAGGAAATCGCTTCAACTGGCGAAAGATTATATCCGTAAAGGGGAGCAATCTCCTAAAGTGATCGAAAAGCGTATGCGCAAACTGATACAATCTGTTCCCGGGGCGAAAATCGATTATATCTCGTTCAATCGCTGGGACGATCTCGAGCCATTGAAAAAACTATCCGGCCGGGTGATAATTTCTCTTGTGGTGGAGATCGAGGGTGTCCGGTTGCTGGATAATATTATTATTCGAGTGTGATATTATTTATAGATGTATAGCATTATGAATTAGTAAATCGATATCAGTTCGCTATTTAGTAATTTAAACGCAACCCCAAATACGGGGTTTCCGTATCTATAAATGGCTATCTTACCAGGGCTAAGATTATGTCCGGGATGGGAAAAAGGAGAAGAAATCATGGAATACATGGAGATCGTAAAAAGATCATTTATAAACGCCTGGGAATACAAATTCTTATGGTTGTTCGGATTTTTCGTTTCCATCACCGACGGTTTCGGGGGCTGGCATTGGTGGAGCGATAAATTCGACCGGGGCGATTGGGGTGGCTGGAGCGAGTTTGACGATTTAAAATATCTATTCCGGAGTAATGATCGTTTAGAGGATTTTTTCGATTTTCATATCGAACCGGTGGTGGTTCTTCTGGTCATCATGGGAATATTGGCGTTAGGGGTGGTTTTCTGGGCGCTAAGTGTCCTTTCCGAGGGGGCGTTGGTTCGAGGAATCTCCAGGAAACATTATAATCTCGAAACAGGATTCGGGGATTGTTGGAGTACGGGGTTGAATAAGTTTTTCAGGCTATTCGGGATTACGCTTCTGGCGTTTATCTCTGTTTTTGCCGTATTATTTATCCTGATAATAATGAATATCCCGTTCTGGTTTGTCTTCAAACCTCTGGGAATCATGATAACTATATTTTCGGTACCTTTGTTTTTCGCCGTTATCGTGGCTATCATTTGCGTAGAGGGTTGGGCGATTCGTTACGGCGTTTTGTATGACAAATCCTGGTTGGACGCGATCTCCGACGGCATTAGCCTTTTCAAAAACAACATCGGTAAAACCCTCGGAGTGGCTTTCTCGTCGTTTCTAAGCCAGTTGATTATCTGGTTTATGCTCGTTATATGCATGTTATTTATCGCGGTGCCGTTTATCATCCTCGGGATGTACGATCTCTGGCTCGGTTTAATTCCCGGTCTGGCGGTTGCCTTTTTGATAATCGTTTTCTCATCAGCCATCTTCGGCGTTTTCGCAAGCTCGGTCTGGACTCTGGGCTTTATAAAACTAACAGGATATAGTGAAGAACAAGAGAGTTCTGAAGCCGAATTAGCCGTATCCTGATTTTGGACGACAATTAGGTCGTTCCAACGAATATAAATGATATTTCCTTGCCGATTTTCGCTTTTCTATTATATTCGAAAACATAGAGTTGTTTGTCAATCTGGATTGAGGAGATACTAAAATGAGCGAATTGGATAATAATGATGAAAACCAGAATTGTTGCGGGCCGGGCGAATGTTGTTCCGATACCGATCCGAATAAGAACAAAGGATTTAAAAGCATTGCCTTTACCGCGATAATTGTGCTGGCCGTAGGCGTAACCACTTATTCGTTGTTTTTCAAAAGCGCCGATGCCGGCAAGGCGGCATGTGATCCGGTAGCCATTATCGCGCCGCTGGAGAACCTTACAGCTATCCCCGAACTTGACAACTTACTGGGGGATCTCGATTTCGCGTTGATAGTAATATCCGGTTCTGATATCGAAACGCCCGGTGAAATTCCCAATATTCTTGATTCGGCATTATCCGAGATAAAATTGAAAACCGAAAAGGCGGGTGTGATAAACCTCCTACCTGGAGATTCGGGTTATGACAAGGTTATTGAAGAATATACGATCACCGGTTTTCCGGCCGTTCTCGCTCTTGGCAGATACGGCCATCGTTTATTAATCCGAAGCGGGATCACGATCGAGACATTGATACTGGCGCATAAGATTTCGGCCTCGGCTCCGGCGCCCTGCTGTTAACCGGGGGAATAATCGATGGAGTGGATAACAACAGTATTAGAATCGTCGGAATTCGGTATAGCCGTCATGCCCGCCGCTTTTTTGCTTGGTATTTTAGCGGCAGTAAGTTCCGGTTGTAATCTTGGAATAATCGCGGCGGTGGCAGGGTACGCCGGAAGCCGCGATACGGAAATCCGTCCCCGCGACGCCTGGATAACATCGGCTTGTTTCTTTATCGGTGTTATGCTTTCTCTGGCGATCCTCGGGATGCTGGCCGGTTACGTGGGGAAACTCGGAGGGGCGGGATTCGGTCGATATGGCATGATTCTTGTCGGTTTTCTCTCTGTGTTTTTCGGGTTGGTGGCGTTGGATTTTGTCCCCTTTAAGATACCTTCAGTGAATTTATCCGGAAGAAAACGTAAAACCGGTCTATTAAGTTCCATACTGTTCGGAACCGGGGTTGGCGCGGCGAGTCTGACCTGTGCCCTGGCCTGCAGTGGTCCGCTTCTTCCTATGGTTCTGGCTATGGCCACGGCCAGAGGGGAGGTCGGCTGGGGAGCGATAATTTTATCTGTATTCGCCGTAGGATACAGTCTTCCCTTAGCGGCGATTATGCTCGGTATCGGACTGGGTCGCCTGACTTCCTTTTCCAAAAAAGCGATGAAACCGATACGGGCTATAGCCGGAACGGTTTTAATATTAGCGGGAATCTGGCTGCTTTATTCTGTATAATCAAGATATGAAAACCAGCCCGAACAAAAAATGGATCGTCGGTGAAATCTCCACCCCCGCCGGTGAGATTCCCAGAATTGAATCGAAACTGACATCATCGGACAAATTTGCCACATATAAGGTACGCTGGGGATTTGGCAGATCGCGTTACCGGGTGGAACCGGGCCTCTATGCAGTCGGTAATCCGACAGATGAATCGCTGGTTTTTGTTTCGGCTAACTACAAGATGAGCTTCGATTGCCTTCGCTCTAATAATACCGGATTAGATTGCTGGATAATGGTTCTCGACACAAAAGGGATCAATGTCTGGTGTGCCGCGGGCAAGGGTACTTTCGGCACCGACGAGATAGTACGTCGGATAGAGATAACCGGCCTGAATAAAATCGTATCACATCGGAAATTGATTCTTCCTATGCTGGGGGCTCCCGGTGTGAGCGCGCATAAGGTGAGAGAACAAAGCGGATTTCATGTCATCTACGGCCCCATTCGGGCAAAAGATATCCCCGCGTTTTTGAAAGCGGGCAAGAAAAACACTCCCGAGATGCGGCAGGTGAAATTCACATTTGCCGACCGGGCGGTTTTAATACCGAATGAACTGGTTCAATGGTTCAAGTATCCCCTGTTGATCGCCGCCTGTTTCCTGCTGTTATCAGGTTTTGGGCCTGATATTTATTTACTCGACCGGGTGGCGACCCGGGGAATTGAAAACGCGGTTTTTATTTTTCTAACATATTTTTTCGGAATGATCTTGCCGCCGTTATTATTGCCCTGGCTTCCGGGGCGGCCTTTTTCGCTGAAAGGAGCCTGGGTAGGGATCGCGCTGGCAGTCGGTATCGGCTATTTCGCGCAAGGAACTTTCGAATCGAGCTTATCGGATTTCGGGATGACATCCTGGTATTTTATCATTCCCTCGATCACCAGTTTTATAGCCATGAATTTCACAGGAAGCTCGACCTTTACGTCGCTCTCCGGTGTCAAAAAAGAGATGCGGGTAGCCGTGCCTATTCAAATATCGTTCGCGGTTATCGGGGTCGGATTATGGGTTACGGGTCTTTTCGTTTAGAGGGGAGTTGATCATGTTCGGATTACATTATCTTCCCAACGTCGTATCGCTCAAGCTCGACGTTGAAAAATGCAATGGATGCAGGATGTGTGTTATCGTTTGCCCCCATGCGGTTTTCACCGTGGAGAGCAGGAAAGCGGTAATCGTCGATAAAGATTCCTGTATGGAATGCGGGGCATGCGCGTTAAACTGCGCCGAGGAAGCGTTGACAGTTGACGCGGGCGTGGGTTGCGCCGCCGGGATAATCCAGGGTGCCATTAAAGGCACCGAGCCGACCTGCGATTGCGGCACCGATACGACGTCATGCTGCTGAGGATTATTGAGCGGCTTTCTTAAGCGATAATTTATAAAATTATTATAAGTTTCAGGATATCGCCCGCCTGCGGCGGCCTACCATCCGGACGCGTAAATATAATATTATTTTAGCGACGCTAAGGATTTGTTGACTGCGTGACGCTCCGTGCAGGAGGCGAAATCGCAACAGGTATGGCAAACCCTTTTGTAAGCCTCGTAACCCAAAAGTTCGATATCAGGCGAGATAAATTCGCTTTTTAACGGCTCATCGCGAAGCAGGTCGGTGCTTAGATATTTTTTATTGTCATCGGGGAATACCGTGGCGACGATAGCTTCTTCGGAGATATCGTCCTGGACCTTTATAGCGGCCAGGAAATTGGCCCCGGATGAAATGCCTACCGCCAACCCGAGCTGACTGGCCAGTTTTTGGGCCATGATGATAGAATCGCCGTCGTCTACAGGGATTATCGAATCCAGCGATTTAAGATCGACAATGCTCGGTATGAACTCGTCGGAAATGCCCTGTATGCGATGTTGTCCCACTTTATGACCGGTGGAAAGGGTTGGGGAGTTAGCCGGTTCCATGGGATGAACCTTCACCGAGGGACGTTGGCCCCGCAGATGTTCGCCTACGCCCATGATTGTGCCGCCGGTCCCCACTCCGGCCACAAAAGCGTCGGGTACCATTTCGTTATATGTTAACTGCCACCATAGCTCTGGGCCTGTCTCCATTAGATGAGCTTCGACATTATCCTGGTTGGAAAACTGGCTCGGTAAAAAGCAATCCTCGTTTTCGCGCGCCATTTCCTCGGCCATTGTAATGCTACCCAGAAAACCGCCCTCGTCGCGGGATACAGGCCTTACTTCGGCGCCCAGGCTTCGAATCAGATCGACCCGTTCGCGGCTCATCCAATCGGGCATGAATATGGTAACCGGATGACCCATCGCTCTGCCCAGCGCGGCGAAAGATATTCCGGTATTACCGCTGGTCGCCTCTATAATGGTATCGCCCGGCTTGAGACGTCCCTCTATATAAGCCCTTTTGAGAATATGCAAGGCCATGCGGTCTTTGATACTGCCGGTCATGTTCAGATGCTCGGCTTTAGCGTAGACAGTTCTGGTTTTTCCGTTTAATCTAAATTTAATTCCCAAAAGAGGGGTGTTTCCAACCAAGAACGAGAGCGATTGAAATTTTCTTTCTACTTCCGGTTTCATTACGATGGCCTCCTTATAATACCAATTATATTCGATAAGAGGCCATGACGCAAGCATCAAATGTCCTGTTGACGTTTTGGATGAAACTATCGAGGGCTTTACTTTTATGATAATCGGCTATATACTACGCGTTAATGAAAAGCGCTCTTGACGATGGATTGAAATTACGATGACGATATTCAAAATAATCGCTATTTTCATCACTTTAGCCGCCCTGGCCAGTTACATTAACTATCGGTATATAAAGTTGCCATCCACAATAGGATTGATGGTTGTCGGATTGGGCATGTCTCTTTCGTTGATAGGGTTAAGTTCGCTTGGTGTCGACGTCCTCGGGCCTATGGAAGGGGTTTTGCGACAGATTGATTTTAGCGATACTCTCATGAAAGGGATGTTGAGTTTCCTGCTGTTCGCCGGGGCTTTGAAGATAAATATAAACGATCTGGCTAAACAAAAACTGGTCGTCGGGACCCTGGCCACCGCCGGAGTTGTGGTTACCACGTTTCTGGTCGGTTCGGCTATTTACTTCGCCTTGATGCTGTTTAATTTTTCCATCCCGTATTCATACTGTCTCGTGTTCGGCGCGTTGATCGCCCCGACAGATCCGGTGGCAGTATTGGCAATATTGAAATCGGTTAAAACTCCGAAAACGTTGGAGACTAAAATAGCGGGGGAATCGCTTTTCAACGACGGAGTCGGCGTGGTTGTATTTACCGTACTGGTTGGTATTGCCGCGGGAGGAGATTCAGTCTCGTTCGGTCCGATCGCCTTGCTGTTTATTCGCGAGGCAATCGGAGGGGTATTGTTCGGATTGATAATAGGATTAATCGCCTATCGCCTTTTGAAAAATGTCGACGAACATACGGTGGAGATACTTATAACCTTATCATTGGTTGTCGGCGGGTACGCGTTAGCGTCGAGCTTGCACACCTCCGGACCTATCGCCATTGTTGTGGCGGGATTATTGATCGGCAACTACGGACGCACGCTTGCGATGTCGGTCAAGACCCGGGTACGTCTTGACGATTTCTGGGAGATGATCGATGAGATTTTAAACGCGGTTTTGTTCGTCTGGATAGGGCTTGAAATATTGATTCTATCATTCGAGCCGAATTTTTTTCTGGTTGGCTTAATAGCAATACCGTTGACTTTGGGCGCTCGGTTTATCAGCGTCTGGAGCACTATAAGCATAATGAAATTCAAACGGCAATTCAGCCCCGACGCTATCCGCATTTTAACCTGGGGCGGGTTACGCGGCGGTATCTCCATCGCCCTGGCCTTATCTCTGGCGCCCGGCGAAGCTCGCGACTTGATCGTCTCTATTACTTACGTGGTTGTCGTGTTTTCCATTCTTGTTCAGGGATTGTCTATCAAACGTCTTATTAAGCCTGCCTAAGCACGCACCAGAGACAAGTAATTCAACCGATACGTTAATTTATTTTATCAAACCGATCATAATGTCTATTTTGATCTTGAAATAGCCGTTTATATCTCATAAGAAATCAAAGTAGAGGTTATTAGTACAAAACGGTTTTAACGAAAGCGGGTAAGAGCGCCGGCTTAAATAAATTACGATTTATATGAATAAAACAAATAGGCCGGGGTATTAAGCTTCGAGGGTATTCGATAAAGGAGGCGGTCTGTTATGATAATTTTTGCCACGATTTTCGGAGTCGGTTTTCTGATACTGATCTTCAGTTTGATTTTCGGTCACGATATCGACGCCGATGTTGACGCTGATGTCGAAGGCGGGCCGAGCATATTCAGCGTGAAGATAATATCGTTGCTGATGGTCGGTTTCGGCGCCCTCAGTTTTGGAGTACGGGCAACAACGGAAGCTACCATGTTTATTTCATCCATGGCCGGCGTAGGCGGCGCGTTGGTGGTTGGAGGGATCGGATACGCTATAATAAGGGTGTTTTACGCCAGCCAGGCGAGTTCCACGATAACCGATCGAGATATAATCGGAAGCATCGCCACTCTTATCGATGCCATCCCTGAAAACGGCAACGGACAGGTTTCCGTTGTTTTAAGAGGAAGGGAAATAACATTTCTGGCCAGATCGAAAGACAACTCAAGTATTAATCGTGGAAACCCGGTTCGAATCTTAAGTAAATCCGGTAATATAGTAACGGTCGAACCGGCCGAATGATTGATTGTCATTTATTGATTTTATAGAAGGAGGAATAAGATGATAGAAGGGTTTACATGGCCACTCATAGGGTTGGCGATAGTAATCGCGTTATTCACACTGGTGAAGGCTCTTTCGGCGTTTTATGTGAAAGTGCCTCCGAACAAGGCGGCGTTCTTCTACGGCTCACGAAGCGGTCGAAGGAAAGTAAGGAAAGTAAGGCAGCCCGATATTGCTGACGCGCAGCCGGTCATGGTGCTTCCCCCGGGAACGGTGGTTGTTACCGGTGGTGGACGAGTCCGCAGGCCAATTATCGAGGCAGTACAGTTTCTTGATCTCTCGGAGATAACGTTACCGCAAATCCGTGTCGAGAATATGCCCAATATCGACGGTGTGCTCGTTACGGTTGAAGCTGTCGCCAATATTCGATTCAGAGACGACGCCACGTCGTTACTGGCGGCAGGTTCCCGATTCCTTGCCATGGAGCGCGATAGTATTGTCAGCACCGCGAGGGAAACGCTTGAAGCGAATCTTCGCGGGGTGGTCGGCACACTGACAGTCGATGAGCTGATCAAAGACCGCGACGCTTTTCGTCAACAGGTTCTGAAAGAAGCATTGGACGATCTCTCCCGGTTAGGCATGCAGATCGATGTCTTCAACCCGCAGTCGATTACAGACAACCAGGGATATATCGAAGCGTTAGGTAAGAAACGTACGGCCGAGGTGAAACGCGACGCGTTGATTGGGGAGGCCGAAGCCCAGGCGGAAGCCAAGAAGAAGGCAACCGACGCCGACAGGTCGGCCGAAGTAGTCGCCCAGGATAACGAGAAGTTGAAAGCCGAAGCGGTTAAGAAAGCCGAGGTGGCTAAACAGCAGTATGCCGCCGAGGTTGCCACAGAGACCGCGATCGCGGAGCAGGCGGGACCGCTCTCCACGGCGGAGCAGAGGCAAAAGGTGATCGTCGCCGAGGTTAAGATTGACGAGGAGAAATCGCGTTCGCAGATCGCCGTTGAGGAACAAAATGTCTTACGCGAACAGAGAGCGCAGGAGGCCCAGATAGTGGTACCGGCGAAAGCGAATGCCGATGCTGTCATCAGAGAATCGGAGGGTTATAAGCAGGCGGAGACCGCGAAAGCTGACGGTGACAAGTACGCTACTATCGCCCGCGCCGACGCCGAACAGCATAAACGTGAGGCCGAGGGTACCGGTGAGGCCACAGCTATTCAGGCCAGAGGTCTGGCTGAGGCTGAGGTCATCAAACAACAGGGACTTGCCCGGGCAGAGGCATTGCTGAAAATTGCCGACGCTTACTCGAACTTCAATGACAAAGCGTTAATTCTGGAGCTTGTGAAATCGGTACCGCCAGCTATCGAGGCTTTCGGAATGGTATTCGGCGAGATCGCCAAGCCGATGGCCAATATCGATAAGCTGGTCGTTGTCGATAGCGGAGGAGGCGACGGCAAGGACGGCGGGGCATTGCAGAGATTCACCAAGACCGGTCCGGTTATGCTTTTCCAACTTCTCGAACAACTCAAAGCGGCGGGTCTCGATGCTACCGGCCTTTTAAAGAAGGCCGGAGTTGATTTTGAGAGCGAGGATCTAAAACCGAAGAAATAATTAAGATCTTCGCTACCAAGCAATAGCCCCTCGATAGAAATATCGAGGGGTTTTATGATTAGAATTATTTTCGATCAATATTGTTGATATACAGGCTTGGTTATCATTATAATATCTCACATGGCCGTCGAAAATCAGAATAACGATATCGGTTTTTCAAGGGGCAAGCTGATCGGCCTGATCCTTGGGATCGCCCTGTTTCTCATTTTTGTATTCGATATCCCCGGGTTCGGCATGTCGAAAGAGGCGTCGGCGACAGCGGGCGTGGTCTTACTCATGGCCTGCTTCTGGGTTTCCCTTTGTTTGCCTATACCTGTAACCTCGTTGTTACCGATAGTACTGTTCCCCGTACTAGGTATCGCCAGCTCCGGGGCGACTGTTAAATATTACGCCAACAATAACATCTATCTTTTCATGGGCGGTTTTATAATCGCCCTGGCTATCGAAAAATGGGGTCTGCATCGTCGGATAGCGTTGATCATAGCCGCTTTCCTGGGAACGTCGCCTGCAAAGATGGTGCTCGGTTTCATGTGCGGTACAGCTTTTATGTCGATGTGGATATCCAACACCGCCACCACTATGATGATGCTTCCGATCGGCCTGGCGATCATATCCGAAACGGAACGTCTCTCTGGTTCGCAGGGAAAGTTCGCGGTGGCGTTGATGCTTGGTATCGCCTACGGCGCATCGATAGGAGGAATAGCAACCCCTATCGGCACTCCGCCGAATATCGAGTTTCTGGGCCAGTACGAACGCGGTTTCCCGGACGCTCCTCGGATCGGTTTTTTCGATTGGATAAAGGTCTTTCTTCCACTGACATTGATCTTACTTCCCCTGGCCTGGTTCATCCTGATTAAACTTACATCGACAGGATCGGACGAATCGAAAGTAGCGCGAGATGTTGTCAACGACGAGCTTCGTAAACTCGGCCCGATGGATTCGACCGAGAAAAAGATCCTGGTTGTATTCGCGCTTACCGCTCTCCTCTGGATATTCAGGGTCGATATAATCACCGGCATTTTCACCATTCCGGGCTGGTCGAGGATTCTGCCGGAATCGAAATATGTTCACGACGCTACCGTCGCGATATTTATGGCCGTCATTCTTTTTATAATTCCCGCTGGGAAAAAGCATCCTCGACAATTTCTGATGGATTGGGCTACCGCGAGAAAACTCCCCTGGGGGATTCTTCTTTTGTTCGGAGGCGGATTCGCTATCGCCGGAGGGTTCACGCTCTCCGGGCTGGATAAACAGATCGGTATGGCATTAAAACCGTATTTGGTATTTCATCCATTGATAATCGTTTTTATAGTTTGCCTGCTCTTGACTTTTCTTACCGAGCTAACGTCGAATACCGCGACCACCGCCGCTCTGCTTCCTATAATGAAGGGGACCGCTTTGGCATTGGGGTTAAATCCGCTCTTGTTGATGATACCGGCTACCATCTCGGCGTCGATGGCGTTCATGCTTCCGGTGGCCACTCCTCCCAACGCTATTATTTTTTCGTCGGGAAGGGTTAAGATGTCGGAGATGGTCCGGGTGGGGTTGATATTGAATCTTGTGATCGCGATGATAGTCGCCTGCATAACGTATTATTTCGTTCTGCCGGCGTGGGGATATGATCCGTCGATGCCGGTCTGGGCGGCACGATAAATATCGATATTCAAAGAATGATGGCCGATCATGCGAGGCGCAACTAATGGCGGTCGTTTTCGTAAGAGGCCGAGACGGCTGTTTGTTAATTCAGGAGGAAATCCGATGAGTATCCGCGTCTTTTTATTATCTATGATCGTTTTTATATTTGTTTCGCATTTACATGCCGACGACACAACTGATGATCCGGACAGTTTGAGAAGCCTGGCTCCCAACGTGTATATAGATTGTTCGGGTTGCGATCGTGACTATCTTCGTACGGAAATTCCATTTGTTAATTTCGTCAGGGATCGCAGGCAGGCCGATATACATATTCTCGTTTCGGATCAAAGGACAGGCGGCGGGGGTCGGGAAAATACAATCGAATTTATGGGGCAGGGTAAATTCGCCGAGATGGCGGACACTTTAATTTACATATCTAATGAAACGGATACCGACGATATGATACGAGAGGGTATAACCTCGGTTTTTAAAATCGGATTAACTCGATACGTGGCCAAAACTCCGCTTGGCGAATACCTTTCGATCGCTTACTCTAAACCGGCATCCCCCACCGCGGTAAAGGATAAATGGGATAGCTGGGTATTTGAGATCGGCGGGAATTGTTGGTTTGACGGCGAGAAATCGTATCGTTCGTTGAGCATAAATGGTGATATCGAGGCCAGTAGAGTAACCGAGAAATCGAAAATAGAGTTCGGGTTCTGGGGAAACTACAACGAAGATAAATATGATTACGAGGATTACAAGGCGTTAAGCATTTCCCGAAGCAAAGGATTTGACGGCGGTTATATAAGAAGCCTGACGGATCATTGGTCGGCGGGGTTATGGAGTGATGTTTATTCATCCACTTACAGCAATAAGGCTATGCAGGCCAAGATTACTCCGGCTGTGGAATACAATATTTTCCCATACGATCAATCGAATCGTCGTCAATTACGATTGGGCTACAATGTTGGCGTGGTTTATACCGATTACGAGGAGGAGACTATCTACGGTAAAACGACCGAATGGCTGGCCGGGCAATCGCTGGAAGTAACACTTGAATTGGTTCAGCCCTGGGGTTCGATTTACGTGAGTCTTTCGGGGTCTCATTATTTACATGATTTGGGCAAGAATAAGGCGCAATTATATAGCCGTCTATCGGTTAGAATAATAGAGGGTCTCTCGGTCGATTTTAATGGAAGCGTCTCGCGAATCCATGATCAGATATCTTTGCGCAAGGGCGGGGCCAATGAGGAGGAAGTGTTATTAAGACGACGGGAACTCGCGACCAGCTACGATTACTGGGGATCAGTGGGGATTAGCTACTCGTTCGGTTCAATATATAATAATGTGGTCAACCCGAGATTCGGGAATTAGGATGAATAACTTTCGTGTGAAATTAACCGAGTTCACCGAGGACGATCTGATCAATTACCATAAATGGTTTTTGGAGTCCGAGCCACTGCGTATTACCTGCAGACCATTGGGGGATATCAGTATCGAGGCTGTTCTCAAAATATACGCGGGTCGATTCGCAGGCGAGAACATCCGTCATTTCGCCGTGCGGCGTATCGAAGATGATAAATTAATAGGGCGAGTAACCTATTTCGATCTCAATACCAGAAACCGTGCGGCGGAGATTGGTTTTTTAATGGGTCCCGAATATAGAGGAAAAGGATACGCGTACGAGGCGATAACCCTGTTGCTTTGATATCTGTTCGACGAGCTTGCTTTAAATAAGGTAATGGCTCAAACCGGAGAATTCAATAAAGAATCCACCGCGGTTTTGAGGAGGCTCGGGTTCAAGCAAGACGGCCGTTTGCGCCAACATCACCCCCTCAATGGGAAAAACTACGATGATTTGCTGTTCAGCTTATTGCAAAAGGAATACCGGGAAAGCGAAGATTATCCGTAGAACCTTGTCAATTAGGAACAGAAATATCGTCGGCTGCTTTTTATCAACAATCAGTAGCAGTATTTTTTCATTAAGGACATCCGGCTTGTTTTCAGGATAATTATTGACAAACTATGTCCCGCCTGTTTCTTTTCGTTGGGAGGTTGTGTTGAAGGGGATTGAATCGGGACTCGATATAGCATTTATTTACAACGATATCTGACGATATATAATTCAGAGGGTTAAAGCTCTCTAAAGGATTTTGAAAAGGAGATCGAGATGACGTTAAGAAAGTATGAACAATATATAGAGTCGTTGAAATCGATGCGGCCGAATATCTATAAATTCGACCAGCTCATCGAGGATGTAACAACCCACCCCGCGACCCGTAGAACCGTGGAGGGGCACAGCAAGTCATACAGATTATATGACGACCCTGACGAAAAGGATATCTTTACCACGACCTCCCATCTCACAGGCGAGCCCATCAGCAGGTATCTTTCGATAATTCAAAGCCCTGAAGATATGTACGCCAACAGTAGAATGAAACGTCGCATGTTTCAGCTAACAGGCACCTGTACCGGCGGGCGATGTGTCGGTTGGACAGCTTTGAATTCCATGTTCGTTACCACCTACGAGACGGATGAGAAACTCGGCACCGATTATCATCCACGATTTCTCGCCTGGCTGAAGACGGCTCAAGCTACCGATATAACGATTTCCGGAGCGTTGACAGATCCGAAAGGCGATCGTACAAAAACGCCGTCACAACAGGACGATCCAGATATGTCATTGCGAATAGTGGAAAAACGCGATGATGGTATCGTGGTGCGGGGCGCCAAAGTGATGATTTGCGGTGTAGCGGTATCGAACGAGATATTCGTCTTACCCGGATCGGGTTATAGAGAAGAGGATAAAGATTACGCTGTTTCGTTTGTGATTTCCCGCGATATAGAAAATTTAACAATAGTGGAAACACGTCGCCCCAGCGATACCCGCGAGGAAGAGGTAGGATTCGATATACCGAACGAGGAGGGCGGTATAACCCAGGCATACCTGTTTTTCGAGGATGTATTCGTTCCCAACGAACGCGTTTTCATGGCCGGGGAGTATCAATTCAGCCTTAAAGCGGTTATGAATTTTATTGCTCCGTACCGCGCCGCTATAGGCGGATGTGTGGCTGGACAGGGTGATATCAAGATAGGAGCCGCTATTCTCACCGCCAGGACCAACGGTCTGCAATCGCGAACCTTCAATGATAAAATTACGCAGATGAATATCAACAATGAGACCACCTACGGCGTGGGGATTGCGGCGGCGGCAATGGGTCGGAAGCACGCGTCGGGGGCATGGCTTTGCGATCAGCTGCTGTCCAACGTAAACAAAGTGCATGTGGCAACATTACCGTATGAAACATCGAGGCTGGCGCAGGAGATCGCGGGTGGGATTGCAGAGACAGGATGTATGCCATCGTATAAGGATTTCAAATCGAAAAAGTACGGCCATCTGATTGAAAAATATATGAAGGCGGTATCGTCAGGCGAACCGCGTGCCAGGGCGGCGAGGCTGGTGGAATGGGCGACCATAGGCGCGGGAGTGCCTGGTTGTATGCATGGAGGCGGTTCTCCCGACGGCGCGAAACTTGTGATAAGAAGCGTGACCGATCTAGAATCGAAAGTCGAGTTCGCGAGGAAATTAGCCGGTATTAGCGAAAAAATTCCGGAACCGGAGAGGAAGAAGTAGCCCTCTTCCCTCAAGGGTCATTGCGAGCAGTTCCGTCAAAGACGGAACAACGAAGCAATCTCGAAATAATATAATAATGAAACATTAGAGATATTTCCGAAAATATAGTTTTTTATGATTAGAATTCGAGATTGCTTCGTTCCCGACCTGTGGTCGAGTGCTCGCAATGACCGAAGTTCGTAAAATATCGCAGGGCACAACCCTTTGGCGGTTGTGCCTTATGTCTACCGTAGGCCGCGGGCGAGCCTTGCAATAGTTGCCAGATGGTAATCGTCGTGTTCGGCGGCGAAATAGGCCATATCGACAGGACGCATGGGGATATCGAGGCGGGGATGACGCGAGGGATGTCCGATTAAATCGTCATCCATCCCCTCCAGCCGCTTTACAAGATTAGTCCTTACTTTCCGGATTGATTCTAAAACCATCTCTATATCCCTGCTGTTGAAATCGGCGGCGGTAGTGCGTTTGTTTTCCATGTCGGCGGGACGAAGGATCTCCTTGCCTGCGAGGAAATCGTCGATACGGCCGTCGTGAAGCTCCTCGACCTTGATCAGATGCCCGACATTCTCCTGTATCGACCATTTGCCGTCCGACTGTTTGGTTAGAATAACAGGCGTTAAACCTCTAACCAACTCTTCGACCCTCGCTGGCGTGCCGCGAAGTCGTTCGATAATCCATGGAAATACACCCACGGGAAAATCGAAATTGAATCGTCGGTCTATCCAATTTATCGAATCAATCATGATACGCTCCTTTTGGCTTAATATACGCTTAAGGTTTATTCGAATGATAGGAATATTAATTTCGAAGGGCGATCTCAGATCGACACGAAAGGGTAAGGGCAGGTCCGAGACCTGCCCCTAAAGCCGATTACCTGGAGACTTTCAAGAGGGGAATCCTGATAAGACGAATCCAGGGTAGATATTTCTGTCTGCCGAAATATTCGATGGTCAGACAGGAACAATCACTGCGCTTAGTACCGATCGTGGAACGATTTTATTTGCTTCGCGGTAAACTTAGTCGTTTTCATAGCGCGGGCTTTTCCACGAATGGCTTTGGGCACTGTTTGTAAAGCATCCGCGGCGCTTTCGGCATCGATGATTTCATAGCCGGTATGATCACCGGCACCGCAACCCCAATCCCACTTTTCAAGGTTCTTTTCTCCCTGTTCGAGGATGTCATCCAGGGCAGACAGGCATTCCGCCTCGGTATGCGGCGAAATAACGAAATACTTGGTTCCGGTTAATTTTGCCCCCTCATCCCCTGCGGGAGCCTGTGAATAATTCATCACTGTAACCAGGAGCATAGCGGCCACTAATAGGAATATTCCCGATTTTACTCGCTGTTTCATCAACTTCTCCTTTTAAAATTAGTTTCTCTGAAAACCCAAGGCGCGCATTCGCGGACCTTCTTAATCTCTATAAGTAAATACGTCCTTATAATGATAATTATTCTCATATTCATTGTCAAGTTAATTTTTGCCTGGAGTGGTAGTTTATGTCCATTCTAATGGTTGCCGTCTGGAGGGGACTCCTGACGCATATTAGATAATATCTCTATCGCCTTTTAGATCGAATTTATATATTGGGGTCAATGGGCGATTTATTTACAAGCTGCTGGCTGGCGGAGTTTGCCTGGGCGGTGCGGGAATCGAGTTTGAAACGGCTGCGCAAAGTACCATCGGGAAAGGAAAACTGGCGGGTCGCGCCGGATGCCATGAGTTTCGCCGATACGATCAGACATCTGATCGACGTTGATAAATGGCTGTTCAAGCAACTCGAGAAAAGTATCCCGGCTATGAAAGGCGAGGCGGCTGTCGAGAATATCAAAAACCGTGATGAGTATGACGTCCTTCTAAGTGAATTCGAAACCGCGGGAAAAAAACGCGAAGAATTATTACGCAATTTACCCAATAGCAGGTTTTCAGATATTGTATACGATGAGCGTTTCGGCAAGGTTACGGTCTGGTGGGTGATTGTTCGGGGTAACCTCGATCATGAAATACATCACCGGGGGCAGATCGCGGCGTATTTGAGGATGGTCTAATTCCGTAGATTGCAGGGCAGAACTCCCCGAGTTCCGCCAATGTTGGCTGCCGAACTACAGTTACTTCTCATCCGCGATCCCGTGATCAGGATTTCTGATCATTATGTCCTACCAATGAAGACGTTAATCGATGCACCTTCTGTAATTATCGAACCGGCGACTGGCTCCTGTTTGATTACTTTGCCGACTTTATTCGGGTCTGTAGTGGTTTCATATATTACCTTGCTCAGCTTTAGATTGAACATATTTAGGAATTCATCCGCTTTTTCTTCGGTCTTATCTTTCAATTCAGGTACTATTACTTTGCCCGATGGCTTTGTTTTGAATAGCTTATAGACTTGAGCATTCAGCCACTTGAAACCCTCATGGGAACCGTATCCTGAGAGCGCGCCAATAGCAAATGCCGCTAACGCCTGGGCTGTAAAATTCCCGTTTACTGTGAAGTCTCCTGAAATAGCGGCAATACCGCTGCCGGTGATGGCGTATACAATGGCTGCCAGGCCGGCTCCGAGCAGAGGAAGGGTTATATACTTCCACGTAAATCGCCAGCTGGAAGCCCTTTTTTCGGGGTGCCAAAAGATAACGGTGCGGATTCCATTGATAACGCCCCCCAAACCTCCGGCGATAACCGTGCATGAAATTAGTTTAAATAGTGAAGAATTCGGGTAATCTTCACCCTCTGAGATAACCCAGTTCATTATGAGGTTCTGGCCGATGAACGTTTCTATAAGCTGCCAGCTAAGGAAAATAAGCATGGCAATCAAATATAATATGCTAAATGTTACGGCAGCGATATCCACAAGTCCCTCGGATACCTTTTCATAGGGCTTACGCGTCAGCTCATCTACGGCCATCTCACCGGTCTTTTTTCCCCATAGAAGTTCTGATAGATTTTGTGAGTCTTTCATTTTACCTCCTTTCCGTCTTTCAATTAATATAAACCGTCTCTCAACTCCGACTCCTATTCTAACTTTAAGATTCTCAAGTCAAACGATCAAAGATGGCTCGCCGGATTAGGCGAGTATTTCATAAACAATCCCTGTGGGTGCAAACCTTACCTTAAACAAAGCACCCCGATCCGGTTTGTCAAGTACTTTTGATCCGAGACTTGGATACTGCTGCCATTTGACAATAAACTTAATATATGGTTTTGGGCGTTAGGTTGACGTACTTGACTACAACATAATGCGTAAGGTACGGAGGCTGTGGGCATACAAAAACATTCTTGTTTCCTCTAGATTCTATTTGTATATTCCGTTGGCGCAAAAACATATAAGGATATTATGTCTTATTTGATTAAAAAATGGTATTTGCCAAAAGAAGGAAACACGTCAATAGTTGATTATACTTTTAAGCCAACTGCAGATTGGCTGGACAAATTATCGAAGGTAAATATATTTGTAGGGCCTAATAATTCTGGTAAAAGTAGACTGTTGAGATACCTGATTTCATTAGAAACAGAGAATTTTTCCCCCAGTAATTGTAATTTGGATGAATTAAGGGAAAAGGTAGCTTCGTTTCTTAATACAACAAGGAAAGCATATGAGAATATTGCTGGCGTAAAGAGTATTATTCCTGTTTTATTTGACGATACTATTGTTCCGCCAAATTATATTAATACTAATTTTCCAAATCCAAATAAATTAGATGATGTAATAAAGCTATTGAATTTTTTGGCAAGTTCCCAATCTCCGGTAGATACTAATCATAATCGTTACGAAATATTGAAAAACACCAAAGCCTCCATGCTAAAAAACACAATCTCTTTTCGAAGTGAATTAATTGCAATAAAAAAGAAATTTCCTAAGCAATATAGATTTACAAAAATATATATTCCCACTTTAAGAGGTCTTAGGCCGTTACCGGGAGGCGAAAACTCGTATTTGCGAAGAACGCTAAAAGACTATTTTAATAATACGGAGAGGAAAAATCTCTTTATCTTTACTGGGCTTGAAATGTTTAGTGATGTTAGAAAGCACCTTCTCGGTGATTTGAGTAAAAGAAAATTAATAGAAAATTACGAGAGGTTTTTGGCTTTAAGTTTTTTTGAAGGTCATGATTTAAGTCTGATACCGCGAGAGGAGGGCGGGAACGATGTCCTGTTCGCTAAGATTGGGAAGGAAAAAGAATTACCAATTTATGAACTTGGCGACGGTATCCAACAGCTTATTATAATGACTTTTCCGTTATTTTTAAATCCCAAAGCGAATATATTATTGTTTATCGAGGAACCGGAGTTATATTTACATCCAGGATTGCAACGCATATTACTAGAGTTTTTAACGAGTGATAAATTCGGTAATCTACAAGTATTTTTAACAACTCATTCTAACCACCTTTTGGATTTGTCTTTAGATTTTGACGAAATTTCAATATTCAATTTCAAAAAGGAGCTGGAAGAGTCAGAAGCAGAAGAGAAAATAGCGAAATTTCATGTAGTTAATACGAGCAATAAGGACAGAAAATTGTTAGAGGATTTGGGTGTCAGAAATTCATCTGTATTGTTGACGAATTGCACTATCTGGGTTGAGGGAATTACGGACCGCCTATATATACGGAAATACCTTGAAATTTATATGGCAAATAACGGCGAAAAGATATTTGAAGAAGATAAACATTATTCCTTCGTAGAATATTCTGGAAATAACATTACACATTGGTCATTCCTAGATAAAGAAGAGAAGCCAATAAATGTTGCTTCATTATGCAGTATATTATTTTTGATCGCCGATCGTGACGAAGGAAAGGAGGAGAGGCATGAAAAGCTTGAAGAAATCTTGGGAGATAGGTATTATCGGCTTCAATGCATAGAAATAGAAAACTTACTTTCTCCTAAAGTATTACTTGAAACGATAAAATCATATAAAGTGGAACCTAAAAAGAATATTAAGATAAAACAGGAAAGCTATAATAATAAAAAATTGGGGAAATTCATAGATAGTAGGATATTGGAACCTGGATCTAAAAAAACTTTTGGGGCGGATTCAGGAACACTTAAAAATAAGCCAGATTTCGCAAGAAAGGCAATTAGTCATATTAGTAGTATAGAAGACATGTCTGAAGAAGCGCAAGACATAGCTAACATGCTATATGATTTTATAAGAGAGCGTAATCAATAAATCCCCGTTACAACCCCATCCTCCCAAAATACTCCCTCGATGCCTTCACTACCAATATACTATTTACCTCTTTTGTCTATCTCTTCAATGAGATGTTTAAAAATAAAATGATGGAAAGGTAAAAAGTTATACCAATACAATTTCCCTAACAATGTCCGGGTATCATAATAAGCGGTTACTGAGAGTCTCCTCTTATCCTCTTCCGTATCGATATTAAATTTAAGCCATGCCTTTCCAGGAATTTTCATTTCGGCACGCAGAAGAAGCATCTCATTTTGTTTTATGCCCTCTATTCGCCAAAAATCTATAACGTCGTTTACGTTCAAGCCGTAATAGCTCTTTCTTCCACGCGATGTTCCTACTCCGGTCAACATTCTATCGAAAGCCCCCCTCAATCTCCACATCCAATTATTACTAAACCAGCCTTCTTTGCCCCCGATTTTGCAAATAGATTGAAAAAGCGAATCGGCCTTTTTTTCACTTAGAATGGAGTATTGCGTTGTATAGGCCGGTTTATGGTCGAGTTCGTGGAGCTTTAAAGCCAGTTCATGAGCGGGGGGATACGCGTCGGACCAACGAGTGTATACCTTATCCTGCTCTTCCCGTGTCATCGCTCTTATTATCGATTCTTTATACGATAGAGGTTCGAAGGATACGTATTCCTTTATTGAATCATTCAGACAGATAACTTCGTTTTTTATTCCCTCCATCAGACATTGCGTAATAGCGTTGGGTACAGGCGTCATCAGGCTCGCCGAGTATGCATAAAGCGACAGCATCGAGAACGGTGATGAAATGAAGATTGTCTTTTTATTCAGGATATTTGCCAGGATCTTCAACATCTCCTCATATGTTAAGACTTCTTTTCCTCCGATATCAAAATATTTACCCGCCGTTTGGGGTACTTCCAGGACGGTAACAAGATATTTGATTACATCACGAATGCCGATTGGCTGGCATCTGTTTTTTGTCCAGCGCGGCATTATGATCAGCGGAAGTCTCTTTACAAGGTGGTAAATAATCTCATAAGAAGCGCTGCCTGAACCAATAATTATCGCGGCGCGAAGGATTGTGACCGGGATATTGCTTTTTATTAATTCGTCGGCGACTTCGATACGATTACGCAAATGAGATGAAAGGGGATTTCTTTTATCGCCGAGGCCTCCTAAGTAGATAATTCTTTTTACTTGCTTCATTTCAGCGATTTTTCTAAAGTTTCGCGCGGCGTTAATATCGGCAATTTCAAATTCTTTAGGTCCGAGCTGTAGCGAATGGATTAAGTAATAAACTGTTTCAATGCCCTCAAGGGCGGTTTTTAGCTGGTCTATATTCAATGCATCAGCCTCAACCACGTCCATTTCGGGCCAGAGACTCTTATAGGCTTCGGGATTTCCCCTGACCATTACTCTAACATCATATCCTCTTGCCAGCAACTCGGGAACTAATCTGCCTCCGATATAACCAGAGGCTCCCGTCACTAAAATCTTACCAATATTCGATAGAGGTTTTGTCGGTAAGTCCTGACAAAAAAGATCCTGATTATTCAGTCCATTATCTGCTGTGTGTTCGGGCATGATCTGACCCCGCGGATTGTACCACATTTTGGGTTAATCCTACCATAGCTGACCGCCGGTATGGACATGTTCTCCCGCCAGATTATCTTAATGCATTTAAGTTAATCCTGCCATGATTAAAGTCAGGTTTTTTCGTGGAATCTGCCATTTCACAAATGGGGAGTTATTGACAACCGGATATAATATTCACGAGAATCTTGCTGGAATGGACTATATACTCTTCTCTCGCATCCGCCTGAAATAATCCAGGGTCTCCCTGACCACCGGCGGCGAGAGCATAAGAGCCCCGGCAAGGGTGGGGATGGCCATTGACGCGAACATGGTGTCAAGCATATTCAGTACAATATCCTGCGACCAGTATGCTCCAAAGAAAAGGCTTACGATATATACATAGACGTAATAACTGCCGAACTTGAATCCGAACAGGTATCGAGAGCATTTAAGGCTGTAATACGAATACGATATCATGGTGGAGATGGAGAACAGCACGATAACCAATGTCATGATATATCGTCCCACTCCCGGCATGGCCTGCTCGAAAGCGTTTACTGTCATGACCACGCCATCCTGCGCCGCGGGAACACCGGTGGATAGTATCACCAAAGCGGTCATAGTGCAGACGATGTTGGTATCGAGAAACGGCCCCAGCATGGCGATCAATCCCTCGCGCACCGGTTCTTTAGTCTTGGCGGCGCCGTGAGCCATGGGAGCTGTACCCAGTCCGGCTTCGTTGGAAAACGCGGCACGCCTTATGCCCGTGACCAAAACCTCCCTGAACGCCACCGCGGTGCCTCCGCCTATGATCGCTGTCCCGCCGAACGCCTGGGTAACTATTGAGGAAAGTATCCCCGGCACGGCGGAATAATTGTTCAATATCACATATAGCGCGGAGATGAAATAGAGTACGAACATGGCCGGGACGACCTTACTTGTAACCTTTCCCACTCTGACAATGCCGCCGATAATAACGATACCCACAAATAGCATACAGATGATGCCGGTACCCATTCTCGGAATACCCCAATCGCTTTGCAGAAGGCCCGAAAGCTGGTTTACCTGGAACATGGCCAGACAACCGACCATCCCGAAGACGGCGAAAAGAATAGCCAGCGGCTTGAAATATCTGCCCAGGCCGACCTCGATGAAGTACATCGGGCCGCCTTGATCGATTCCGCGTTCATCCTTCTTGCGGTACATGGTCGCCAATGTGCAGGTGAAAAATTTTGTGGACATCCCCACCAAACCGGCGATCCACATCCAGAATATGGCGCCCGGCCCGCCGATCGAGACAGCGATAGCCACTCCTGCGATATTGCCCATACCGATGGTGGCGGAAAGCGCCGATGATAACGCGTGAAAATGACTGATTTCCCCGGGATCGTCGGGATTGTCATATTTGCCCCGTAATATATTGAAAGCATGTCCCATCGCGCGAAACGGCAGGAACCGTCCGGCGATAGTGAAATATATGCCGGAAGAAACGAGCAGGATCACCAACGGCAATCCCCAGGCGATATCTACCGCGGCGGCCCAGAAAGAGTCAAACCATGCCAATGTGTTTATCTCCGATTGAAAGAGTGGAAAGCTGATGGGGCAAATTTCTCATCGGGCGTAAATATACCGTAACGACGATAATAATCAATAAAAATATCTAATATTCATGCTCGAGGTATTTGTGGTCGGAAGACGTCCTCGTTTGCCGACAGAGGGTTGGCGCACCGGGAGGTACACCTACCACAGGAATGGGAATATTTCACGGTGCGGTCGGGTGGCCTAATCCGACCCGACACAACAATCTAATATTCATGCTCGAGGTTCATGACGTTTAGAAACTCGGTCTTACAGTCGGCGAAACGTTTGATATTCTCGATGATATCGTCCCAGCGTTGTGGATCGTCGAACGGCGATGCCGCCCTGTGCGGCGAGAGGACGACATTATCGAGTTCGTGAAACGGATAGGCGGTCGGGTATTTTCTACCGTCATCGTACGGATCGGGATGATACTCGTACCAGACATCGATTGCCGCACCGGCGATAATCTTCTCTTTTAAAGCGGTATATAAACTTTCCTCGTCGATAATTGGACCCCGGGCGACATTGACAAGCAAACCGTCGGGGCCGAGAAGATCAAGCTCTGTTTTCCCGATCATCCCTTTTGTTATTGACGTTAACGGGACAGCGACTACCAGGGTATCGATATCCGATAAAAACCTATGGAGATCGGCGAATTCGTATTTGTCGATAACAGTAGGAGGAGTTGGGCGCTCCGTGTTCCAATCACGTTTCAAAACGGCGAATTTCAGATCGAACCCTGCGAGAAAACGATGGACGTTGCGGTTGATGGCGCCGTAACCTAAAAGGCCGATTGTTCTGCCGCGAAAAGGTGTGGAGTAGGTTTCATCTTTGTCGGGTCGCCAGATACCATCTACCATTCTGTTGTGATGAATTACAACTTTATTTGTCAGCGTCAGAAGTATGGCCACGGCATGTTGGGCGGTCAGGTAGGCGTTACCGTGGCTGTTACAAAGGATGACCGGCCTTTGCTTGTTCAATTCGCGAAACGGTTCAATCAGATGCTGGGCTCCGACCCCGGTAGCATTATAGAGGCCGAGCTTACCGGCGGCATCAAGCAATCCCGGCGGCGGCCGCCAGCCGATTATGATATCGATTTCGGGGGCATATTTGATCAGCGTATCCGGTTCGGTATCGGGCGGGAATATTAATTCGGTCTCCGGATAATCTTTAAGACTATCTTTGAAATATTTACGAAGCGGTTCTTTCGTATTCCAGATAAAGAGGACTTTTGTTTTTCTCATTTTAGTTGTCCGATCTTATCGCTTGATCCCTGTAATTTGCAGCAGTATTATCGATTGTTACAAATAATCGATCCGGGAAACCAAGTCAACGATTTTAAGCGGTGACCTACTCGTCTGGAAAAGCGGAGCCCTGTTTCCGTATTGTGGATTAAATTATCCTTGCCTTATTGATAAATCTTACGCTTATTCGAATGAAATCAATATGGAGGTCCTTGATGATTAAAAAATCGATTATTTTGATAGTGATTCTAAGCCTTCTCGCAGGAGTATCGGTGTTCGCCGATGAAGGGATGTGGCCCCTTTACGATCTCGAGAAATTACCGTGGGGATATCTCAAAGCCCGCGGCCTGGAATTGGAACCGGAACAGATTTATAATCCCGAAGGCGGGGGAATCGCGGACGCTGTCATCCGTCTCGGAGCGACCGCGTCGTTTGTCTCCTCCGACGGTTTAATAATCACCAATCATCATGTGGCCTACGGGGCAATTCAAAGGCAGAGCACTGTCGATCAAAATTATCTTCGCGACGGATTTTACGCGTCCAATAGGGAAGACGAAATCAGGGCGATCGGGTCGGAAGCGCGGGTGACGTTCTCGATCGACGATGTGACCGATCGCGTGCTGGCCGCCGTGGACGATAATATGAACGATCTGGAGCGTTACGACGCAATCGAGCGAGTCATCAAGGAGATCGTGGCCGAGTCCGAGACGGATCGCGATGTGGAATGCAATGTCGCTAAAATGTACGGCGGGCTGAAATATATGCTCTATACCTTTCTTAAGATAAAGGATATCCGTATAGTCTATGCTCCTCCGTTAGCTATCGGTAAATTCGGCGGGGAGATTGATAACTGGATGTGGCCGCGTCATACCGGCGATTTCGCCTTCTTTCGCGCCTATGTTGCCCCCGACGGATCGTCGGCCGAATACTCCGAAGAAAACATTCCATATCATCCGAAGGTTTTTTTAACGATTTCTTCCGAGGGTATAAAAGAGGGCAGTTTGACCTTTATGATGGGGTTTCCGGGGAAAACTAATCGTTATACCAGCTCTTTCGAGATCGACAATATTATGAATCACTATTTCCCCATGTCAATCGGGACAATGAGGGATCGTCTCGATATTCTCGAGGCTATCGCGGCGGTCGATTCTAACGCCGCCATCAGGCTGGCATCGAGTATAACCGGAATCCATAATTACTATAAGAAAAATAACGGCGTCCTAAAGGGGCTTAAAAAGCTAAACGCCTTAGAACGAGCCAGGAAAAATGAGAAATCACTTACGAAGTTTATCAATTCCAAACCGGATTTGAGGGGAAAATACGGGAATATATTAAGGGATTTAGAAGAGTTGACGGCAAGGGAACGGGAAACGCAGGATAAGGATCATCTTCTCGGCTCCATGAATTACGTATGTAATCTTCTTCGATCCGCCAACGGGATTTACAAGCGGGCGGTAGAACGTGAGAAGGACGATATCGATAGAGAGCCGGGATACCAGGAACGTGACCGGGACGGCGCCCTACGCAGGCTCCGTCGAACGCAAATCAACCTCCTGCCCGACGTGGATAAGACAATGATGCGTTATTTTTTAAAGAGAATTCTGGATCTTCCCGATGGGCAGAAGGTCGAAACGTTCGAAAAACTGCTGGCAGGAAAGGGAAATAGGGATAAGCGGCTCGGTAAGTATCTGGATAATCTTTACTCACGAACCGAACTTGGCGATCTGGATAAGAGATTGGCTATGTTCGATATGAGCAAAGACGAGCTGGAAAAACTCGACGATCCCTTTGTCAATCTGGCAATCGCCTTAAGGCCCGAGCTCGACGTTCAACGTGAACGGAAAAAGGAGTTCTCGGGCGCCCATAGCCTGCTCGATCCGAAATTAGCCGCCGCTTACGCCGAGTGGAAGCGGGGCGGGATATATCCCGACGCTAACCGTACCATGAGGATTAATTTCGGAACCGTTACCGGGTTCAGCCCCGCCGACGCGGTGGAGTATTTTCACCAAACCGGATTACAAGGGGTTATGGATAAGGAGACTGGAGAAGATCCGTTTATTGTCCCGGCGGAGTTGAAAAATGTTTATTCAAAGAAAGATTACGGCGAATATATAGATTCGATTATCAATGACGTTCCGGTAAATTTCATGACCGACAACGACGGTACAAACGGTAATTCCGGCAGCCCGGTACTCAACGGCAAAGGAGAATTGATTGGCGTCGATTTCGACGGTAATATCGAAAGTGTGGCCGACGATTATATCTACAACGGCGAAATTTCGAGGTCCATTGTTGTCGATATACGTTACGCTCTCTTCCTGATGGATAAGGTGTATCATCTCGATGCTCTGATGGAGGAATTGACTATTCGTTAAGCCGGAAGTTTGATATATAGATTTGTATGGAATTTCATCTAAAACCGATGAACGACAGCCATTGGCCGGATGTCGCCGCGATTTACCTTGAAGGTATCGAAACAGGAATCGCTACATTCGAAACGGAGATACCTGAATTTAAAGAGTGGGATAAGTCGCATCTTACAAAATGCAGGTCTATCGCGATCTCCGATTCAAAAATTGTAGGCTGGGCGGCGTTGAGCGCGGTAAGCGAACGATACGTCTATGCAGGCGTAGGCGAAGTAAGCGTATATTTATTGGCGTCAGCCTGGGGCAAGGGAGTTGGAAAAGCGCTCTTAAGCAGACTAATCGAAGATTCCGAAAAAGCAGGGATCTGGACTTTGCAGGCGGGTATTTTTCCGGAGAATGTCGCCAGTATCCAACTTCATAGTTCGTGCGGTTTCAGGGAGGTGGGGCTCAGGGAAAAGCTCGGGTGCCTGAACGGCAAATGGCGCGATGTCTTATTGATGGAACGTCGAAGTGAAATCGCGGGCGTTTAAATTCCTAATTGATAGGGTAAATCATCATAATAAGAGAAGGGTCGACAAATTAAATTCATCGTATTGCGATATATCAAATCACTTTTTTGCCGTAAAACAGGTCATCGGCTAAAATAGATAAGCGACGGGCTACAGGCGAACGTTTTATACCGAACCTGACGGCGTTATGAATAAATGTATCAGGATGACTATATGGGCATACTTTCATACAAAGGCCGCAATCGGTCCCGATTACCCGCCAGTAGCGTAAACATTTTTCAATGTCGAGCTGCCATTTTCCCACGCCCCTTATCTTGGTTTTATCTCCGGACGGTATAGCGCCGGCCGGGCAATTTTGCGCGCATTTTTTGCACTTATCGCAAAAATCCTGAACGCCAAAGATAATCGGTTTATCGGGGATTAATGGTAAGTCAGTAGTTATCGCGCCCAATCTTATTCGCGGGCCAAAAGTCGGGGAGATAATATATCCCATTCTGCCAAGTTCGCCCAAACCGGCATCATGGGCCACAGGGGGGAGAATTATTTGATAATTACTGTCGGAGATATGGGCGCGAGCGGGATATCCTAATTTTCTGATGTAATCGGCGATGGCTACGGAGATAACGGCGACATCCAGATATCTCAGCGCGGTTTCCACTGTAGTGGGTAATTCCGGCGCTTTTTCGACCTGATAATAATCCATCTCCGTGGTAAAAACGATCACGAATCGATGATTATTAGTTATGGGGGCGCCCCAGGGCTCGGGCCCACGACCTACATGCGAGTAAACATACGCGGGATTAAGCGACGCGATCCCGACATCGTCGCCTCCCATCTGTCTGATCAGTTGTTTAAGCGTCTTTGTAATTTCATTCTGCTCTAAATTCTTCGGTAATTCCGCACACTCGCCGTCGACAATTCCGGTAAAATTGCGGATGGCCGCGAAAATCGATTTCACATACGGGGCGATAAATGGGTCGTAATAACGTCCACCCGGAGATAACAGCTCGGGAAGTTCGCGGATTTTATCATCCATCTCCCTGTACTCCGGTCTCAAAGCGTAATAGGCGTCGTATTCGGGTGAGCCCGATCCGTATCCTTCTCTGGCGAAGATTGTATCGCGCTCGTCGAATCTTTCCTTTGTTTTTTCTATATTAAGATTATGTATTTTCCCAAGAGGAAGGAAAAACGCCGCAAGAGATACAAAAACAAGTATTAACGATAATATTCGAATTAGTGGAAAATTATATATTACGGTCCATAAAATGATATATAGTATTGTAATTATTCCGCTTATGACCGCAGCTTTGATTTTTCTCTCGCGGACCGAAGTTATGGTAAATAAGCCCAAAAATAATAATAGTAAAACTCCCGAGATTATATATATCGTATCGATTACAGTCATCAGATTAATTGTTTTTAGTCACTCGGTTCTTAGTTCTCGATAGAATAAGTATCGATCTTTCAGCGAATCCGGGAAATCACTTCCTGGTTCGCTGTCTTACCGCCTCGAACAGGCAGACACCGGCCGCCACCGATGCGTTAAGGCATTCCACCTTACCGGCCATCGGTATACGCACCAAAAAATCGCAGTTATCGGCTGTAAGACGCCGGACACCTTTTCCCTC
>JAZGHS010000105.1:0-30065 GCA_036481315.1 Candidatus Zixiibacteriota bacterium | reverse complement strand
ATCGGGGCGTCGCTCATAGGCCCCCACAGGGATTCCCTTGATATCACCATAAACGGTCACCCTTTGCGGCAATTCGGATCGTTGGGACAGAAAAAAACAGTCATGATCGCTATGAAGCTTGCTACGCTCGAGACCCTCTCGGAACATCGCAGGGAACCGGCCATATTGATTATGGATGAGGCATTCGCCGAACTGGATCGAACTCGCGGAAAGGCGCTTTTGAACTTGCTTTCCGATGGCGGGCAGGTATTTTTAGCCAGTGCGACTATGGGGGGATTGGAGAGGGAAACAATGACGACTTTCGAGGTTTCGGACGGTTCGGTAAACAAAGTGGAGGCTTGATGTTTCTGGCGATCGATATCGGTAATACGACGACCATGATCGGTTTTTTCGAGGGGGATAAGCTTCGAGGATCTTTCCGGATAGCATCGTCGCACGCTGTTACCGCCGACGAGTGCGGGATTCTAATTCACCAATTATTGCAATTTCATGCCGGTAAGGATAAAACGGTCAGGAAGGTGGGTATCTGCTCGGTGGTGCCTACATTGACCCAGATCTATATCTCCATGGCCGAGAAGTATTTTAAGCTTACACCTGTGGTTTTGAATCACGCTACCCCGAATATCGGTTTTAAGATTCTCTACGATGAGTCGCGTCAGGTAGGGCCCGACAGGATAGCCAACGCCGCCGCGGCCAGGGCGCTATATGGTTATCCGGCGATAATAGTCGATCTGGGCACGGCCACCACCTACGATATTCTGGATTCAGACGGCAATTATGTGGGGGGGATGATCGCTCCGGGCGTCTGGACTTCGGCGGCGAACTTGTTTAAGAAAGCGTCCCGCCTGTTTTCGGTGAAGCTTGAAAAACCGGAGAATTTTATCGCCAAAAACACCGCCGATTCGCTGAAATCGGGAATCTATTACGGTTTTATCGGGCAGATGGAATATCTTGTTGATAAGATAAAACGAGAGTTGAATATCGCCGATTGTCGGGTCGTGGCCACCGGCGGGTATTCGGAGATTTTCATGGGGGAATCGAAACATTTGGAAACCGTGGATACGGAATTGACGTTAAAGGGTTTACGAATAATTTTCGACGGCTAAGAGGCGATCGATTCGAAAAATAACTTGCAGATAGGTTGGTTGATCGTTAACTTTGTAGCGAATGGATCTTCAGGTTAAGACTGCCGGAGGCATTTTAGATGCGCAATGATAGAGGAATTATAGATAAAAGTTCCTGGGACGAGATAAAGATAGATGGTTGGTTTACGGCGCTGATTCCGTCGAACTGGGAGGTCGAGGATGACCATGAGGTTATCATATTCGATCCGCAGGGTTTCGGCGAATTGAGCATAAGCCTGATTAATAAGGAATTGAGGGGCAGGAAAAGGCAGAAGGCGTCGCGGGTTATAGCCGGCTGGGCCGCCGAACTTGGGCTTTTCAACGGCCAGGAGATCACCATGTTTAAACGAAGCCGCGATCTTCTGATCACCTCGGCCGAGTTCACGTCGGACGAGCCGGAAGGGGAGCTTGTTTACTGGCGGATATTCCCGATTATCGGCGAAAAAAGTTCTCTTGATGTCAGCTACAGTTGCCCGGTGGAGGATCGCGATCGCGAAGAGGCCGTAATCGAGGCGATTATCGATTCGATAAAACTGTTGGAGCCGGAAAGGCAACCGTTAGCACAGGAACAGAGCAACTAAAGCCTTCGATTAACAATTCTGTATTAGCTATAGAGTAGAAATCCATGGGGGATTATAGATGATATTTGAGAAATTCTGGTCGGTAGGGATAGAGCTTATAAAAGCGAAACTTTCCGAGGGCGGCAGCAAACTGATACTGGATAACTGGCGCGCGGATAAAGGGCTGACCGGTGAGAAATTCGAACTTTCGGGGGCGGACGACGACGGCGTAGACTGCCTTTCGATATATGCGTCGAAAAAGATAAACCTGCCTAAAGAGGATTTTGAAGCTTTATACGACATGTGGGACGATTATATCGCCGGCGATCTCAACCGGATGGATTTGATCGACGCTATCCCACGTCCCGCCTATTGCGTGGCGGCTATGAAGTATTTGAAGGATAATATTGTATAAAGAATTGTTGGCCACGGTTATAAAAACAGTATAAATAAACCGACAATCATTATAACCCAAAAAAGAAAATACCCTTCATAACGAAGCAGCAGCCAGTAGTATAGAAACGATAAACCGAATATAAGGCTCGTATTAAAAACCAGGGATAAGAACGATGCTCCCCCAAGCAGGGAGAAAAAGAAGACGATAGAGGCGTAAATGGAAGCGCATAAAACAGGGCTTCTGGCGATAAGCAGGATCTTAATTAGAGCGATAAAGATCATGAATTGGACAATAATACCGTACATTACGAACCTCCTGGGCGTAAATTATCAAAATTTCCCGAATTTCCCGAATACCCTAAACGACGCCCCTGTAAGATCCTCATTATCGTAATACCCGAATTCGATGTCGTAGGCCATCCTATATCCGAATCCGACACCGACCCTAAGAAATCTCGCAAAATTGAGAATGAAATTGGCGCCGGGTTCCATGATAAAATAACTGTCCTGTTCATGAACTGTGATAAATCTATCTTCATGCAACGAAATCGAGCCGATCCCGATTATCATTTCCAACGAAAAATGCTCGATCTTATCTGAATTATGGATATACTCGAGCAATACGCCGCCATAGCTCATACTTATATCTGGGAAGGTATCAGTCCATCTTCGCATAGAACTTTCCGAGACCATCGTATATGCCGCGGCTCCTACGGCGAATTTGTGATTTATTATCCAGCCCGCCCGCCCCCCGGCCATGATCTCGTTTTCGTCGAATATCACACATACTTTGGCTTCGGGGCCGATATAGAAACCCGATTCAAGGGGGCCTTGAATGAACGTCTTCTCCCCTGCTTGAACCGATAATGTAGTAAGGATGATTATCGCGGAGATAAGAAGGGGCTTTATTTTGGATCCTCCATTGAAATTATATAAATCAATAAACAGTAATTGAATATCGCAAACCAAATGATACGAAGATGTCATTGCTGTTTTTTCCCTTTTCGTTTATTATGGGTCCATCAGGTTGATCTAAACGTCTAGAAATTTTATAATAAGTGAAGATAACCCTATATCCGAACTCAAGAGACAGGGAGAACTTCTCAGATATTCTATAATCGGAGCCTAAGCCGAATCCGAAAGAGTTTAGCCTATCCTTTTGCATGGGTCGCGCAAATACCCAGGCGCTGTCGCTGTTTGACGCGTAAACGAAACCGGTATTCGGCCATGATTCGCTTATTTGAATAAAAAGATACGGTTTCAAGCGGTTTTTAGATTCGATAATTGGCGTTCTCGCGAATATACTCATAGAGAATATCGATATATCCCGATGGTCGTACAGGGTTGTTACCCCCAACTCGGTGGCCTCCTGCTGAATTTTCATTTCATTCAATGGAAAATTATCCATTCTTGCGGAAATCCCGAGATGGAAAAGGCGAGATGGTTCGTACGCTACGCTGAATTCGTAGTTGAGACCCGAGCCCCAATAGCGAGTGAAATCAGCGGGGCCGGTAGGAGACGATCTGCCTCCGCTGATGCTAAAATTAAATGCGCGCGTTGACTGCTGCGCCGATAGCGAAAGTGATGTCGATAAAATTATAGCCGTTGTTAGTAGTATCGATTTGGCGATAACGGGTATATTCATAATTTCCTCAATAAAACGACAGCCCGATTCTCACCGGAAGATATTTTGTGTTTTCCTCGTCGGTATAAGCCAAGCTAAACTTGGCGTCGGCGAATAGCGATATTTTCGGTGAAAGATATACTTCCAGACCCGCCCCCAACGCGACCGCCATAGCAGTCTCATTACCGACCCATTCGGCCAGGAGGAAGGTATTGCCGGCGTAGCTGACATATATATCGCTTCCGGTAAGGTTGATCCCGCCGATATTGAAAACCAGGTACGGCCGGGCTTCTTTTTTCCTTGCGTCAAGATAGTAGCGCGCGTTGAAACCGTAGGATGTTATTCGAGATTTACCGCCTTCGATACCGATACCGTATCCCTGCAGGCCCGCGTCATTGATAAGCTTCTCGTCTCGAAAGTTGAAACTATTGAAATCGGCGTAAATTCCCAGTATGAGTTTTGACGTGGTTTTATAGCCGGCGGCAAAGCCGAAAGTTACGCCGGCTCCCCAACCGTCCTTAAATCCCTGGGGCCCGAGCGGTCCCGATATCCCGCTATTGGCGTAAAAAGCGATTTTCCTCTCTGCTCCCTGAGAATAGACATTGGAGATCATTACAGACATTATAATAACCGTGATGATGATTTTCCGCATTATTGGATTCCTCCACCTTACAAAAGATATTATTTTCAAAACAGCCGTATTAAGCATAACGTATATGGGTATTGACGTCAATGATTAAATGATTATCTGTATTATTTTAGGGATCGAGCGTCAGATGGCTCTGCTTGTTGATACGTTCCTTGTTGAACTCTATTATGTATGAATTGATAATGCGCCAAAGTTTTCATTATACCGTTTTGACAGCTTATTACCCCGAATATTCGTCAAATCGCATGCGATTTGACCTACTTCTATTTTATCAGCACCATTTTAATACTCTCGATACGATACCCCGCCTCCAGCCGGGCGAAATATACGCCGGAGGGAATGTCCGCGGGGTTCCAGGTGAGCGAATATTCTCCGGCTGGATGATGACCATCATATAGGATAGCTACCTTCCGGCCAAGAAGGTCATATATGCTAATTACGATATTATTATCGTTGGGAAGTTCATAGCTTATCACGGTCGAAGCGTTGAAGGGATTGGGGTAGCTCATAAGCGCGAGTGAATTCGGTAGGATCTCGGGATTATTATCGTAGGTTGACGTCGTTTCGAAAAACCAATTGAACGTGCGTTCGATAATGACGTTTCTATCGGCTTCGTTATCGACTGCCTCCAGGCCGAACGATAGAAATAGAGTTCGGTAATTTTCGGTGGTTTTATGTACACCCGCCACGGCGCCATCGGTATAGATAAACGAAATATAACTTTCGTAATCGGCTTCTACCTGATCGGGCTCAACCTGGTTGTTCGCGCCGTCGCCGCCGGTTATGAAGAAACTCAAACCATCGCCAATGGGGTCATTATTCGCGCCGTCAACGGCAGGGTCGGCGTCGTAGGTATCCACGAAATAAAGCCCGAGATAATCATTGAGAAAGGCCGTTTGCTGTAACGATGACGCCGCTCCCTGCCCGGTAAGGAACAGATTGCCCCCGCTGCCAAGAAAATCGGTTAAGGCTTGGATTTCCTCGTCGGAGAAAAGCCCATTTGTCCGATTACCGGTATATGAAAGGATATGCTGGAAATTCAACAGGTCGGTATAACGGAAATTAGAGAATTTTTTATCCCAGTAATTGAATTCTACTTCCGCCACGTTCAGGGCATCTTCATAATATGAACGGTATTCGTTCTCCTCGTCGCCATCGGCCAGCAAAAGAACCGAATAACCGGTAACAGCCCGGAATGTAATGGTTTTTAAATCATCGGGGTTGCTGGTGGGCCGTACGGTAACAGTAACCTCACCATCACCCGGCGCCGCATACGGATAGAGCTCAACACTGATCCTGGAGGACGATCCCGGTTCGAGAATAACCTGCCCCGAATCGCCCGGCAGGCATAACGAGTCTATACATAAATACGCTATCCAGGAATCGGGCATATTATCCTGTTTAGTAACGATGTAATTATTACGGCTATCACCGATATTGACAAGATCAGCGTCAAAATACGCGCCACTGTCGGACGGTATTGCCAGCATGACTAAGTCGGTTTCGAAAGTGTAAGGGCTTTGAGCGAACGTAATCGTGTAAAATACTATCAGTATTGTTGTCACAATTCCAGCTAAAATATCTGTTTTCAAATCGATCCTCCGCGAATAGAAGTATACTTTTTCAACTGGATCTCAGCTATTAATCCGCTTAGTCTTGAATAATATAAGAAATTGAAATAATGTTGACAAGCTCTTTAATATTCGATTTAACATCCTATTCTATGCTAATTAGCCTGGAAAGTTTGTAAGAGTTTGATTATAATATTTTGGAAGAAAGGGGCTAAACCTTGAATATTATTTTGGCCGGAGCTACGGGATTTGTCGGTTCGAACCTCGGGCGAAAACTAATCGAAAACGGACATGAGGTAAAATTCATCGTCCGACCCGGTACCGAAACAAAAATACCGTTGAATAATAAACCCCTCGTAATATCGGCCGATCCTGGAAAATCGCTCGAACATCTCCGGGTTGACGCCGACCTTTTAATCAACGCTATCGGAATTATAAGAGAATTTCCCCGTAAAGGGATTACTTTCAAAAAAGCACATATCGATATCACCAGAAACTTGGTAGAATTTGCCAGATCGAACGGCATCTCCCGGTTCATCCAGATATCGGCGCTCGGTGTCGGCCCGCACAGTGTAACCGGCTATCAAAAATCGAAATACGATGCCGAGGAATATATCTGGAATTCAGGTCTTAAATGGACAATCCTACGTCCGTCGATGATCTTCGGTCCTGGCGATCATATTACCGGCATGTTTGCGAATATGATCAAACGTCTCCCTGTGATGCCGGTCATCGGCGATGGTAATTATCAACTGCAACCGGTGCATGTCGACGATATCTCCGCGGGCGTGATCGGGGCCATCGACGATAAGCGTGTTATCGACAAAACATTCGAAATCGGCGGACCGGAGATCATGACTTTCAACCGCGTGCTCGATGAAATAGGAGCAGCTCTCGGGAGAAAGAAAGTGAAGAAGATCCATCAACCGGTCCCGTTAATGAAGGCACTATCGGGTATTTTCGAAAGATTCGCCTGGTTTCCGGTTACCGGCGAACAGATTACCATGTTGCTCGAGGGCAATTTTACCAACGACAGATCATTTTTCGATCTTTATGGCATAATCCCGAGGAAATTCAATCAGAGTCTTAATGGATTATTGAGCAAATAGAATTCCCAGGAGTAATCATCGAGTATTATATATTTTGATTTCCCGAAACCGGTTAATCAAACGGATAGTTCCTATGTTCGTATAACAACGATATTACAAAGGCGGAGGATAAATGGTAGAAATTGGCGATAAAGCCCCGGATTTCACGTTGACCGATCAGGACGGTAATTTTCATAGATTATCGGATTACGTCGGCAAGAAATTGGTGTTGTATTTTTATCCTAAGGACGATACTCCCGGCTGCACGAAAGAGGCCTGTTCATTTCGGGATAATTTCAGCGTATTGAAGAAAAAGGGGATCGAGGTATTGGGGGTTTCGGCCGACGATGAAAGCTCACACAGCGAATTCCGTCAGAAATACAAACTTCCGTTCAATCTCCTGGCCGATATCAACAAGGAGATAATAGAAAAATACGGCGTCTGGGTGGAAAAAAATATGTACGGCAAGAAGAAATGGGGAATCGCCCGCAGGACTTTTCTAATCGACGAGGACGGGCGGATCAATCATATCTTCAAAAAGGTTAAAACCGAGATCCACGCCGACGAGGTATTGGATAAACTGTCGGGATAACATCCGAAGCGCCGCACCAATGATGGTACCCGACACTAAAACCCCGGTCGTGACGGCCGGGGTTTTTTAATGAGGACGTTACTTGCGCATAGTAATCAATTATAGCCGCTTCACCCTGCCGCGTGAATTAAAATAATTGGAATCTTTGGAATGTTAATTCTGTTGTTTATATTGAACATATTGATATTTATTTAAGAAATTCTTAGTTCCCGACAGGGGGAAGTTATGAGATTCTTAATTCTCCTAAAGCGTATAAGATGGCTGGCGTTATGCGTGGCAATAACTGTCGTTTTATCAGGATGCACAACCAAATCGCCGGAGATCGAGTTGCCGATGGCTCCTGTTAGCATGACTCTTTCAGCCGAGGATTCCATTATCGAGGCTGGCGGGGGAAATACCACGATATCCGCGATTCTTTTCGATCAACACGATGATCCGCTTGGCGATGGGTACAGTATACGGTTTACCATCACCCAGGCTCCGTCGATGATCGGGGAGGAAAGGCCGTCATTCGAATACCAATCTACCGAGGATTCGGCTTTGTTTGAAATCGATATTATTACTGATAACAACGGGATGTCATCGATAGAATTATACTCCGGTACCGCGCCGGGTCCGGTTCGGATCAAGGCCGTTGCACTCGATAATACGAGTGTTTTTGCAGAGGAGCATTTAGTTACCGTAGTGATCGGCGGCCCGGCAAGTTTGATCCTGGGCGCAGAGGATTCTATTATCGAAGCTGGCGGGGAAAATACTACGATATCCGCCATTCTTTTCGATCATAATGACGACCCACTCGGCGATGGATTCGATGTGCGGTTTACCATCACCCAGCCTCCATCGATGATCGGGGAAGAAAGACCGTCGTTCGAACACCAATCTACCGAGGATTCGGCTTTGTTCGAAACGGATGTTGTTACCGATTCTAATAGTATAGCATCGGTGGAATTGTATTCGGGCACCGCGCCCGGCCCGATTCGGATAAGGGCGGTTTCGCTCGATGATACAGATGTTTTCACCGAGGAACATCTGGTTACCGTAGCGATCGGCGGGCCCGCAAGCTTGGTTCTCGGCGCAGTTGATTCGGCTATAGAAGTGGGGCGTGAAAATACAACCGTTCATGTTACCATATTCGGCGAATTCAACGATAATATGGGAGAGGGGTACGGAGTGCGGCTCGAGATAACCGAATACCCGGGCACACATGGGGCTGATCCGCCCTCGTTCGATTACCCCGCTTCGGAGGATTCGATCTCTCATATTTATGAGGGTATTACCGATGTTGACGGCCGGATCGAGGTCGAACTGTTCTCAGGATATGTTCCGGGATGGGTAAAGATCAGGGCGACAATTATCGAATATGAGAATATCTCGGTCGAAGAGTCGTTGGTCATGATCGAGCCGGGACCTCCGGCGTTTGTGAGTATTTCGCTTGGGGCGGTCGCTGAATCGGCGGGCGATTCTTTGTACATACCATTAGGTGTTGGAATATGGGATCGATACGCCAACCCGGCGGGATTCGGTATTCCGGTTTATATCGAAATAGAGCCGGATTCAATTGTCGATTTCGAAAATGTAATTTATACGGAACACCCGGAATATCCGGATTCGGCTGGAGGATGGGCATCGACTCAGTTGGGGTATATATGCGATCACTCTCTCGAGACTATTAGGATTATCGTATCGGCAGGCGAGGTAGCCGATACCTCCTCGGTATTTCCCCTGCCGGTATATCATCCCGAGATTCATATATCCGCCGATCCGGGCGCGATATGGGTCTCGCCGCCGGATACCGCCGGTTTTTCCGATATCACGGTTCGTCTTCTCGACGGCAACGGATGCGAAATTTCCAACGGTATTATTTATTTTAGCGCTTTGGTCTGCGGGGAGATATCCGGACAATCGATAGACACCACCGATAACGATGGTTACGCTTATAGCGAGTTTATGATTCATATTGACGATATACCCGGTCCGCCACCTGACCCGCCGCAATGTACTGGTCTGATAAGAGCGAGATTTTTAGGCTACCCGGATACCGAAAATGAAGTTGAGATTATCTGCAGCAGGCCGCGGTAGGAAAATATCAGGAGCTTTCATCTCCTGAGCTACAGACTACATGTAAGCAATATTAACTTCTGGCAGATTCTTTTTTAGCTCTTTAGCCACTTCGCTTCTCTTCCAATTTTCGTCAAGGTAAAGAGTAGCAAGCTCTTTCAAATTATGAATCGGGGACAGATCGCTCACTTGCGTGCGCTCCAGATAGAGCGATTGCAGGTTAGTCAGCCCCTGAATCGGTTTGAGGTCGCTCACTTGTGTGCCCTCGAGATCGAGCAATTGCAGGTTAGTCAGCCCCTGAATCGGCTTGAGGTCGCTCACTTGTGTCTTGTTGAGATCGAGCCTTTGCAGGTTAGTCAGCCCCTGAATCGGTTTGAGGTCGCTCACTTGTGTGCTGTTGAAATAGAGCGTTTGCAGGTTGGTCAGCCCCTGAATCGGTTTGAGGTCGCTCACTTGTGTACCGTCTAATACGAGCCTTTGCAAATTAGACAGTCCTTGAATCGGTTTCAGGTCGCTCACTTGTGTCTCGCGAAGAAAGAGCTCCTGCAAATTAGTCAGTCCTTGAATCGGGGACAGGTCGCTCACTTGTGTGCTGTTGAGATAGAGCGCTTGCAGGTTAGTCAACCCCTGAATCGGTTTGAGGTCGCTCACTTGTGTGCTGTTGAGATAGAGCGTTTGCAGGTTAGTCAGCCCTTGAATCGGTTTGAGGTCGCTCACCTGCGAATCGGCAAGATAGAGCTCCTGCAAATCAGTTAGCCCTTGAATCGGTTTGAGGTCGCTCACTTGTGTGCTGTTGAGATAGAGCGTTTGCAGGTTAGTCAGCCCTTGAATCGGTTTCAGGTCGCTCAGTTTAAGCCCGGATAGATCGAGACTGGTAACTGAAATCAGATCATCGGGGGTTAGGCTTTCGGCCGGTTTTTTCAGATCGGCCGCGATTTTTTTCATGATGGGATTATCAGATCCGGGTAAAGGAGCCTCATCTTTTCGAGCTGTCTGAAAAGCCATGCGTCCCGCAACATCGGTGGAGAACTCGATTTTCATAAGCTCGAATAGAAACGGACAATCAAAAAGCTGGCGCAGTGAGCCCAGACCGAGGATCGGTGTCCATTTAGAACAGAATGATTTATACGGCTCCTCAATGGCTGAAAAGATATCCCCCTCCCCTTTTTCTCCCCGGCGGCCGGTTATTCCCGGAGCAGCCGTAATCTCTTCCTCTTTCCCTTTTTTGGTGGAGGAAAGAGCCGGCGTTTCTAAATCCGGATTATCGCGTACAATCTTAGACCAGTCGTTAAATAACTCAAGATAGTTTTTTGTTCCAAGCCATTCGCCTCGAATTGTCGTAAACGAATCGAGCGCCCGTGAAATAAGATAAGTCTGCACCCCCTGCGCGAACCTGTTTTCCTGGTCTTCCGTCTTTTCTAAAGCCGCGCCGGTTCCATATATCAGCGCGTTGTTTAAAATCCGCTTGATTTCGCGGGGATTATGTTGAGCCATATTTTGCAGAATCGGGTAGATAATGTCTCTTTGCTCATCTGTCATCATCTTCTGCCAATATGATTCTTTCCCGGCGATCATGGTGTCTAATTCACGGATCTGCCTTTCAAAAAACCGCTCCGCCTGAGATTGGCTGGGGGTGATATTGACTTCCACCTGGAACATTTTGCCGAGATACTTTTTCGCTTTTTCCTTTTCCACCCCGAGCTTTTCATAATGATTTTCAATCAAGGCATTGACAACATTCGGATCGACCCCGATTATGAAAATCAGTTCCGGAATCGCCAGATACAGCTTCAACGCCTCCAGCACCTCCAGCGCCACCTCCGGCATACAGCGGTCCAGATCGTCGATAAAAATGGCCATCCTCGTCTTATCATCTGTCCCGATGGTTTTCTCGAGCCAGTCTTTGAGTGTATCCTCGAAATCATTGAGGTACGCCTTTTCCGGGTGAGCCGCTTTTTCCCATTCGTCCACAATTTGTTGAGCGGTTTCGAAATTGTATTCTACTATTTCCGTCCCGATTTTCAATCCGGATAAGGCATGTAAAAAAGATTTCCCCAGAAAAGGCCCGAACCTTTTCGCCGCCGATGCGATTTTGTCTTTGAAATTTTTGTCTTTTCCCTTTCTCAGAATCAGACTTTTCAGAATCAGTTCGGCGATCAATCCCCGCCAGACATCCTCTCTCTTCTGATACTTCCATGGGTCGAACCAGACGGTATGAACGGTGAAATGGTCGTTTTTAGCGTTCTTCGGACTATCATTCCAGTCCTCCAGCATATCCTTTAAAAAACGCATGGCGGAGGTTTTGCCGGTTCCCCAGTCGCCGTAAAGGGAAATGGCCATCGGAGTTTTTGTGCCGGAATGACGCAGAATGTCATACACCGAACCGATTTTGTAGATCAGCTCGAAACTTTCATCGGTATATTTCTCCAGAGGGGAATCGCTTAAGACCGTCATTCGCGGGGGACGACGCGCGATTTCTCTTAATGACTCCTCATGATTGTTTGTTTCGGCCATTCGAGCCGCCTCCTTGTTACGTATCGATCATAGATAAAGTAATATATGAACCGTAAAAATCCAAACGGAATAATGTTACAGCTTTCGCCAGATCGACAATCAGGAAAAAGCAACCGCAGGTTAGTAACCTAACGAGTTTCTGTCAACTAAATCAACGGATACTGTGATAGGAGAATGTCTAGTGTTACAAAAAAAGGGCGAGGTAACCTCGCCCCTACGATTTAATTTTTCGGTCAATCACGCGTCATAATAAAGTCTAAACTCCCACGGGTGCGGGCGGACTTTGACCTGGTCCATCTCGTCGCGTTTTATTGCGACCCAGGTATCGATCAGTTCGGCTGAGAAGACATCGTCACGGGTGAGGAATTCCATATCCGCTTCCAAAGCCTCGATCGATCTGGCCAGCGAATACGGGAGCATCGGATATTTTCTCGCTTCGGCTTCGGTGATTCCCCCGATATCCTGGAGCGGTTCGCCCGGATCGATCTTATTTTCGATACCGTCGAGACCTGCTGCCAGCATAGCCGAAAAAGCCAGGTAGATATTAGCGGTGCCGTCCGGAGGACGGAACTCCACCCGCATAACGTCGGGGTCTTTTATATAGCCGGGTATCCGCACGGCGGCGGTTCGATTTCCTACTGAATAGTTGATTCGCACCGGAGCCTCGAAACCAGGTACCAGCCGCTTGAACGAGTTTGTCGACGGGCTGGTGAAAGCCAGCAAAGCAGGAGCATGCTTTAACAGGCCTCCAAGATAGAATCTCGCTGTTTCGGAAATATTCAGTTCATGCTTCTTGTCATAGAAAATCGAGCGGCCGTCTTTAGCCAGGAACTGGTGAACATGCAAACCCGATCCGGGCTCCATAAACAGCGGTTTGGGCATGAAACTAGCCGATTTACCGAACCGGGCGGCTACGTTTTTGATTATATATTTGGTCATCTGCGATTTATCGGCCATCTCCATTAAGGGGGCGAATGATGTTTCGATCTCCTGCTGTGACGCTCCTCCCACCTCATGGTGATGATATTTAACGTCGAGACCGGCATCCTTGAGAAGATCGCAAATATGAGCCCTTATTTCGTATGTTTTATCATGTGGCGGGGCGGCATGATACCCCTCCTTATAGCGGATCTGATGACCGAGATTCATTTCGGTATCTGTACCGGAGTTCCATTCGGCCTCCTCGGCATCGAGGAAGTAGAAGCCGTGATTGGGTGCCTGGTCGTAGCGGACCTCGTCGAACAAATAGAACTCGAATTCCGGACCCATGTATGCCTCTATATCGGGCAGGAGCTTTTTCAGTCTGGCAACCGCTTTCTGAGCGGTGTGCCTGGGGTCGCGCGGATGCGGCTCGGTGGGGTTGACCTCGCAAACATTGGCGATCAGCGAGAGTGTCGGCTGTTTCCAAAAAGGGTCGGTGAAATGGTATGATGGGTCCGGGATAATGATCATATCCCCCGCTTTCACCGATAAGAACCCCAATGAGGAACCGTCGATACCGATACCGTCGGTAAACGTTTTCTCGGTGAACTTCTCTGCCGGTATGGTGATATGGCGCCAACCGCCTTTGATATCGGTGAATTTGATATCGATAAACGCGAATTTCTCATCTTTTGCTTTTTTCAGCACTTTCTCAATCATCCCACGCACCATCCTTTCGATATGACCGTAATCGACTACAAGATAAGGGAAAAACGGACTCGGTCAACAGATATCGGGCGCCTTATTTTTATCGGTATTTGTTCCCAATACGGGAAATTTATTTGACAGAAATCTATTTCAATTCTTTTGGGTTTGTCGTATCTTTGGCGCATGTTTTTGGGCAATTTTGACGCCGGCCTTTTCATTCACTCTGATTTATCTATAATCAATGTCTGATACCCTGATGAGATTTTCATTTATTAATCCCGGGTTTATTCTCGGACTTGGTAATAAGCTATATCCTTAAAATAGAATAAGAAGATCTTATTTTTTAGAAAGGAGACTTTATGGCAAGAGTGATGGTTTTGACCCTTTTCCTCTTTGCCGGGACTTTCGCGCAGGATGCGGTGGTGGATACCACCGGGCCTCCGTTGCCGGCGGCGCCAACCAAGGTGACCGTGGCGGATAAACCGGACGATGCCGGTCATGGGGTGAATGTGGGATGGGCTCTCTCTACCGATGATGGCGCCGGGCTCGATAACGTACTCGCTTACGAGGTTTACCGTTCCGACGCGGCCGATGGCGAGTATATGAAAAGAGGAATCGCGGTCAAGGGAATATCCGAATACGAGGATGAAGACAAAACTCCAACCGAAAACGGAAATCCAAATCCGGGCTACATAGAAGCCGGCAAAACTTATTTCTACAAAGTCCGGGCCATGGCCGCGGGGGCTGTTTATTCGGAGTACTCCGAGCCGGGATCCGGACAGGCTGTAGAAAACTGGTTCCATTTCGGTAAAATTCCCATTCTGTTTGGAGTAGTTATCTTCTGGGCGATTGTGGTGTATTTCATTTTTCACGCCCGCAAGGGTAAAGAATTCTATGTGCGGCCGCTGGCGGGTATCAACGCGGTTGACGACGCTATCGGGCGGGCCACGGAAATGGGACGGCCGATTCTATTTGTTCTCGGTACCGGTACGGCTGGAGATATCGCCACAATCGCCGGTTTTACGATTCTATCGCGGGTGGCTAAGCTAACGGCGGAGTACCAGACCCGTATATTGGTGCCGGTCAACGATCCGGTAATGATGGCGGTAGCGCAAGAGACCGTGCGAACAGCTTACCTCGAGGCGGGACGTCCCGAAATATACAAACCGGAGAATATCTCGTACGAAACGGCTATGCAGTTTCCATACGTGGCGGCGGTCAACGGTATCATGCTTCGAGAGAAAACCGCCACCAATTTCTTCATGGGCGTTTTTCACGCCGAATCGCTGATCCTGGCCGAAACCGGAAATATCGCCGGCTCGATTCAGATATCCGGAACCGATCAGGTATCTCAGCTTCCGTTCTTTATAGCGGCGACCGATTACACTTTGATCGGCGAGGAGCTTTACGCCGCCAGCGCTTATTTATCCAAAGAACCGATCCAGGTCGGTACCCTTAAAGCGCAGGACTGGGCTAAAGCGGCTTTGATGGCTATCGTGATTGCCGGGGCTATTTTGATTTCCTTTGCCATTCCGTTTATAAAAGACATGGTAACCGTAAACCTTTAGAAACGAGGATAGAAGATGAAAAAACAGTTACCGATATACTTTGTCCTCGTCTCGGGCATAGTGATGATAATCCAGTACTTCGTGCCGTCGGAAGAATCCGAGTGGCTCTTCACATACGCCAATGACTGGGTTATCGTCGTGGGGATCTTCGCTCTGGCCCTGGGTATTTGGAGCCTGCTCAAAGTGGAATTTAAAAAGCTAAAAGACCCGAAAGAGGCTTTTTACGCGGGTGTCCTCCTTTTTGGCTTTTTCATCATGGTATTCACAGGTTTAAAGAGGGAGTGGCGCGAGGGCTATCTCCACATGGACCTTTTCACTAACATCCTGATACCGATTATGGCGACGATTTTTTCGCTTTTAGCATTCTACGTAGCCAGCGCGGCCTACCGGGCATTTCGAGCCAGGACGATTCTGGCCACGATCCTTCTTGTCACAGCATTTATAGTGATGCTAAGGCTGATACCGCTCGGGCCGCTTTCCGGCATCAATCAAACGGCTGTAGGGTGGATACTGGCGGTACCGAATATGGCGGCCAAGCGAGCCATAACTATGGGGGTCGGGTTGGGAGTTATCGCCACCTGTGTTAAAATCATTCTCGGCATCGAACGAACCTATCTCGGCCACGATTAAGGAGGACGCCGTGACTTTTTGGGAAAAATTAATGAATTTAGACCGGCGATGGATATACCTCTGCATTTTCATTTCCGTCATTATTCCGGCTGTCGTCTCCTTCAAAGTACCTATTTCCACGACGCCCGAGGTAAAAAAAGTATTTGATTTTATCGAGGAGATGGAACCGGGAGAGTATTTCTATCTTGGTATCGATTACGATCCGTCGGCCCTGGCCGAACTCGATCCCATGACCTATGCTATTCTGAACCAGGCTTTTTCGAAAGATCTGAAGGTCATTATCGGATGTCTTTCGCAGTTTGGAGTCGGTATGGCCGATTTAAGGCTGACGGAGGTTGGCGAGAAATATGGCAAGAAATCCGGGATCGATTACTGCTTTCTAGGATATCGTCCATATCCGGCGATCGTGATCCTCACCATGGGCGTCAATTTCAGGGTGACCTTCCCTCTGGATTACTACGGTGTTCCATTAGATTCCCTGCCGGTCATGCAGGGAATAAAAAATCTGATGGATGTCAAAGGAGTGATCGATATCACCGCCGGAAACGTAGCAGATATGTGGATAACCTATGGCAACGGGCGTTTCGGATTTCCGCTGGCAATAGGTATGACCGGTGTAATGAGCGCCGATTATTACCAGTATCTGCAGTCCGGCCAGATTTTCGGGCTTATTCCGGGCATTAAGGGGGCCGCTGAATACGAGACACTTTCAGGCTTCGAGACGACAGGATTGGAATCGATACCATACCAGACTCTATCTCACGCCGTTATTCTCTTTTTCATATTGTTATCCAACATCGGCTATTTCGCTACTCGCAACAGGAAGGGAAGATAGGAGGGAACCATGACAACAACTGAATTATTATGGAATACGTTGGCGGTGATCCTGACCCTCTGCGTCTTCTCGTTTCTAATCAAGGATAATCCGTTCTACAAATTCGCCGAGAGGCTGGTCGCGGGCGTGGCGGCAGGATTCTGGACAATGCTGGTTTACCACACCCTCTTCATAGATAAAGTAGTATTAACCATGCAAAACGGGCAGTGGTGGTATATCATACCGATACTTCTCGGCTTGGGGATGTGGACCAGGTTCTCTAAAAAATGGGCATGGATTTCGAGATACTCCATCGCGTTCTACATAGGAATTTCGACCGGAGTATCGGTGACTGTTTACATGTACACATACATTTTCAAACAGATTTCGGCTACTATGATACCGCTGGATAGTGTTAATAGCATACTCGTGGTTGTCTGCGTTTTGTGTTCGCTGTTCTACTTCTTTTTCTCTAAAGCTCATACCGGGGCGTTCGGGGTAGTATCCAAAATCGGAATCTACACCCTGATGATCGGATTCGGGGCCGGTTTCGGCCTGACGGTTATGGGGCGTGTCGCACTGCTGGTACAGAGAGTGCTTTTCATGAAAGAGTATTTTATCGCCCTGTTTGGTTGATAAATCGAAATACGGTAGGGGTCAGGCATGCCTGACCCCTGCTAACTACCTTTTAGGACAAAGACATAGAGGTTTCTAAAAGACCTGCGGTTCAATCCGTCTACCAGAAAAAAATATTGTTTGGAACTCTACTGCCGAATATCTATTATATATGGATAGGATGAATTCTAATAGTCCAAATAAGCGGTATCCGGTTATCTTCCTTGCGCTTCTTTTCCTTTCAGGCTGTGTCTACTACAACACCTTTTTTATGGCCAAGAAGAAATTCAACGAAGCCGAGAAAAGCCAGAAAGAAAACGCCGAGAAACAGCAGGAACAGGAATTCGGGGAAAAAAGCGGCGGCAGTAGCGGTGGTGGCGGACGTATCGGGCAAAAAGGAGGGCGTGAGCTTCCGGGCGGTAGAAATCGGAATGCCGGACGGCCATCGGGCGGCTCTTCCGGGCAGATGATATCCAAGGCCAACGCGCAGGAAAGATCGCTTTACGAAAGCGCCATCGAAAAAGCGAGCAAAGTGCTGACTTATCATCCCAAATCGAAATTCGCCGATGACGCTCTCTGGCTTATAGGCAAATCATATTTCAACATGGGCGATTACTCGTCAGCCGACAGGAAATTCAAAGAACTTGTGATAAATCATCCCGAATCGAAATTCGCCGATGACGCCTATTATTATATGGGCTTAGGGCAGATAGAGCTAGATGCGGAGAATTTAGCCATAGAATCGTTTAAGAAGATCGAAAAAGAATTTGCCAACAGCGAATATATAGACGAAATCTTTTTTAACAAAGGCAGGCTCGCGATAAAGAAGAAAGATTACACCGCGGCGATCGATCTATTTAAACAATTTTTAGAGAAATACCCCAATGAGGATTCGGCCGCACTGGCCGCTTATACAACGGGTCAATGCTACGAGGAATTAGGGGATTATCATAACGCTTATAATGAGTACAGATCGGTTGGAAAATATAATCCGTCGAGAAGACTGGAATTCGAGTCCTCCCTGGCATCAGCCTCAGCGATATTGAATACCGATTCGATCGCGACGGGAATGAAAATCCTAAATGATCTCGCTGAGGACGAGCGGTATTTTTCGGTATCGGCGAGGATACGTTTGAAAATCGCCGAGGGTTATCGTCTGCAAACCGAGATGGAAAAATCGATAGCCGAATACGAAACCATCGTTGAACAGAGCCCTAAAACCCCCGAGTCGGCGGAGGCTTTTTATCGGCTCGGGCTAATCTATCAAAACGAGCTGTTCGATGTCGGGAAAGCCAAAGAGTCCTTCGGTAAAGTGCAAAACGAATTCCGGCAGTCGGAATATAGAAATCTCGCTCTGGCCAGGTCCGCCCAGATTGCGAAATTCGAAACATACAGGACTCAGCTTCAAAGAGCCGATTCAGTTCGGACCGCGAAAAATGCACCCGAAAGCGATTCTACGGAAATCCCAGTCCCCCCGGATTCGTCGGGGATCGATTCTCTAAACGTAGCAATCGATAGTATGGTCGTGGATACAACCAAGGAAATTATAACGGTTTCCCTTCCGGACAGTCTGGAGACGCGCCATCTTCCCGATACGCTATTCGCGGGAATCGATTCTCTAAATGTAGCAGTTGATAGTATGGTCGTGGATACAACAAGAGAAATTATAACGGTTTCCCTATCGGATAGTCTGGTGCCGACGCCGCTTCCCGATACGCTATTCGCGGGAATCGATGATAGTGTCCGAACCATTATCGATAGCCTAATCGTCCGATCGGATTCGTCTATAGTCGATGATTCCTCAGGTGTAGCGCGGGTCGATAGTACCGAGATCGAGATAATCGACGAACAGGCGATTATAGATTCTATTAACGCTACAATCGCCAAACACCAGGTCAGAGCGGACAGCCTAAGGCAAGCGATTATCGAAAAGGGAGTGGAAACCAGGTTTCTCCTGGCGGAACTTTACGCTTACGAACTTAACCAGCCCGATTCGGCCATCAATGAGTATCTTCTCATAGTAGAGCAATATCCCAATTCGGCGTACACGCCCAAGAGCCTTTTGGCGACGGCGAATCTGAAATTGAATTCGAGCGATTCATTGGCGGCGGGAGAATACCTTCAACGGATAATCGACAATTACCCGCAAACACCGCAAGCGGCGGTAGCGGCGGAAATCATAAAATATCCCCTCGATCTTTCGATAAACGCTGTCGGTTTGTATGCCACCGCTGAAAGCCTTATTTTCGAGGGCGGTAACCCTGATTCGGCGGCGGCGATTTTTGGTTATATCGCCGATAATTTCCCCGATCTCGCTCCAAAGGCGGCTTTCGCCAGGGCTAGAGCTATAGATCTGGCTATCGACGGCGCGGATAGTTCGGCTTATTTCGCGTATGAATTGGTAACCACGACCTACCCACAATCGATTTACGCTAATGCCGCCAGGGATAAAATGGGACGGTCGTCGAAAGCAGGCGGAAAGAGGCCTTCTCCGCGCGAAAGGAATCGGGAGAAAAATCCCGAATTGAATCAACCCGATACCGCTCAGACCATAGTAGGAGGATTCCCGCCTGCCCCGCCGATAAAGACTCCCGGCGAATTTGTATACCCTCAAAGTCTATTGGATAGACGCCTTAAGGGCGAAGTTCTTTTCAAAATAAAAATAAATCTGTTCGGCAAAATAGAGGAGCACGAAATCATAGGACCGTCAGGTGAATTCGCTATAGACTCGTCAGCCACCGAAGCATTAAAGAGAACTGAGTTCGATACATCCAAACTCGATTTGGCGCAACTCGATTCGTATTTCACCTATGTTATTCCATTCGAGAGGCCCGATATCAATATATTCAACGATCCGTACCGCGAGGAGCAAAGAGACCCGCGTTAATGAAATTCTCAGATTATTTTCAAGTCACGAAAAAGGAGAGAATCTCCGATTCGGTATATAGATTAGTGTTTCGATCTCCCGACATAACGGCATCGGCGAAACCCGGACAGTTTGTACAGATAAGAACATCGCACGATTATTTCCCGCTCTGGCCGAGGCCTTTTTCAATATACGATACCGATTTAAATACCGGTGAATTTTCGATTATTTTCAAGATTTTCGGCTGTGGAACATCGAAACTGGCGAACCTGGCCGAGAATGATAAGATTCATATCTTAGGGCCGCTCGGGAACGGTTTCGATCTTATCGAAGGAGACAAACCGGTTATCATGGCCGGCGGTGGAGTCGGAATACCACCTTTGTATTTTCTGACAGCACGATCTATAGACAAGGGATATCCCGCCGAGAATATCACTTTCATTTCGGGAGCGAAAACGAAAAAGGATCATTTTGACGATGGCCGTCTGGCCGATCTCGGAATCAACCTGGTTGTTTGTTCCGATGACGGCAGCTATGGAAAAAGTGGAACAGTGGTCGATATGCTCGAAAACGAATTAAATGATCAAAAAACCGTATACGCCTGCGGGCCTTCGGGGATGCTGAAGAAGATCGATTCGCTTATAAAGAGGAAAAATACCGCGGGCATGCTTTCTCTGGAAGCGCTCATGCCCTGCGGATTCGGTATCTGCAGCGGATGCGCGATTAAAACCGTACCGGGCGATGACCGCGGCTCTACCGACGATAACCGCGATTACCATCTAAAAAGAGTCTGCCTGGACGGCCCTGTTTTCAAAGCGGGGGAGGTGATCTGGCGATGAGCGTGAATCTTTCAGTAGAGTTGGCAGGCCTTAGACTAAAAAATCCGGTTCTCACAGCCTCGGGATGTTTTGCCTACGGCGAAGAGGCGTCGGAAATCTATGATATCTCGCGTCTGGGGGGAATCGTCACAAAATCGTTGACCTATCTTCCCAGGGAGGGTCATCCGCCGCCGAAAGTACGTGAAACCGACGCCGGCATGCTTAATGCCATCGGGCTTTCCAATGTCGGAATTGAGAATTTTATAAACGAGAAACTTCCTTTTATCTCGAAATACGACACGGCCTGTATTGTGAGTATAGCAGGCTCCACCGTTGACGAATATGAACGTCTGGCGGTAAGGCTCGCTGAACATGAAAATGTCGACGCTATAGAGGTGAATATCTCTTGTCCCAATGTCGATGAGGGGGGGCTGGAATTCGGGGCTCATAGCCGGGCGGCCGGAGAGGTTATCGCTCGAATCAGGAAACGTTTTCCCCGTCCTGTAATAGCCAAACTTTCGCCGAACGTTACCGATATTAAAGAGATCGCGAAAAGCGTAGCCGATAGCGGCGCCGATATAATCTCATTGATTAATACGCTTGTGGGGACCTCTATAGACATCGAAAAAAGGACCTTTCATCTTTCCAATATTTACGGTGGGCTCTCCGGTCCCGCGGTAAGACCGGTGGCTCTGGCCATGGTATATAAGGTGGCACAGGTAGTAAAGATCCCCATAATCGGTATCGGGGGGATAAGTACAACGTCGGACGCTCTGGAATTTCTCCTTGCCGGAGCTTCGGCGATCCAGGTGGGGACCGCCATGTTTATCGATCCGAAGGCGCCTTTGAGAATTATCGATGGCTTGGGGAATTATCTGGTTAAACATAAGGAAAACAATATTAACGATATTATCGGTAAGGTTGGCATAGATGAGTTTTAGATCAAAATTACTTGAAGCGGCAAAGAAGAATAATAGCTGGCTATGCGTGGGGCTCGATCCGGATATAGAAAAGCTACCATCACAACTCGGCTCCGATCCGGACGCAGTGCTCGAATTCAATCGTACCGTTATCGAGGCGACGTCGGACCTGGTCTGCGCTTATAAGCCGAACGCCGCGTTTTACGAGTGTATGGGAGCTAAGGGATGGGAGATACTGGAGAAAACTGTACAATCCGTCCCATCGCATATTCCGGTTATTATCGATGCCAAACGCGGAGACATAGGGAATACCGCTGCTATGTATGCCAGATCGATTTTCGAACGGTTGGGAGCCGACGCTGTGACAGTCAATCCTTATCTCGGTAAGGACTCTATAGAGCCGTTTACAGACTATCTCGATAAAGGGGTAATAATCCTCTGCCTAACCTCGAATAAATCATCGGCCGATATACAACAGCAATTGACTATAACTGAGAATCATACGGAGGCCGCTATAGGTACCTCAAGCTCGTCAGCGGAATCGTTCGCGGAGTTTTTGAATTCGTCGACAAAAAAGATCTACGAGTATGTCGCCGGGCTGGCGGCAGAGTGGAACGTAAACGGTAATATCGGAGTGGTTGTCGGAGCCACCGCCCCGGAAGATCTTGGTATCGTTAGGGAGATTGTCGGGGAGGATATTCCGTTTTTAATCCCCGGGGTGGGAGCGCAGGGTGGAGATCTCGAACAATCAATCGGGTATGGATCCAACTCCAGGGGCGAGTTGGCGATAATAAATGTAGCCCGGAGTATAATATACGCATGGATCAATGAGTCGGACTACAAATCGGAGATTCGAAAAGCCGCATTGTCTTTTAAGAGCCGAATAGAAAAAGCAGTCGAACAAAAGGAGATTGATTCCCGATAGGGTCTTTTATCTTTGCTGACTTGCCTTTGAAATAGCTTGACAACATTATCGAGGTAACTATATTGATTATAGGCCTTATTTGGTTTGAATAGATATTAGAGACCGTGGTTTCAATATATGAAAGCAAAGACCAAAACAAAACGGTTGGCAAATAGCCTGCCTATTGCGATAATCGGCGGCGGACCCGCGGGTATGACAGCGGCTCGGGTCGCGGTCGGAAAATACAAACAGGTTATTGTCTACGATAAGAACCCTGTTCCCGGGAAAAAACTCGGATCGATTAAGTCGCGTTCCATATATGTCTCAGAGAAACTTTCCCCGGAGGAAACCGCCTCGGCGTTCGGAAAAAAGAAAAATTTTGTTCTGCCGGCGTTAAAAGCATACGGATGGAAAAACATCAGCGAACATCTTCGCGGGCTTGGTTTTTCGGTTAACCTGAACGGATCCCAACGAGTAATGGTACCGCCCGAAGAATCATCGGTGTTTTCGATCAAACTCAAAGAAGCCGCCGAATCATCCGGCGTAATTGTGAAAAAATCGTCGCGGGTAAGCGATATCATTATCTCCGCCGGGAAAGTAAAAGGTGTGGTTGTGAACGGTGTGACCCATCCGGTATCGGCGGTTATTATCGCCAGCGGATCGTTTTCGTCGCCTAAACTGGGAGCCACCAAAGACGGTTACACCATGGCCCAAAAAGCGGGTCATAAATTATTACCCCTAAAACCCGCTATGGTTGGGTTTGAGATCGCGGAAAAATACGGGAAGATTCTCTCCGGCGTTCTCGTCCGGGATTGTAGCATGGATGTTTTTCAGAATGAAGAGCTTCTGTTTTCCGATCGCGAGGATATCATCTTTACGAAATACGGAGTCGAGGGGAATCTTATCCTCAATTATTCTCTCGAATTTATGGATATGCTAAAGCAGGGCGAGATAAAGGTTCATCTCGATCTAATGCCGGATAAAAGTAGGACGGAGATCGAGAAGCTTTTGGGACAGACCCTCGAAAACAGCAACCGCACCACCGTCTGGGAGATTTTGACCAGATTTATGCCCGACAGGATGCTTGATGTTATGCACAAGATGATCCGCGTTCACTGCCGCAAACCGGCGGTGACATTATCGAATCTGGAGAGGAAACTTCTGGCTATCTGGGTGAAGGATTTCGTGGTCACTCTCAAAAAGCCCAGGCCATTTAACGAGACTATGGGAGTTCTGGGTGGGGTTTCGGTTAAGGATATCGATCCTAAAACGATGGGATCGAAAAAAGTGAAAAATCTATATTTTGCAGGAGAGGTGCTCGATCTTTTGGCACCCTGGGGCGGCTATAATATCGAAATGGCTTTTGCCACAGGCCATCTGGCGGGTTTTTCGGCCGCGAAAGCTTTAAAATAGGCTAAAACGAAAGAGTAATTCATTTTTTTAATTATATAGACTGTTTACTCCCGATATCAAAACTGTGATTTAAGAGCGGGATATCGCACTTATTACGTATTGACAATTATCTAAAACCGCTTATCTTGATATGGTTAGTGGACTTTACAGAGGTTTGTTCTTAATAAAGGGAATATTTTGACGACAAAAGACTCTCGAAACGATCCCTGCTCATGCGGGAGCAATAAAAAGTATAAGAATTGTTGCGGACGGAAAAGTTTTCGGTTTAACGTTGATCTGTTGAAACGGGTGTTTCTTACGGTCTTGATAATCGCCGCGGCGGCTTGGGCGGGTAACCGATACTTGTTTGATTCCGACCCGGTAGAACCGTTCGTCAGCCCCTTCACTCAGCAACAAACCGATAGGGTGCAGCCGTTGCAACCTCAACCTCCAGGTCCCGCACCAGACGGCAAAGTCTGGTCTGCGGAGCATGGTCACTGGCACGACGCGGGCACCACGGACCCTGCCGAAGATTACAAACCTGGCCCTCAACCGCCCGGCTTGGTTCCCTCCGGAAAAATCTGGTCTTATGAACATGGCCACTGGCATGACTCATCCTCTTCCGGGCAGGATAATTTCAATCCGGGTCCTCCTCCGGCCGGACCGGCGCCCGAAGGGAAAGCCTGGTCTTTCGAACATGGCCACTGGCATGACGCATTGACGCCTAGCCCTAATATAAGCACTTCTGTTAATCCCGGAACCGGAACAGGTAATTTTAAACCGGGTTCTCCCCCGCCCGGAACCGGAACAGGTAATTTCAAACCGGGTTCTCCCCCGCCCGGACCGGCGCCGGAGGGGAAAGCATGGTCTGCTGAGCATGGCCATTGGCATAACGCGCCGACGTCGAATTTGCCGGATTCGAAAAAAATAACCCCTAAAATCGAGGCCGAAAAAGTTAAAATAAGCACTTCCGATAAAAAAGGGGATTAGGGCGAGTCTCTATTTAATATCCCGTATAATCAGATTCGAACAACTAATCAATTAGATCCCCAGCGGAGCCGCGCGCAGATATTCAGTTGTGCGTTTCTTACGATCGAGATCGTTCCAGACACGCTCCACCTGCTCGATGTCAAGATTCATAACCTTGGCCACCTCTTCTTTGGGATATCCATTCTCTTTGCCCAACCAGAGTAAATCCATAGTCAGGAATTTCAAACCGAAGAAAAACTCCTCCTGACTGACCTCGTCGGGATAGGTATCGGTGGTAGGGGTCCGTTCCCGGATCGAATCGGGAACTCCGAGATATTCGGCGAGCTGGAAAATTTGCGTTTTGTAGAATTGGGCGATCGGTTTGATATCGACTCCGCCGTCACCGTATTTCACGAAAAATCCCTGGTCGTATTCGTTTTTGTTGGCGGTACCGATAACGGCGTAGTTGCGAGCTTCGGCGTGGTAATAGAGAGTAAGCATACGGATCCGTTGTTTCATATTCGACGCTGCTACTATCTGTAGATACGCTTTCAACGGTAATCGTTTATCCATTTTCTCGCCGTCGGGTGATTCGATCGCCAGCCGATAGACATTAAGCCGATTTGAATCGAGCAGATTGGTCGGTAATACGATCTTTGCTTTCCATCCCTCGCGCCAATCGGGGAAAACCTGCTGAAATGCCGAATCGCGGTATTTATAGCAATCGGCCCCCCGGAGCGCGTCGGTGACATCGTTGATTTCATATTGATAGCCGTACTTTTCTGCCAGTTTAATACCAAGTTTTTGGGAATCGGGCGACGAATCTTTATCGGGCAGAAGTATACCGTACATTCTCTCAGGGCCAAAAGCCCGAGCGCATAAGGCCGCCACTACCGCCGAATCAATTCCGCCGGAGGTGCCTATAACCGCCCCCTGACGTTTAAGCTGGTTATAAACCTGGTTCTTAAGCGTTTCGGTGAGTTGATCGACTACCTTTTCGCAATCTAATTTTATCAAATCTTTAGAGAATTTCATCCCCGCTCCTTTTGCTGAATATGTTCGGAAACAAGAACATGCTTTTTAATTTTTCCCGACGGTGTTTTCGGTAGGTTTTCGCGGAACTCCACGATCTTCGGTATCTTAAATACCGGAAGATTAATACGGCAATGTTTTAAGATATCCCTTTGAGTCGCATTCGATTTATCTTTGAGAATTATTACCGCCTTGATATTCTCCCCCATAATTTCATCGGGTACACCAATCACAGCAGATTCGATTATATCCTCATGTTCGGCTAAAATCTCCTCGATCTCCTTGGGGCTTATCCGATGAGCACCCGATTTGATCATATCCGATTTTCGACTTACTATATACAGGTAACCATCCTCATCTGTTTTGGCCAGATCGCCCGTATGAAGACCGTCCGGTTTTAGAACCCTGGCCGTTTCTTCCGGCTGGTTCCAGTATCCTTTCATTATATTATCGCCGCGCGCGATAATCTCCCCGGTTTCGCCGACAGGACAGATATTTCCCTTGTCATCCTTAACAGTAAGGGTGACACCCGGTATCCCTTTGCCGATCGAACCGATTTTCTCCAGAAGCCTGTCCGGTTCGAGATAAGATAATCTCGCCGAGGCTTCGGTTTGGCCGTACATAACGAATATCTTCACATGCGGGATCGCTTCCATGATTTTCAATGTCAACGCAGGTGACATCGGTCCGCCGGCCTGTGAGAGATAACGTAGATGATTCCAGGGATAATCGTGGATTTTGGATTTGTGCATGAGGATGGCGAATGTCGAAGGCACACCAGAAAAACCTGTCGCCTTTTCGCGCGACATGATTTCGAGAACCACGTTGGGATAGGCGAACCGTGAGTCGATCACCAAACAACCGCCGACACGGATATGTGTCAGTAATAGCGAATTGCCGTAAGAGTAGAAAAACGGTAATATGGCCATCACTTTATCCTCATATGTGAGGCTTAAATATTCTACTATCGAATCGGTGTTGGCCCGCAGGTTGCTGTGAGTAAGGGTAACCCCTTTGGGATTGCCGGTGGTTCCGGAGGTGTATATGATCGACGCCGTATCGTCGGATGAGATATTTATCGACGGTCTTTTTGTATCGCCGTTTAGCTGTATCTCGCAATAACTCTCGATTCTTAGATTTTTCTTTCGTTCGAGCCTCTCAAAATGACCGTCGATAACCAGCGTCTCGACACTTTCGAGATCGTCGATTATATCGGTGAGAAAATGAGCGTACTGTTTGTGAACTATTATTGCCGACGGCGTGCAATCGGAGAGAATATTTTTAATGATTCTGGATGTGGTGGCAGTGTTCAGGGCGACTACTATTCCGCCGCCTTTGAGAACGGCGAAATAACTGATTACGTAGTTTATAGAGGAATCGAGCAGAATCGCGATCCGGTCGCCCGGCTTGAGACCTGAATCGATCAAAAAATTGGCAAGTCGGTTAGCGCCCCGCTCGAGTTCTATATAGGTTACTCTGTCATCGAGATGAACGAGCGCTTCGCGATGGGAATGTAATTCCGCGTTTGTCTCCAGAAACTGATGAACAAGCATAAGTTCCTAAGATTGTTTTTTGTTTACGTAGGCTGCTATTTTATCAACAGAATCGAGATTATCTGGAATGAGTTCCTCATCTTCGATCTGTATCTCGAAAGTTTCCTCCAGAAAACCAACAAGTTCCAGAACGCCGGTTGAGTCGACGATCCCCTTATCCAGAAGGGAGTCTTTGTCGGCAAGCTCCTCCGGGTTCATGCCCATCATGAAATTATCGACAACGAAAGTTCTTATTTTCGTCTTTATGTCCAAAAACTCCTCCTCGGATGCTTCTCAATTATCACTTATAATATTATCGGCTATAAAACGGCAAGATAATTATTTATTTCAAAATCCGTTACGGCCGATCTGAATTTATCCCACTCCAGAGTTTTATTACTCAGAAGAGTATTGAAAACATGATCTCCGAGAACTTCTTTCATCAGCGACGATTTCTTGAATTCCCCTATGGCTTCAATCAACGATGACGGCAAGGTGCCGATTTTTTTTCTCTTTAACTTTCTGTTATCCATCTCAAATATATTTTCCTCAATAGGATTGGGCAGCGGATACCCTTTCTTTATTCCTTCGTAGCCGGCGGAAAGCATAACAGCGAAAGCCAGGTACGGATTGCAGGCCGGATCAGGGCTTCGGAGCTCAACCCTGGTGGAGCTTTCTTTACCCAGACGATACATTGGAACGCGCACCAGCGATGAGCGGTTTCTCTGGCCCCAGGAGATGTAGCATGGCGCCTCGTAACCGGGGACGAGCCGCTTGTAGGAATTGACCCACTGATTGGTAACCAGGCAGAACTCTTTCACATGATTCAAAACCCCGGCCATATAGCTTTTACCCAAATCAGACAAATGGTATGGATCGGAAGCCTCGAAAAAGGCGTTGGAATTGCCCCTAAACAGCGATTGATGAACGTGCATACCGGAACCGTTGACACCGAAGATCGGCTTGGGCATGAATGTGGCGTAATATCCTTTTGCAAGTGCTTTCTCTTTAACCACCAACCGATAGAGCATAGCGTAATCGGCCATCTTCAGAGCCTCGGAGTAGCGCAGGTCGATCTCATGCTGGCTTGGCGCTACCTCGTGATGAGAACATTCCACTTTTATACCGAGATCCTCGAGCGCGCCGACAGCCGCTTTGCGAAGATGAGTAGTCTCCTCCACCGTTGAAAATTCGAAATACCCGCCTCTATCCATAATTTCCGGCGATGTCGGGCTTTTGAAATAGAAATACTCCATCTCCGGCCCCATGTATGCCGTGAAACCGTCGGCCGCCAACCGTTCGGTGGTTCTTCTTAGAATATATCTCGGATCGCCCTCGTACGGTTCGCCGTGCGGGGTCTTGATATCGCAGAAAACAGAGGCGATTCGCTCATTATTGACCGCCCAGGGGAAAATGGTGAATGTGGAAAGGTCGGGATGAGCCATAAGGTCCGACTCCTCGATTCTGACGAAACCCTCGATCGAGGAACCATCGAATCCCTGACCATCGTCGAGTACACCCTCAATTTCCGAGCGGGTGATAGACATGCCTCTCAAAACGCCCAAAACATCTGTAAACCACAATCGTACGTATTTAATTTTCTCGTCGTCGATAAGCTTTAGGGCCGCCTCTTTATCCGGAACTCCAATCATGGCTCTTCTCCTTGGTATTTTCGTTCTCTCGATTCTCAAAAAGGTATATTTTAACATTTCCGGTAAATTTGTCAATGGATATTTTGATATTCCATTAGTAAATTCGCGAAAAACAGCGATATTGTAACATTCTTAGTTACGTGTTTTATTCACACGCCATACTTTGAAGTTGTCACGAGGTAACGCTGTGGGCGGTTTGAAATCGCTAATAAATTGATTGGTAAAGAGTTGAGTGGATAAGATCCCGATAAACGACATATTATCCTTAAAAGATAGATGAGCATGGGATAACCGGGCGCATTTGGCCTTAAGTTTTGAGACATAATTCGGCTTGAAAATGCCGGTTTTCGTTAACGCTGTCTCCGATAACATCTCGTCCACATACGACGGTGAATCTGGCTGAGTAAAACTGTTGGAGTCTGGCGCCATATAGGGCTGTTTCACCCTCGCTGTGATTTCGGGCGGAAGTTCTTCGCTCATCGCTTTTTTAAGCAAATATTTTTCTTTAAGCCCGAGGATTTTATGCCAGGGCGGGACGGTGGCGGCAA
>JAZGHS010000104.1:0-6178 GCA_036481315.1 Candidatus Zixiibacteriota bacterium | reverse complement strand
ACCGTCGACAATCTCAAGCGTCCGGTCATTCAATACCTTTCTGACAACTCTTTTAGAATTCAAAATTTCTTCGGTACCGTCTGGAGACGTCATCCTCGACGCGAAATACGGTTTTTTAAGCTCTCCGCCGCTAGCGATAATACCGTAAGCCGCCGCCATCTGTATCCCGGTTACCGTGATTCCGTAGCCGAAACAGATATTGGCCAGGAGATGTTCGTTCCATTTTTCCGGCCGGTAAAGAATACCCGGCGATTCCCCGGGGAAATCTATCCCGGTTTTAGTTCCGAATCCGAATTGCACAAGAGTCCGGTATATAAGCTCGCTTCCCGCGGCTATACCCATTTTAGAAACGCCTATATTCGAAGAGTAAATGCCTACCTCATCACAACGAAGAGAATCACGCGGATGATCGTCCCGGATAACACGTCGACCGATATTGAACCTGCCTCCTTCTACGTCTATAATATCATCCGGTTCGAAAATTCCCGCCTGGAAAACAGTCACCAGGGGCATGATTTTGGCGGTTGAACCCGGCTCGTTCATATCCACAATACCGCGGCATCGGGGAAATTTGGGTTTTTCTCTCTCCAGGGTAGCGCAGGCAAGAACACCCCCGGTTTCGACGTCTATAAAAATCGCGGTACCCCAGATCGATCCGGATGAATCGAGCATAGCCGAAAGTTCGTCGGCTATAATCTGTTGAAAATCAATATCCAGAGCCAGATGGATATCGTTGCCATTTTCCGGTTCGATAATCGTCTGTTCCCACGACGCGACCTCGTTGCCGCGAGCGTCACGCAAATACACGCTTCGGCCGTCGATTCCGGAAAGAAGGTTATCATATTGTTTTTCCAATCCCGAAACACCAACACCATCGGTATTCGTTCGCCCGATCACCTCGATTCCGAGACCGTTGTACGGATATACTCTGACAGTCTCCACCCTTGAGCGCAGGGTTTCTATCCCCGAGCTTTCGAAATCCGAGTGCCTGCTCTGGGGAACTTTAGAAGCTACCACCAGGTAACCGGGATGTTTTCTAAATTCTCTGAGCCATCGGGATGATGATTTATTCGTCAGTTTGGCCAGTTTCCTGGAGGCATCCGATTTAGCGGTTATAAATTTAGGATTGATAGTATAGGTTTTTACCTCAAGATCGTAGGCGAGCACCTTTCCCCGCGAATCATAAATAGATCCGCGCCTGGCCTTCAATGGCATAGCTGATTTCTGCTGGGAATCTGCATAAGCAGTGAATTTCGAGTGTTGAATTATTTGTATCTGTACCGCCCTGGCGGTAAATACGATACCCGTAATCGATAGGACGACAATCAATACCTTGCCCCGATTGCGAATCTTCCGGATATCGACCATTATTTCTTATCCTCGCCGCTCTCTTTCGCGTTCACCTTCCCGGATCTGAGAACCTCTCCCTCAAGCCAGTCGGTAACATCGTCCATATCCACAAAATCGAATTTCGTTTCGGCTCCGGACGATTTAACGGGATCCTCTAAAAAAATCCTACCGCTTACTTTTTGAGTTAACCCAAGTCGACGGGATACGGTTTTATCTACCACCATCAGCGATTTCAACTCGGCAAGCCCCGTTTTCAAACGGGAGTTATCGTAATCCAGAGCTTTTTTGTCTTTCTCGAGTTTCTTCATCTCGGAATAATAATCCTTTACCTTATTGGCTTTCCAAATCCATGCAAGTGAAAGCAATAAAACCAGCGTGGGAATGAGGAGAATCAATCTCCCCCGTCCCGATTTCATCGTCTTTCTAGATCTTCTCGGCATAACGTAATCTCGCCGACCGCGCTCTTGGATTATTCCGGACTTCATCGGCGGAGGGTCTCAGCGGTTTTTTAGTTAGAATATTCAGATGATTTTCTTTCCCACATCGACACACCGCGACTTCGGGACCGCAAAAACATTTCCCGGCGTTAAGGGAGAAAATCCTTTTAACTATCCCGTCCTCTATAGAGTGATAAGAAATGACCGCGATCCGCCCTCCCTTTGCCAGAACAGGGATAGCTCTCGAGAGACCCTTCTTTACCGATTCCAATTCGTCGTTCACGTAAATCCTTATTGCCTGAAAAACCCTCGCCGCCGCTTTGTTAAACCTGTGGGGACCGACAATTTCTTTGATTAGATCGGCAAGAGCATCGGTTGTCGACGGATGATATTGTTTTATGCCTCTCGCGATTGCCCTCGCGTTTCTTTCCTGGCCGTAATCTTTCAAGATTCCTATAAGCTCATTCTCTTCGATATCGTAGAGAATTTCGGCGGCCGGCCTGCCCGACGATCTATCGAATCGCAAATCCAATAGCGCTCTCTTTTGATATGAAAATCCCCGAGATGAATCGTCAATATGAATCGAACTTATACCGAGATCGAATAATACGCCCGTAATCGGAGAGACTTTCTCCGCCGTTAGCATCGATGGTATTTCGGCAAAATTCAATTTCTTTAGCAGTACCTTTTTGGGTCGGGTCTCCTCTGCCGCCTTCAAAGTCTCACCATCCCGATCGATTCCTATAAACCGGAATTTATTCCCCATTTTCTCCAATAGCGCTTTCGTATGGCCACCGAACCCATAGGTTGCGTCAATTATTACTCCACTGGGGACATCCTCGAAAACCGTGGTAATTTCGCCAACCATCGCCGGTCTATGGGTCATAATCAGATCAACAACTCTCCGGCAATATCCTCGTATGAATCGGATTTCCCAGATTCATACTTTGCCAGGCTTTCGGGGTCCCAAAGCTCTAATTTGTCCAGAACGCCCCGGATAACCACTTCCTTTTGTATCCCCGCGAGATCCAGTAAATTTTGAGGAATGGCTATTCTCCCCTGTTTATCAAGCCTCGCATCCGAGGCGTTGGAAAGCAGGGTCCTTACAAAAAAACGCGCCTTTTCGCTTGATAATGTCTTTAGTTCAAAGAGTTTAGCCTCGACTTTTCGCCAGGATTCATGAGGATATACATAGAGACATCCCTCGAAACCTCGCACTACTACATAATGGTCGCCCCCCGGCAAATCGGTTGTTCCACGGAGTTTAGCGGGTATGTTAATTCTTCCTTTATGGTCGATAGAATATCGAAATGTACCCATTAACGCTGTCATCGCCGGAAGACCCTCCCACTTTTCCCCACAATTTGTGTTTTTTCCCCACATTAGTCAAGTAAAAAAAACCACTAAACTTTAATTCTTTCAAAGATATAGCGATAGAACAAGGACTATGGGAGAAATCCAATAAATCGACTTCCAATCGCTTCGACATAGACAAGCCTGTAAACAAAATAGTGCGCGTAACACTCTTATATTTAAAAGGTTACAAGACCGTTTCAACCTGAATTACCCGGAAATTCCATGGCACCATCGTTGCTCAAACCTCATACGGAACAATAAAGCAAACTTTTTTCCGGGGGGGAAAAATGAAAACACTAACAAATACGCTGATAATCGCTTTTTTGGCATCATTATATGCCTGTTCTCCGGCTCTGGCCGGAGAGCTTGACTATTCCTATACCGTTATAACCGAAAGGAATAGCGTGCATCCTACATCCGAGAAAGTCACTATTACCGACGGTGATATTCTCTCCAATCCCGGGGCACCGGCTTTAGGTTACAAAACCGTAAAGTTGTCTTTACCTCCGGGTACGAAAGTAACCGATCTTGAGGTCGAAGTCTCTCAACCGGAAATAATCAGGATGGGATATATCGGATTCGCCCGAGGCGATCTTAAAACCGGGAATTATTATCAGGATACAACATCATTCCCGGACGCGCTTATATACGATTCCGATGACACTTATCCTGAGACCAGGGTGAAGCTATTAAACTCTGGATATTGGGGAGATATCCACATAGCAGATATAGCCGTTTATCCCCTGGCTTACAAACCGCTCTCCAGTCAGCTTCTTCTTTATAGGGAAATAACTATTCGTTTCAATCTTCAAACAGCCCAGATAGAAAACGGCCTTATTCCAAGAAGCGACCCTATCGCTTACGAAGCCCTATCGAGCAGAGTCGCAAACACTATGGACTTACCCAGATTCGCGTCGCCCGGAAGCCCCAAATTCCCGATTATCGCGGGGAATATCCCGTCGCCGGTATACCTGATTATCACCTCGGGGCAGATCGCGCCGGGCTTCTACGATTTCCTGGATTGGAAAAACCAGAAGGGCATTCCCACCGATATGGTTCTGATCGAAGATATTCTCTCTTCTACCCAGGGTGACGATCCCGCCGAGCAGCTAAGAAACTACCTTATTCAAGCTTATAACGACGGTATCAGGTATGTTTTATTGGGTGGCGACGAGGACGTAGTACCTATTCGCTATCTGTATCCTAATAACGTCAACGGGCATATCCCCGAATTGCACTCTCAGCAGATCTCCGATCTTTACTTTGCCGATCTGACTGGAAACTGGGATGTTGATGGTGACGGAGTCTGGGGCGAATCATACAATGACGAACCGGATTATTATCCTGAGCTTTATGTCGGACGCGTACCGGCGAGGACCGCTCAGCATGCCGAAATCTGGGGAGCTAAAGCGGTTTTATACGAAAAGAATCCGGGTAACGGAGATCCGTCTTATCTGACTAAAGCTCTTTTTGTATGTTCCGATCAAATGCGCGACCTCGGTCAGCATCGCGTACTGGCGGAAATGCTGCCATCGAACTTCACATACGACAATAGCCGCTTGATCGAAGAACCGTCGGGGATCGATCAGAATCCCACTCAACCTCTGGCCGAAACGGTAATCGAGGTCATGCAGGAGGGATGGGGATTCACCACTAATCTGAATCATGGTGATTTCTCATGGTATGCCTCCATGGCATCAGGTTACAACACCAGCAACAGGTCGGGAGTATGGGGGGATACGGTGCTCTGGGAAGGTTGCGGAGCATTAAGCCACCTGACTACTTTCGATAAGCCCGCGGTTCATTACACCATAAGTTGCGACCTCGCCGCTTTTGATTTCGATAAAGGAGTTTTCTGGCCGGGACCTTATATCAGTCCTTACTGTCATATGGAATCCTACCTTTTCGAGCCGGGATCAGGCGTAGCCTTCCTGGGTAATACCAGATGGGGCTGGGTTTCCGCTTCTTATAACCTCGAGCGCAAGTTTTTCAGCCATATTTTCAACGATTCTAGCAGCAATATTTCGTTAGCCGAGACCATGTCAAAGCTCGATTACCCGAGTTCTCGTGATCTCGTTTACGGCCATAACCTGTTCGGCGATCCCGAAATGTCGCTCTGGCGTGCGGTCGACGGCAATCTGGAACTCGTCGGTCTCACCATGGAAAACAGAAACAGAGCGATCAGAGAGCTGCACTACACGGTCCTTGAAAACAAGCAACCCGTATCCCAGGCTCAAGTCTGTCTATATAAGGCCGGGGAATTATATGAGATATTGCTCACGGATAACGAGGGTCGTGTACAATTTACCGTGCAGCCGGAGACCGACGGGTATATTATGATTACGGCCACGAAGAAGAATTACATTCCGGCCCAGCTTTTTGTAACCGTCGGAATGCCGATGGATTCAAAGGACGAGGAACCTGTTCTACCGTTAAAAACCGAGATATATCAGAACTATCCTAATCCCTTCAATCCCGCGACAACAATCGAATTCGGCCTGGCCGAGAACTCCTCCGTGGATTTGAAGATTTACAATATTAACGGCCAACTGGTTAAAAACCTGCTTTCGGAAACATTGCCAGCCGGAGAGCATAGCGCGTTATGGTTTGGCAGAAACGACGCCAACGAAAAAGTAACAAGCGGCGTGTATTTCTATAAATTTGCTACCGGAACAACGAGTATTGTCAAACAGATGACTCTGTTAAAGTAATTCCCCTCCAACCATTCCCGTTCACCTCTCCTTGGGTGGACGGGATTTTTTTTGATCGAAAATCAGACGAGTGATCGAAAAAGACGATCGAACCTACCCGAAACGACAGGCCAGGCATACCGCTCGATTACGGCCTCTCTGGCGCTTTTACCCAATCCGTCAGCGAAATCAACGTCTTCCAAAATCTTTATTAAGCCCTCCGCTAACGCGCCTGTATCGGGCTTTACGATTACACCGGTTTTTCCGTTTACCACAAATTCCGACGTTCCTCCGAGCCCGAAAGTAATGGTAGGCACCTCGCATCCGCCCGCCTCTATCGCTGTC
>JAZGHS010000103.1:0-37728 GCA_036481315.1 Candidatus Zixiibacteriota bacterium | reverse complement strand
TTCAGGACTTCGTCTAAGGGTAGATTATCCCCGCTCTGATGCCCAACCGGAACATAGTAACCGGTAGTCTCTTTAAATGAAAACGAGAGGCCTACCAGTTTTGCTTTAATAGCTTTTATCGATGTTGTCTCCGTGTCGACAGCGATCTCCCCGATCCTCCCGGCCGCTGCCAAAAGATCATCCAATTCCAATAAATCGGTTACCGCTTTATAATCAGACGAAATCGTCCCGGGTGTCGAATCAAATAGGGAGTTTGCCTCTTCCGACGCGTATTTCTTTGCCAGAGTTTTGAATTCCAGACGTTGAAATAGTTGCGCCAGCTTTTGATTATCCGGTTCTTTTACACTCAGGTTTTCCGGCTCGAAATCGATCGGGCAATCGAGTCGGATAGTGACCAGGTTGCGGGATAACTCAGCCTGCTCTTTGTGCTCGGCCAGCATCTTGGCTACCTTGCCCTTGCGCCTGGACGGTCCTTCGCTCAATACGGTCTCGAAATCGCCGAACTCCTCGATAAGAGAAATAGCCGTTTTCGGTCCGACTCCCTCGACCCCGGGGACATTATCCGACGTATCTCCCATCAGGGCTAGCATATCGATTACCCTCTCCGGATACACACCGAATTTCTCCTTTACCCTTTCGGGATCAATGATCGAAAAATCTTTGGGATGGAGGATCTTAATCTTATCGTTTACGAGCTGATAGAAATCCTTATCCCCGGTGAACATTAAAACATCCATACCGGCTTCCGATGCTTTCACCGAAAGGGTCCCGATCAGATCGTCGGCCTCGTATCCGTCCATTCTTATAACCGGGATATTGAAAGCCTCGATCGCACGGTCTATCCAGGGAAACTGCTCGATCAGCTCGTCGGGTGTTTTAGCCCGTGTCGCCTTATACTCTTTGTACATTTCGTGTCTGAATGTGGGGGCGGGAGTATCGAAAACTACGGCCAGAAAATCGGGTTGATACTCTCGAACGATTTTATTTAAGGAGTTGATAAATCCCAAAACGGCGCCGGTGTTCTCCCCACGGGAGTTGATCAAAGGACTTCTGATAAGAGCGAAATAGCTTCGATAAGCAACCGCTGTACCGTCTATTAGAATCAGCTTACTCATCTATACAATTTGTTTTCGGCAATATATCGTTCCACCGACGGATGAAGAAGACCGGTTACAGGCTCGCCATCCCGGATTTTTTGCCTTATCATTGTCGATGATATATCCATCGGTTCCATATCGAAATAACGCACTTTCGAAACGAATCTTCCATCCGGAACGAAACCGGGCCTGTTGGCGGCGGCCACATCGACCGCTTCGAAAATCCTCTCGGGCTCGTACCAATCCTCCATCTCCAGAACATTATCGGCGCCCAGAAGAAAACAGAATTCGTTGTCCGGAAATAGTTTTTTCAAATTGAGTACGGTATCGATTGTGTACGATGGTCCTTCGCGGCGGAACTCGATATCCGAGATTTCAAACTCCCCCCTGTCTTCCAATGAGAGTTTGAGCATTTTCAACCGATGTTCTATCGAGGAGATGTCTTTCGTGTTTTTGTGAGGCGGTATATTGGCCGGTATGAATATAATCTCATCTAATCCCAGTTCACGTATTGCCGCCTCAGCCAGCGCGGTATGTCCGTAATGCGGCGGATCGAATGTCCCGCCCAGTATTCCGGACAACAATCAGCCTCCGTCCTGGCCCGCCTGGAGTTTATCTATATGCCCCCGCGCTTTTTTTGATAATTCATGGTCGGGAAAAGCGGTAATGAAATTCTGAAAAGTTTCCAGCGCGTCCGATTTTCGATCCAGTTTCAGTAAGGCTTCGCCGGAATAATATAAAGCCATCCGCGCCCATGCGCTTTCCGGGTAATTATCCCTAACCTGACCGAAATAAATTAACGCGGGATCGTAATCATGTGTTTTCAGATACAACTCGCCGCTTTTAAACATCTTATGAGCGAGTTTATCATACATCTCATCGAGCCTTGCCCTGGCCTCCTCGATCAGAGGGCTTTGCGAATAGCGATTGATAAACATAGTGAATTCATCGATAGCCAGCATAGTCTCAGTCTGATCGCGAGGGTAATCGGGCGATTGTTCGTAATGACACATTCCGAGTTGGTACTGGGCGTCGTCGGCAAGAGGCGATACAGGATAAGCGGTAAGCAACCTTCTGTATTCCCCCACCGCTTCAGGATATCTCTCCATATTATAATTGGACATGGCAAGATAATATTGGGCGCTATCGATAAACGGTTGCCCCGGGAAGCTAAAAATTAACCTCTGAAGCTCTACCTGGGATTTAAAAAATTTACCTTTGTTATAAAGTTCCATAGATTTCTCATACATATCACGCGGGTCCTGTTGTTCTTTCATCACGCCCCGAGAACAGGAGATCGACATGACTAAAAATAACGGAATAACACTTAAGTAGCTCAGCTTTCGTTTCATCATCACCTCATCTATTTTCGAAAAACAAGTACACCAATCCTCCTACCGCGGCTGTTACCACAATAGGCTCGACAATTTTCGACCAGTACGATCCCGGCGCTTTCGGCGCAAGTTCGGGTATGTCTGGGCTTTTAATGAGTTTATCCAATTCGGGTCCGACTTCATCCGAATATTCAAAAGAAATATCCTCCATCCTCAATATCTTTCCGTCGCCAACCTCTTGCAAGGTGACTCTTATTCGGGCATCGAGACGTCTTTTTATAAACGGTTTAAGCAATAAACCCCGAGATTCCCCCCTATTGTAACTGAATTCGAAGCCGAGGATAACAAAACCTAACGCATTCGATGATCCTCCCGCGTCGGAAAGGATTGTTATTCCCCTCGACGACATAGCCTCGACCAGCCCGCTATAAAAAGGACGCTCGATTCCGTATAATACCGGAACGAGATGAATATCGGAAATTCCATCAAGTAAATCGGATTTCAGCGTGGCGTCTCGAACCGCGCCGGCCACCACCTGTTCGTTGGTGAGAACGGTCTCTTTATCCTGTGCTGAGGTAAATACCACCAGTACGAGGACAAGAGTTATGACAATGCTAAGATTTCTCGGATTCAAGCCGTCTCCTGAGTTCGAGGTAGGTCTTCTCGACTTTTTTATAATACCTTTCGGGCGGAGTAGCCCTGAAAAACAGATACTCCCTGGTGACCGTTTCTCCAAGGTTATACGCGATTACCGCTTGTTTTATCTCGCGAAATTTATATATCAGCTCAAAAAGATAAGCGATTCCCACTCTAACGTTGAATACCGGGTTTCTCAAACCGTTATCCGACGGCCATTCTATATGCCATTTCCCGGCAACCGCCCTGCCTATCGACGGTTTTATTTGCATCAACCCCACAGCGCCCTTATGCGAAAGCTGATTTCTCCTAAAAGAACTCTCGGTTATGATCATAGATAAGATTAAAAGAGGATCGAGTCCAAATTTAGCGCAATCCTCGTGGATGACTTCCGCCAACTGAATCGTTTCATCCGTGGTGAAGCCGATTTGATATCCCTCAATTATCTCCAGTATCTCGAGTTTGTTCTCAAGCTCCTCAATCCGTTTGTTCTGGTCGGTAATAACCACCGATTGCTGATAATATAGCCAGACCAGGCAAATAATGGCTATAAGCTGAACCGAATAGAGCCCCAGAAACGCAAGCCCTATCGGACGTGAAATAACTATCGCCGAATTACCGCCTATTTTAATTGGCATTACCGATTCTTTCCTTTTACCGGAGATCCATACAAATCATAAGCGTCGGATCTTTCGAAAATCACGTTCACAAAATCGCCGGCGCTAGCGTCGCAGTTTTCCACAATCACCTGGCCGTCAACCTCGGGAGCCTGAAACCAGGCTCTGCCGTAAGCTTTACCGTCAGAATCAATCTCGTGCAATAACACTCTCTCCTTTAACCCAACCCTGTTTTTCAATGTTTCCCCGGAAATCTTATTTTGTAAGTCCAACAGAGTCAAGTATCTTTCCTCAATAATGGCATCGTCGAGCCGCCCCGACAATCGCTCGGCTGCTGTGCCATCCTCCACAGAATACTTGAAAATCCCCACATTATCGATTTGGGTCTCCTCGTAAAAATCCAGAAGTTCGGCGAATTCATTATCCGTCTCCCCCGGAAAACCGACAATAAATGTGGTTCTTATAACGATTCCCGGAATTTGAGATCTCAGTTTCTTCAGCACCGTTTCTATGTGACGACGATCTGTTCGCCTGTTCATCGATCCGAGAATGCGATCATTAATATGTTGTAGTGGAAGATCGATATACTTAACCAGTCGCTTGTTTTCAGAGATCGCGGCAATGGTATCATCCGTGAGATGAGCGGGGTGAGCGTACATCAGGCGAATCCACTCGCACCCTTCGATCTCGCTTAAACGATCGAAAAGGCTCGGCAAACCCGATTCTCCCCCGTTATCTTTTCCGTATGACGTCGTATCCTGCCCAATTAAAACGATTTCTTTTGCCCCCTCCCTACATAGGTATTTCGCCTCAGCGAGTATATCCTCCGATGATCTACTCGCAAAAGCGCCCTTGATATAGGGGATCGCACAATACGAGCAAAAATTATCACATCCTTCGGAAATTTTGATATACCCAAATGGTGCTGACGGTTTTACTCGTTTGACGGATTCTTTTGGTTTGTGAAGATCCCAGCCCGCTTCCCGGAGCATAGGGAGAAGCTTCTTATGTTCGTTCGAGGGGAGAAATATATCAATCTCATCAATCGACTTTTGAAGATCATATCGGGCAGGCAAACATCCGCACATCACCAGCACCGAATCATTTTTACGCCCGGCATGAAGCTCGAATATCGTATCCAGCGTCTCTATTTTGGCGTCGTTTATAAACCCGCAACTGTTAACTATGATCAGATCAGCGGCTTGCAAATCCTCCGTTCTTCTCATTCCAGCGGAGATCAAGTCAACTTCGATCGCCTCCGAGTCGATCTGGTTTTTCGAGCATCCCAGTGTAACCAGAAAATATGTCTTCGAATCTTCAATCATCTCTTCCCACTCTAAACCATCGCGACCGCACAATATAAACAACTCGAACAAAAAAACATATAGCTAAAAATGGAAAAACCGGCTACTCGGTCAGATCTATAAAATCGTAGCCATCGGGGATACTCAGAAAAAACAAATCGTACTTTTGGGGACGTTTCAGCTTTTCTCGTTTAATCGTCAGCGTAACCAGATCCCCCTTGGTATCCTTGTAGGCTATGGTTTTGATTCGCTTCTTCTTATCGATGGTCAATGTCAATTCCGACGGATTAACACTCTCTTTTCCAAGCAAATAAAATGATGTTCGCGAGTCGTTTTTCGAAAATCCGTCGAGATCGTAATTCTCTTTCCAATTCAATATATATTCCGCCGGCATGACTATACCGGCAATGGTTTTCTTATGCACCTGCCTGTGACGTGCCGACATTACCCAGAGAGTGTCGCCCAAGCCTATTATTTTCTCCATATCCCCAACCAGGGAGAAAGTATCCGGTGGCGAATATAAATATTCGAGAATGGTGGTGTCCGCCTCGTCGAAAATCTCAGAATATACGACCGATTCAATGCGCCATTGAATACCCTCCGCCGAGAGGTATTTTCCCGACGTCTCTACAAGAATATCGTCGCCTGAGGAGCTTATAAACACCGCTAAAACAAACAGATACGATATCATGCTTTGCGATCATCCGATTCCAGAAAAGCCTCGTCGACCAGCACCTCACGAGCCTTACTTCCATCGTATGGCCCCACAATGCCCGAGTTCTCCAGCTGATCGATCAGGCGGGCGGCCCGTTGATAACCTATCCCCAGTCTTCTTTGAAGAAGTGATACCGATCCCTGTTTATGACGGATGACAAGTTCCACGGCCTCTCTATAAAGCGGGTCGGAGGCGGGATCAAACCCGGGAACCGATTCTTTCGAGCTTTTTTCGAAAATCTCAATTGGTTTGGTTCTGAATTCCTGTTCGCAAATAAACTCCACGACCCTCTCCGTTTCGTCGCCTGAGACAAAAGCGCCGTGAATTCGTACCGGCTCCGGCATTCCCGGTTTCGAAAAAAGCATATCGCCGCTTCCCAACAGCTTTTCCGCGCCGTTGGCGTCGAGAATGGTACGGGAATCGACTTTCGTGGCGGTCTGGAACGCTATCCGGGTGGAAAAATTCGCCTTAATCAGACCCGTGATGACATCCACCGACGGTCTTTGAGTGGCCAGAATAAGGTGGATTCCCACCGCTCGGGCCATCTGGGCAAGACGGGTTATCAACGATTCCACCCGATTCAACCCGCTAATCATCAAATCCGCTAATTCGTCGACAACGATTATCAAATACGGGATCTTATCTTTGGAGGCCTTATTATAATCCTCGATATTCCTGACACCGGCCCTGGCCAGGGTTCGGTAACGTTCTTCCATTTCCAGCGCAGCGTCACCGAGGAATCGTTCAGCATCCCTCATTTCCGTGACAACGGGTTTCTCCATATGGGGCAATCCGTTGTAAACCGTCAGTTCCAGTCTCTTGGGATCGATAAAGATAAACCTGACCTCATCGGGATGAAGCTTGAATATGAGGCTGGTGATAATAACATTAAGACAGACCGATTTCCCGGAGCCGGTCGAGCCGGCTATTAAAAGATGGGGCATTTTGGCCAGATCGACTACGTATGGTTCTCCGCTTATGGTCTTTCCCAATGCCAGCGATAATCTCCCGCTCGCTTGCTCGAAAGCGGCGGTGGAAGTTATTTCTTTTATGAAAATTCCCCTGCGCATTCTGTTGGGGATTTCCACCCCGACCGCCGGTTTACCAGGGATGGGGGCCACAATCCTGATCCTGTCGGCCTGCATGGCCAGCGCAAGATCGTCGGCCAGATTTACTATCTGCGAGACCTTAATACCGCTTGCCGGTTTGAATTCGAACCTGGTTATAATCGGACCGGGGAAGATATTTACCGTATCCGCTTCGATCTCAACCCCGAATGTGGATAGAGTCTTACGAAGAGCATCGGCAGTACGTCTGTATGCCGCTTCGTCCGGAATTGGTTGATCCGCCGGGGGATCGTCCAAAAGATCCAGAATTGGAAGCTGATATTCTCCCTTTTTTAATTTCCTGCGAGCGGTTTTCGAAAATGGGGAATCGTTCCCGTTTTCGAGCTCTTCCCCTGAGAATTCATCTTCCTCATCCGAGGTGAATTCGGACTGGATTTCCTCGACTGACTCGATCTTTTTGTTTTTTCTCTTTTTCCTTATCAAGACAAGACCGGAAAATAAACCTTTTTTCTCTTCTGGATCGGGAGTTTCTTCGACTATTTTCGTTTTCGTCTTTCTTAACAGCTTAATTTTGGATGTAATGAAATAACCGGCCTCCGAAAGAAACGCAAGCGCCCTGCCCAGAAGGTTTTTAAACGCCGACGGTATAATCAAGGCCAGGCCCATAATTATAAGGGAGATAATCAGAGTATAAGAGAAAAACGTCCCGAACAGGGTAAGTGTCGCTTTGGCGATATAATGCCCGATTGCTCCGCCGAATGTGACACCCAGATCCCCAAAACTTTTCCGCCCATACTGCAGAGAGGTCAAAGCCATTAAACCCAGGATAAATCCCCCCGAAATCAGGCTCCATTTTCTCAGATCCGAACCGGACCATCCGAAAAAGCGATTTATTCCCCATCCGGCAAGTAAGACAGGCACGATCATCGAGCAATAACCGAAAATTACATAAAGGAAATAAGCGATCAACGCCCCGACAATTCCTCCGCGGTTATTCAAATCCGAAATCAGCGAACCGTACTCGCCTTGTTCAACGGCAGAGACAATTTTGGAGTGATCGCCGGTAAAATCGTATGTGATCAAGCTGATAAACAAAAGCAATGCCAGCGCCGAAAGAAGCAGCCCCAGAATCTTATCCCGTTTATCTTTTTCGAGTTCTTTTAATAATCTCATATCGAAAATCTATCATTGCCGAAGGTAAGTGTCAACAGATCATTAATTGAGATGGTACCAGATATTAAATGCCCAGTAATGGGGAGCGCCCTCGTATCTACCGAAAAGATACGATGAAGCCGCCTTGTGCGATTCAAAAATCCCCCTGCCGGCGCTTAAATTTGTTAGAAATTTCCAGTAAAAATACGAAACAGCTTGATCGGGAACCTCCCATAACGTCCTGATCGATCCCCGGTAACCGTCGCGGGCAGCAAGGAGTGACTTGAGCCGAATATGATCGGGCCCGGCCTGTTCGGGGAGCAAATCACAGTTTAAGAAACCCTTCTCCGGGGGATACAGATTTCCAACAGAAAATGTTATTTTGCTTTCAGTATCCTCTCCACATCCTCCCATAGCCTCCACCACCCTGTTGACAATTCCAGGCTCTATACGCCCGCCCTCCTCGGTAAAACATGCGGAAAGTACGCTTGCGCTATCCACCGGAAATCCGGTCGGGAGAAACAGGGAGAACTCTATTCTATACATTTCACCTATATAGTCGGCATCCTTCCTTTTCAAAGCTGCGAACGGAAACCCGATCAGGAAACCATCGGAGATGATCAAGATATCGTCTTTCTCTTCCATTAACTCCTCAAAAGCACCGATCAGGATATCGAACCAGAACTCCAGCGTCGAATCTGCTTTAGCGGTATTTCTAATCGTCTCCGGCAGTTTCGCCGCTGATATCGTCAAATCGTCAACCTCTCTCTCGACAATATTATACGCGATTGTGTCCGAATCGATATAAAATGAAATCATTTTTCCGGGAAGTTGATAATACCTTATCGCGCACTGAGCGGCTGTCATACTATCCCGAAAATCCGCCGCGGATCCGGGAATCACCCCCCATAAACGTTTGTAGCACGGATTGTTCAGTATCAGATCCTCGACCATTTTCTCGTAATTCCGATTTTCCGATTCCCGTCTTGCCAAAAGCATGTCGACAAACTCCCTCTCTATCGAATCGAAATCGCCTTTCGATAAATGCAGGGCGGAGGTTTTGTTTATGGTCATGCGCTCGAAATAATCAATAGCCGTTATCATACTTTCCCGTTTCAGTTCCGATAAGCCCAGCGCGACGTATAGATCGACGATCCTGATATCGAGATGATATTCCTCCGATATAAAAGCCGCCTCCGGGGGATACGAACGGTATAGAGAATCTGCCAGGGCTAAAAATCGATCCCTGATTTGGTCCTCGGATAATTCTGCCATAGCAAGCGCGGAACGCCATTTGAGGATTCTCGACGTTTCCTTGTTGTCGGAAAACGTGATTTTCCTAAAATATCCCATAGCCTCTTCAGAATCGCCCGAGATTGATTTTATTCTCGCGATATTGTAAAAACAGAGTTCACTCAAAAAAGAGTCGTTTGAATTTTCCATTATCTCGATCAATATGCTATCGGACGGATCACCTATACTATTCAACGACGACGCGAGCTTGTACAAGATCATTCCGGGATATCCCGATTTGGATTCGCGGGATGAATATTCCAGAGCCAACGAGTATCGTTCCGCGGCTTTTTGAAAATCGTCCCGGTAGTAAAGAACATCCGCTAAATTCTCATGGGCCCTCGATATCAACGTGTAATCCCCGATTGGCCCGATAGCGTTAATCGCCTCGATAGCAATGCGGTAAGATTCCTCTGATTCGCCATTTCGCCGGCGAATTTTGGAGGATAGAATGAGGGCCTTCATATTTAGAGGGTTTTTGGTCAATATCTCATCGACCAACTCCCCGGCGTCGATTAATAAATTAGATCCGAAATAACTCTCGGCCAGATTATAACGGCAAATTTCGGCGAACTCATAATCGCCCATGGTCTCGAAATAGGTCAAAGCTCTCATTAACGCTTCTCTTCCTTCGAGGTAATTTCCCATTCTATTGTAATGAACTCCCAACGACAGCAGAACCTCGTATTCCCAGTATTCTGAGCCATTTTCCCGAAACAGGGAATAGGCTGTCTCTAAATTTTCCAGCGCCGCCGGATAATCGCCTTTATCGATCTCGATTTTCGCCAAGGCGAATAACGCCTCCGCCAGAATAATCGGGTCATCCATTGACTCTGATTTCAATATTGATTCCCGCGCGTAATATTCACCCTGTTTGTAATCTCCGATCCCCCGATAATCCTCCGCCAGATGCAAATACGATTCAGCCTCCATGGAAGGATCATCGAGCAATACGGCTATAGCCAGGATTTCGTTTGACGCTTTCAGCGACAGGTCCGTATTCCCCCCGTCTCGGGCGATATCCCTGTATTCCTGCCATCTGAAGATCTTCTCATCGAGATCGTCTCCCGCCTTCTCGACAAGAAGCGACTGAGCCCCCAGAGCTTCATTGTAATTGCCCGATCTCGAGATAGCCTCGACCATTTTACGGGAGAGCCTGTCTGCCGTCTGCCGGGAAATGCCCGCCTCCGACGATATCTTTTCGGCATTCGTGTATAATCCAAACGCGTGGACATAATTGCCGTCCTCGAAAACCGAATCGCCGGCTAATATCATTCGTTCAAACCACTCGCGGGATAGCTTCCGTCGGTTCTCGCTATCCCAACCGTTATGGCCATAGTAATTGAATAATCCCGGCTCTACTTGATCATCGTAAACAGATTTCATGGCAATCGCGGCCGCTTCTGCCGGGCTATTTTGGTTCTCCTCAAAAAATCGTTTTATGAAATTCAGGCTGGTTTCCGGCTCTAATGATCCATCTAACGATATAAACGCCTTAAAGCCGCCGTCGAGAATTGTCCGGATTATAGTCCAGCGCGCGGCCGGATCGTTTATCGATGGGAAATCGGTAATGATAACACCGAATGATTCTGCAGATAGCTCAAACAGCTCATGGACAAACAGTTTGGATTTACCTTTCACCTCGGCCGTATCCTCGTAGCTCCAATAGGACATCAACGGATTCTCGGAATCAAAACGCAATTCGCCATCCAGTATAAACCATCCGTATTTCATCTTATAATCGGCTTTGTATAATGAAACGGGCGAAATTGTTTCGGCTGATATTGCCGCAAGGGTAGAACTATCGGTAATCGAACCATCGAATCTGATAACGGCCGGATCATCGAATTTCGACACCTCATCCCCAACGACGTCGTATGATTCCATAAGCGAATAACATTTTTTGATCCTTATTTTCGGGTATTTATCGATAATCATATTCGCTATTGAATCCGATAACTTATCGCCCAAGCCGACCGCGGCAACCGTTTTCCCCTCTAAAACATCGTTAAAATCAACGCCGGATAGATCATCTCCGATATCAGATGAAAGCGCACGTATCCCTCCTGATTCCGCAATCCAGATGAACGTCTTGAGGTTATTCGTATAGGGTATGATACAAACCTCGTCCGGAGGAATATTCCCCGCAAGCAATCGAGGGGATAATAGATCGGTAAATAGTAGCGGGATTAGCGACTGATTCTCCGCTTTTATCCTCTCCTTTAATACGAGCATGCGGGATTGAGCCGAAACCACCTCGTCACGGGTTCTTTTTAATTTCACCTGTCCGCTTGTTCCCAACGCCAGATATTTTCGCTTCCCGGCTTTTAGAGACGTTAACTTTTGTCGGTATTTTACGGCCTGCCGTATATACGCTTTTTGAAGATCGTCGCCGTAAATTTCCGGCGAGATCAGGTTTCTGTAGCATGCAAGTGATATGGATTTCCATCTCTCCAGATACTCAAGCGATTCGAGCGGGTCCACCGATTCCCGTGTTCGGTTAACGGCCGTACCATAAAGATCTCTTAGAAGGGACAATTCGCTCTCTTTCAATTGTCCGGCTGGTATCGATTCGAAAGATTTAATCGCTTTTTTGATCGCGTCAATACTATCGTCTCGACCCGCGGTAAGCGCTTCGAATCCCGTGATCCGGGCAAAGGTCAACTCCGATTCCGATAGCTGGGCGTCTCGTAGCGCCCCGGTTATAGCGGAATTATAACCGTCCATATCCCCCATAAGGCGTGATACCATAGCCTCGTTCAAGGAAAGTGTCGCGGATAATTTCAAATTTTCACCGAATGCCGCATCCGAGATACCATTACGGAAAAGTCCACGGCCCACCTCCAGGGAGTTTCTTGTATCGTTAGCCCTACCTTCAAGATCGCTGAGAAAGTTATTCAAATTCCCCGGTTCGCTAATTTCCACCTTCCCCGCTTCCTTCAGCGTCTCGTTAATTTGGCCTACGCCGAGAATATTATAAAGAATCGCTTTCGATCGCGTATCACCGGGAAGGAGCTTATCGAAAAGCTCGGACGCTTTTTGATCGACTACGGTTATCCCGCCTCGATCCTCCGGCAGGCCGGGATCAGAACAAGCGGCTATAGCCATATTTAAAATATAATTCTGAGCGATTCCGTACAGTTCCCCTTCCATAGCGATCTCAAACGCCCTGGTAAAAACCGAAACGGCCGAGTCGGTATACCCCAAGGCGAAATACTCGAGCCCGAGTTCGTTGTAGATCCCCGCGGCAATATCGTCCTCGCCTCCCTCTTTTAAAATTGAGATTTTTCTTTCTATTATTGTAACTTTATCCCGTTCGGATTTAGAAATAGACATTAACAACGCCCTGTCGGCCGCCTCGGTGAAACCGTATGGATATACCGAATTCCCGTAGATGATAGGTCCGACACTCATAATCGGTATTTCCAATCCCAGAGGGTTGAAAGCGATTTTCAACCTATCCTCGAATAATCTCCCGCGCTTTCGCGTTTTATTCAATATCTCCAAGGCATTCTTCGCCGACGACGACGCCTCGGCGTAATTACCATACTGGTAATAACTCGTCGCTTCAGCCTTGAGTAGATTAGCGGCAGCCTGGAAGTTTTCGCGGGATAAATAATAGGGCAACGCTATCTTATAATATTCGATTCCCTCTAAATTATTACCGAGAAGTTGATGAACAACCCCGAGCTTACCCGCTAGAATAGCCTGGCGCTCGAAATTGCCCTCCTCTATCGCGTTGCGATATAATTTCGAGTAGCTCTGGAGCGCGGCCGATAGGCTGTCGATCTGAAATCCCGATTCGGCCAACTCGCTAAGGAAAATACCTGTCATCTCTCCTGTCATGATTGTAGGATCGAGATCAATAGATTTTAAATAATTCTCATAGGCCGATTTATATTGCCCTAGCCCGAAATATGCTCCCGCCAGATTCAACCGAAAACCCGACATCAAATATCGATTCCCCTCCAGTAGCCCCAGACCGGCACGGGAGAAATCCACGGCTTCCTCATAGAGATCCGACTCCCCACCCGTGATTTTCTCAATCGCGCAATCCACATATCCAAGCGAGAGATATGGAAGCGGATACCTGTAATCCAACTCTATCGCCTTCTTAAGCGACTTCCTGGCCATTTGCAGCGAAGAGATATTCGGCTCGCTCTCGAATTTGATTATATACCGAAGGGCTTTGATAAATTCTTTTTTTGATTCAGAAACGATAATCGATATCGCCTTATTCCAGTCACTATCCTTGCCGGAGCTTCCGATAGCTCTGGCCAACCCCCAGATTGCGAACGAGTTATTCGCGTCAATGGCCACGGCATCGCGAAAATACCCGACGGCGGTATTCGGATCCTTCTCTAAGATCTCGTACCCGCGCGCCGCGAAAAGGTCGGCCTTTTTCCCGGCAAATATCGATCTCGATGCAACCGACTCAATCGAACCTAAATAAACGCCCGCGGAATCGTAGTACGTTCCTGCGGTTTGAAGATCACGATTCCTTAAAAATATATCACCTAAACGTTCAAAAATCTCGAACCGTAAACGGGGATGGCTTAAAGACCCGTTCAAGGCTTCGTTATATTTCCACTCGGCCAGATCGATTCTATTCGATTCCTCGAACCGCTTCCCCTGCTCCAGCGAAAGCGCCGATTTGAGTTTCTCGCGATCAGGATAATCCGATCTGATATTCTCCAATAATACGACAGCCAGTTCGCTATCGAGTTTCCGGGTCAACTCCAGAAATTCGTTGATGACCGAATCCGATAGATCCGGTCGATCATCGAACCTATCTGAATAATCCACATATAAGGGGGCAATATCGCCGAGATCCCCTTTGAAAATTGCGGCGATATTTCGCAATCGCCACATCTCCAACCGCGATATGAAATCGTCATGGCCCGTAAAAAGCAAAGTAGCCTCGATTACAAGCGAATTGCTTTCGTCAATCCGTCCTGCCGCGTGTGACAGTGAAATACCGGTCAGATAAGCTTCCTTTATAACCTCGAATGTCGCTTTCTCATTCTGGAGTATTCCCCTGATCCCCCGCTCGGCATCGGCCCAGGCGGAATCGTCACCCTCTGATAACCGGTCGTAAAACCTGATTCCAATGGCCGTTAAAGACGCTTTTAATTGAAATTCAATATCCCCGTTTTCCTCCGCCGATTTCAGTACCGTAAGGGCAAGATCGGTCATCCCCAGCGCCCTGTAATAATCTATCGCTGTTAAAAGATATTGACCGCATGAATCCGGATAAAACTCATACGAAGCGACGCATAAAGCGGCTGCTATCAACGTGTCGAAATTGGTCGATACCGATTGAATAATCGAATCACATAATGCGGACTGGATCGCGGCGTCCTGGAGCTTCGCGGCTATTCCCGACTGTGATAAAGAGTAAACATCGTTATCGGATACTGCGTAAATAACGCCATCACGAGATACGGACGGCTCTCCGAAATGAAATCCCGAGTAAAGTAATCGGGTCTTCTTTTCTTGAAATATGTTTACTACATTTAATTTAGGATGATCGTCGCGGTTAATCAAACCGTCGAGATCAGAATCGGTAAAATGGCTTGCGAATATAATCGCTTTACCATCCGATGAAAAAACGGGATTTGAAACAATTCCTTTTCCCGTATCGATCAATTCCACCGCTTCGCTTTCGATATCATAGATCGCCAAGGAGGAAAAGCCCGAGGAATCGCTTTCGAGATTCGCATATACCAACATCTCTCCCGCAGGCGAAAAGGATGGATCAAGCCCGTAAGGCCCGGGGCTTATCTTCTTGGAGTTCAAGTCAAAAAAGAAAATCCGGGGCTTACCGTTGTCGTTATGAACGTAAGCTACGGTTTTGCCGCCGGGAGATATTATCGGACTATCATAGTATCCAACTCCTCCTACGATCTTCCGGGGCGTCCCGCCGTCGATGTCCATTGAAAATATCTCGCCTTCGGCATTATCCCTCGTGGATACAAATAGGAGCTTATCATCATTCATAAAACAGGGGGCATACTCCGAGGACGAATAATCGGTTATCCTTTGCCTGCTCCCCTCGTTCAAATCAACGATCCAGATATCCTCGTCACCGCCCTTATCGGAGGTAAACGCTATATACCGTCCATTCGGAGATACGGCGGGATCGAAATTAGAACCGAACAACCCGCTGACCGGCATCGGCCTGTTTACCTCGCCAGCCAAACCGAAGCGAACGGTCAAAGCTAAAATCGCGCTGATTAATATCGAATATCGAACCATATTACTTTCTTGCCCAGGCTCCTTCCTGATCCTCCACCCATGTTCCGGTGGGCGACGATTTTATCATGATCTCGGCAAAATTCTCTCTGATTGACAGCAACGCATTCTCGGGATCATCCCCCGAGACGATCGCGTAAAATTCCCAGATAACGGCCCTATCTGTATTTTCCGCCGCCACGATTCTGAGAATCTCTTCATTTTGCGCTAACGAATCGGGAATAACCGTAAGGAAACCGTTGGCTCTTTCTCCCAAAAATCCGTTTTTCTTAAACTGATCGATATGATCTTTCAGCGTCTGACGTCTTATCTGGGCGAGGATAAGCCGTCTTTTATCCCCGCTGTCAATATAAACGGAATCTCCGTCTCCAAACGATGAGGAAAAACCATACGCGAAATCTCTCGACCAGACCGCGGTCAGCGCCACCGGATCGTCGGTGATCAGATCATTTGTCCCCAGAAGTTGTTTCTCCAGCGACGTTTTCTCCGATGTGACTATCACCGGCGGCGGCTTTATCGTGCATCCGCTGATGACCGCTAATATCAAAACCGATATCGCTAATCTACATCTCATCGGTTTTCCTCCGTTTCGGCTAAAATAACGTCCAGGGGAATCCGCCCGTATCTTATAGGCATCGGAATCCGCATTAACGGTATCAGATTCGCGTAAAAGGGCTGACTCATATATAACCCGGGATATAATGAGTTATGCTTTATCTCAACGATAAATTCTTCAGGCTTGTAACTAACATTGATAAATCCTAGCAATTTTTTATTAAGAAGGCTTCGCGTCTGAACGACCCCGGGATTCTGATTCTCCGGATCGATAAAATCCAGAATACGATCTATTACCTGGGGTCCCATTCGGGAAATATGAAACAGGCCCTCGATATCATAATCCTCTCCCGAAGCGACAATGCCCCGACCACTGAAATAGGCCGCCGAAGTGAGATTCGCTTTGTCGGCGTGCGGACCGAAACCGTAGACAAGCTGGTTAAAATCGAGATTAGCCGTCTCCAATGAAAGCTCATATCGGATATTCTCGTAGTCCGGATATTCACGGAGCATATTCATATCGGTTAAATCGAGCCGTATGCCACCACCCAAGTTGCCGCCGAGCAGCTCTCCGGTTAACGACGGAATCTCAAGGACACCATCCCGGAATAACAGGGCTATACTCAAATTTGTCGACGCTATATCGCCGAAAGAGACTATTTCGGCGGTGATCGTCCCGTACCCCGACTCCATTTCCGCCCGCCTGTTCCTTCTAAAAGTCGATCGGTTTATCGTAGCCTCACCGGCCCGCTTTACAAATAACGAATCGCTTAAGTTTAGACTACCCGAATAAGGGAAATCGCCTTTCAGCCCGACACAATAAAAATCATTTACGCTCGTAAGCGTTACGTTGTCAAGCCCGAGCGTCCCGTCAAACTTCAGAACCTCTCCTAGTTGCTTGATCGTCACCTCGGAATAGATTTTGCCATTAACAGATATCATACTATTTATAGCCACGGGCTCATCGGATTGAAAATCTATCTTGAGATTAAAATTAGAATAGTCGACACCATCGATAATCCCGAATTCGCCATAAGCGGTAACTTTTGAGTTTATTGACGGAATGTCCGCGACGAACGAAAGTAATTCCCAAGTCGTATCCGATTTCGACGCCATCTTCCCCTCGAATCGAACATCCGGAAATGGCAGATCCGAGTATTCCTCCGCGTATAATTCCGCTATATTACCCCGAAATGAAACTAACACGCTCTCCGGGGCGATTTCAACCTCGGATACGCTGACAAGTTGAAATAGAAGACTGCGAAAATCCTCGACTAACAGGTCGGTGGAATGTACGGATAAATCGGAGCTGCCCATCAAAGCTATGCTATCCGGATGACTGGTCAGTCGTCCGGTCAAATTGCTTATACCCGAAATATCGATATCGCCAATGGCCCGCGCCAGAGATGTCGGAAAATAAGATGGCAACAGTGAATTATCGACTTCCATATCATATGAAATCACCAGGCTATCCCCGCCGCTTTGACCCAATGGATATTCTATTTCGCCCTCCCCGGTTATCAACGGCCCGATTGTATAGTCGAGAGATGTTTTAATATTTTCATCGCCCAGAAGCGTTACGGAATTAATTTCCAACCCCTGATCGCCGAGTCTTAACGTATCCTCTTCGGTAATCACGATGACATTCTCAGCGTCCGCGCGGAATATCGTCGAAACCGAATCGAGATCGCCGCCTATATCTACCGTTAGATCCAGCAGCCCGAAAACCGTAGTATCTACCAAACCTGTCCCCCCCGACGACACCCGGGCAAGATCTAAATCGGATACCCGCAGTTCGCCAGAAACTCTGGAGTTCTCGCTGAAGGCGGAAAAATCGAGCCGCCCGCCCAAAAAATCTACTATTCCCGAAGTTATATTCAGGCTGTAATCAGATTCGCTTATCTCGGCCTCGACGGCCGACGATATCCCTTTAAGCCGCACGGTGGAACCATCGGGGGAAACGGCTATTAGCGAATCGACCGTCAACGAACTACCGAAAATTATCTGCCCCAGATCCCCATCGGAAAATATCTGCCCGTTAATACCCGCAACCTTCAACTCCTCGCCAAACTCGAATCCGAGACGCGAGATATCCAGCGTAAAATCGTAGATTATTCCCGATGATGTGTATACTAAACGTCCTTCGCTTAACAGAACATCCCCGGTCGGCTTTAATGGTATATCCAGACGATTAGCCAAATCCGCGAAATCGGACACCCTCCAGACTGTACCCGAGGCGTCAAGCTTCAGTCTCTGCCGTGGAGCAAACTCGATATCCCCTTCAAAATCGATTATAGAACGGCTGTTCAAAGAAAAACCGACCGAATCTATGACTATCTTACTCGATTCCGGTTTCGTTGTGGCCAGAAGGGCTGTCCTGAAATCCCCGATGATATATTCCTCGGGAAATCCTATTTTGATATTCGCGAGATTAAAATCGATCCGCTGGCTGGCGGATACCGAATCGGAAATAAATCCATCGGCCGAAAACTCGAAATCACTGCGCGCGCTCAACGTATTGGAAAAATAATGAAACCGTCCTGAATCCGTTTTTATATCGTATGAGAACGAGTAATCATCGATACCGCTAAAAACGATATCGTCCAAATCCAAATCCAGCATGAAATCGATTTCCGGACCCGTTATCCTAAAACCGGTCAGGCTGAAAGTGTCTATAAGGACTTTCAATGGGGACCTTACAAAATCGTCGGTCTCCTCCCCGGACCCGGCCGATGTATCGAAAGCGGGAATCAACCCGTAATTAATCGAACCGCCCCTAACGGATATTTCCCTAAAACGCGCGTTTCTTGATATAATCTCTCCGGGCGCAAAATCGATCTGAATCTCATTGATTTCCATCCATGTTGAATCGGCCTCGGTCTCCCGGAGCACGAGATTTTCCAGTCGCAGTCCTAACCAACCGTCAATCTCCAAATCCCCGATAGAAACGTGGCTTTCGAGACCCTCGCCTAATTTATCCTCAACAATAGATCTCAGCCGAGAATCAGAATAATAAAGCCTGAGTCCCAGAACGAATATTACGGGCACTATAACGATTATGGCCAGAACGATAGCTGAAATTTTCATGATACGACGCATACCTAAATTGTATTTGATAAAAATCGATATTGTCCATAAAAAAAGACCCCGCGGCCACGGGGTCCCTAATAAAAAATAGCGTAAACTTAATTTATCGCTTCCTTAAGAGATTTTCCCGCCTTGAATTTGGGTACATTCGCGGCCGGGATTTGAATCGCTGCGCCTGTCTGCGGATTGCGTCCGGTACGAGCGGCGCGCTTGGAAACGTCGAAAGTACCGAATCCAACAAAGCTAACCTTATTCCCCTTTTTCAGACTCTTTGTGATATTGTCAATCATAGATTTCATCGCCTTGCCGGCCTGCACTTTGGTAATCTCGGCTTCGTCCGCCATCATCTCAATTAATTGATCTTTTGTCATTTTTTCTCCACTGTTAAAAGGTTTTTCGAATCATTATTGAGAGATTTTTATTATAACCCACCATACTTGTCAATCGGTTTTTAATGAGAAAACTATAATCTTATAACTAAAATTCTTCGACTTAATAATCCCTGACGCCGCCCTCGGATTTTTCAAGCTTTATATCCGGCAACGACTTAATATTAATTCTAACGTAATACCCAGCAATGGGACCCGATGGTACCCAGATAAATTTCCCCTCCCAACAATGCATATTTCTGCCTATTTCCACTGTCTGGGATGATGATCTTTTTTCTTTAATATCGTAATGAGACCTGTAAAATATTGTCCACTTCTCAGTTGGCTGTAACCCAAGCGCGAAATCGAGCCACTGCGTTTTTACTGTGGTCAGGGATGTACGCGAAACGGTATATCTGTAAGATAGATTATAATTCAATCCCGCTCCCTTGAATTCCGTTTCCGGAGCCTGCTCGCGCCTTTCGTTGGCGCCGGGGAATCCCCTTCCTCCACGCCGACTTTCACGGCCAGATCCCCCACCTGATCCGACCTTACCGTTAATAGAGGCGCTGAATGTGGAGCTGACCAGCCGCGGGTTGGAAAGCTCCCGTCGAGAATCATCGAAATTATAGAATGAATAAATCGAGTTGTAATCGAGATTAATATAAGGAACAGCGGCGGTTCTCAATGACGCCCTCAAATCGCCTATTTTCTTTTCCTCTTTCACAAAATCATAGCTTCCGTTAAAGTTCAGAGAAAACAGATCCATTTTGCTCTCGGTTTCACCTGAAAGATATTTCGCCTGAAAAAGATTACCGAGCGAATATGATATCGTTTTGGATCTCCTCGATGCCGATCCCGCGCCCGTGTAGCTTCTATATTCCTCGTTTTTCTCGATCTCGGGGATAAACCTATAACTAACCGATGGAGTTATCACGTGACGCAAACCCGCGACACCTAAAATATTCGGATATACGGTTCCGTAAATACTGGTGTTTGAAGCTAAGCTCAGGTTATATGTATACCTTGTAAATACGCGGTCGGTCTCCAGACCAAGGCTGTCTACAAGACGATTCCATTCCACATGATATGCGGTATGCGCGAAATTGATACCCGGGGTAACGGTGAGGATACCGAGTATTTTCTGAGGGCTTTTAATAGATGATGACGTGTGAATCGTCTGGAAATCTTTCCAGTAATAACTGCTGTCGGGATTTTTTATTCGCCGCTTGAAATTAACCGCGCTCGAGGATAACGAGAGATTTATCGAATTGTAAAACCGCCTTTTGGGTTCCTCGATCTCTTCCCACGGTTTCACCCGCTCCTTATTCCGTGATTTCGTTGGATCGGGAAAAAGCTGAAAGGAGGGCATAGTAAACGATACCGACGGCAGGCGCATCTGTTTGACATCCGTATCGAGATTCCAGCTTTGATCGGAGGAAATCACCAGCGACGAAGATTCCCAACGCTTGGTAAAATTCGCGTTAGCCTTAACCGTACGATCAAGACGATCATACTGATCGTAAACATTATCCTCGATGAAACTCTTGTTCGAGACAAAACTGCCCGAACCTCTGATTTTAGCCGTGCGACTGATCTCATGAGAATGGTTGAAATTGATCATCCAGCTGTTACTGACGGTTTTGCTGAAACCTTTCCATCCCGTCTGCCTCGAGTATCTCATTCCCACACCACCGCTGAGACGATAGCGAAGGTTATAATTTACGCGGGTATTCAGGATAGATTTTACATTTTCATAAAAATCGAGGCTTGTTTCCAGATCCCAATAATCCGATGCCGCCCAATAATAACCGAGATTGCGAATGAACCGCTCCCCCCGCTCGAAATTCCCGATCTCGAATGTGAGAAATCCGGAGTGACGGCCCTTTCTTACTGGAAATACATAGTATGGAAGCGCGAAAACAGGAAGATCGCCGATATAGAGGATTACCGGCTTGGCAACTACCTTATCCTTACCAACCATTTTCATCCTATCGCTGTGAAAATGATAATGAGTGTCCTCCTGCCTGTCGCACGACGTGTAGTTCCCAGACGATACGAATAAAACATCGTCGGAAACCTGACGTATCTTCTCCCCGACGTAGAAACCATTCTCGAATTTCGTCCTGGCCATAACCACCTGGCCTTTTTTCGTATCGAGATTATATGTCATCCTGCGGCCATCGAGCCTGTCCGTGCCCTGGAGCAAAACAGGAAGCTGGGTCTCCTCCTCGGTTGAATCTGATTTCAAACCCTCCGCCACCAAAATCTTTGTATTTATCTTAAAGCGTATATCTCCCGCGTTTAGGATCATATCCTGATATCGAAGTTCCCCGTTATCAAAAAGCTTGATTTCCGAGTCTTCAAAATTATAGTCTATTTCGCTGCCAAAATAGATGGTGGAGTCATAATGCGGCTTTTCCTCGTCAGGCTCGAATCTCGGTTCTATATATTCCCCCTGGGCTCCGCCGGAAATAAAGACTTTCCTGATATAGCCGTTTTCGAAATGCATGGTAATGGAATCCCCCGAGGCAGTATTAATACCACGGGTAAGAGTATCGGTAATAGCCGGCGTATATATTGAAACGGCGTTGCCTCTCATGATCGCTTTTTGAATCTTATCGCCCTCGAAAAACGCCTCCAGTTCCCTGCCGGTGAGATCGGCGGTCGTGAACTCTTCGTAAAGGGTATCCGGCTGTATCATGTAAAACGCGCCCGCGTTACCCCTGGCAAGGAGACGGTCCATTGTTCTATCTTCTGTGAAGATAGAGATAGAATCTCCAGCCAGACGATTATCCTCGAAATAAACTACCGGGTCATCGGTGAGCACAGCGCCTTCCGGTTCTCGGGTGAATCGGGCGGTCCCGCTGACGGCGGTCATCTCTTTTTGCGTGATAACTACCGAATCGTAGGCGACACCCTCTTTACCTTCAGCGAAATATTCCATCCGACGGGCTTTGATTTCCATTTTCAATGAATCATCGTGGGGGTGAAAAATCAACACGGGGCTGCCAACAGCCTCGAATTGACGACTTCGACGATAATATTCGGCTTCTTCGCAACGAAGGAGCATATCCTCGGCGGTATCCTCTATCGTAACTCCGTTTCGTGCCGACATCCGCCTATCCCGTCGGTAATAGGTCATGGAACCCGCGGTGATCGTTCTTCTGTCGTCAATAACCTTGACCGAATCCACGAAATTTACAAGACCTGTCTTACGGTACCAGGTCGCTTTTCGGCTGTAGAGGTCTATCCCCTCGTGGCTGAGATGAACGTTACCGACGAGGTTAACTATCTCGCCGTCGCTCGAACTCAACAGTTGATCAGCATGTTCCAATTCCAACGGCTTGTCCTCATCGCCCGCGATGGCGACACCGAGGCATAGCAATACACTGGCCGAGATGATAATCGCTCTAACAGTCCTCATACCCTCTTTTACGACTGAATATCCCATTTTCTCCATCGGTTTATATGGAATTTACATTCTTTTAGCAACGGGAAAGAAAATATAAAAGGCTATTAGTAATTCGCTTCGTCAAATAAAAAGAGGCGGAATCCCGTATTTTCCCGAGGGGATTCCGCCCCATTATCATTGCTTCCTTAGGGTCGAGTCGGCCTAACGTACCAACATCATCTTGCGGGAGGTTCGGTAATCCCCCGATTCCAGCCTGTAGTAATAAACTCCGGAGGCGACATCATCTCCGCTTTCGTTTCTGCCATCCCATACGATCGAATGATATCCAGCTTGGTAATAATCGTCGACAATAACCCTGACCCTTCTCCCCTGGGTGTTGAATATCTCTATAACCGTGCGTGAATCATTCGGTAACGCGAATCCGATTCTGGTACTGGGATTGAACGGATTGGGATAATTCTGGTTCAACGATATCCTGTCGGGGATACCGCTCACATACTCGAATTCAGTCCCCGTTTGCTGCTGTAAAGTCATCCTGATCATCCAGTCTGAAAACAAGTACTGGTTCCATCCGGCTTCATTAGCGTACCAATATGATTGTTGATCCATGACGCCTGTATTGTCGCCCCCGATGTATGGACCGGAATCGTCACGGTCCGGCCATTGAATGACCAGCCATAATGGCTCGTTATTGCCTACCGCTACGTTCAAATCGTAGCTCGACCAGCTTCCCGGGCCCGAAAGAGGAGGATCCTCGATGATCGTCAGAAAACTAAGCGTATCGGGCAAACCGCCGCTCTCTGTGGTAACACCGATATAATCGAAAAATCCGTTATAATTTACAGGGCCGAGAAAGACTCTACAACCGGTAATACTGAACGGACTGGGAAGATTTGGATCGAATCTCTGCGCGAATTTTCGATTAACAGAGTATGGGTAAGCGTTTACCCAAATGGACATGTCCGCGCTCCCATCGTCGTAGATCATCTCCTCAACAACGAAAAATATCTTACTGATAGTATTGTCTTCCGGGAAGAAATCGTCTTCGACCGTAGCGATAAACTCCGCCTGATAATCTCCCACCATCTCAGGTGTCCAAGCTTCGAATACAACCTCTTCTTCCGCGTATGGAGCCAGATTATATATAGTGGAAACGGTTGAAAAGACCGGGGCTCCCAAAGAATCGTAAATGTTCATCTCTATATCCATCGTCTCTGAATACGACCCGAGATTTTTAAACGATGCCGCTGCGGACATCGGCCAGTTGACGGTAACATCGTCGAAAGGAGCGACAATCGACATCACTTTTACATCGTGCCAGCTTCGCAAAACCAACGCCAGTTCGTTGTTGGAAATATCCTCGTCGACGTTCATCAGGGCCGAAAAAATCATCCTGTATCTTCCATCCTCGGGCATTGTAAATTCGGGAGAAAAATAGACCACAGCCGTGCCGAATGACGATAAATTTTCCACCTCGAAGGTGGCGTTATAAATTTCCTCTCCGGAATCAATTTCGGTAATAGCGCATACGGCCGTGAAACTGGCCTCAGCCGTACCGACATTTATAAACGTCGCGGTAGGTATGACATCCTCCCCGGGGTTTACGAATTCGCCCGGCTCATCTATGGAGGCGACCGCTACATCATTGGTTAAGGGATCTCGAATCATGATCGAATATAACATACCGCCGTTACCCCATTCCCTCGCGTGTACCGCTTTTCCCCCGGCGGCGGCGTATCCGCCCGATTCGGAAATGGCGACATTGAAAATCGACCCCGGTTCATCGGTGTCATCGAGCAGTTGAAAAATCGGAACGTCGGTTTCCCGAACAAAACAGGTCACTACATCCCCGTAGGTATACCCGTACTGTCCCCAACTTCCTGCTATTGCGTATTGACCGTCGCCGGATAAGGCGACCCCGCCGACCTCGTCGCCGTATTCGTCATAATCTATTAAAACATCGCCGCTGGGAGCGTCTAACAACATGAATTTCCCGCCCGCGATTTGACCGTTTTGAAAATCGAGAGTCCCGCAGGCCACAGTAGAGCCGTCTGTGGATATATCCACCGCCGTGACCCAATCGTGCCCGGTATAAATGCTCCAAGAAAGACCGTATTGCGAACCGTCCCAAGCATAAAGAAACAAACTTCCGTTAAATGTCCCTATCACAACCTTGGATCCGTCGCCGGAAATCCTCGCCGTATTTTGGGAATAATTTCCGATTGTTCCCAATAATTCACCATCAGGCACGCTATATACCAATAGATTGCTATAGTTAGATACAACCAGCGTGGAACCGTCCTCGGAGAAATCAACGCCGTATTGCCCGGTTGTCGGCGTGAATTGCCTGGTAAAAACGGTATCATCGACGGTTATATCGTATACTATTAATAAAGCGTCGGAATTGCCCAAAGCCGACGTCATCGCCAGCATTGTCCCGTCGCCCGAAAAATCAATCCCTCTTCCGAAAAAACCCGGCTCTAATTCGAACTGCTCCCGGAACAACGGTGAGTCCTTATCCCAGAGGTAGCCAGGCATTCCCGCCCCCGTGCCCGCGTAATTAGCATTCGACGCGGCAACCGGCATCTGCCAGTTATTATCATCTCTGTATGTCCAGATAGGAGAATCAAGCCCGGCGGAGACATATGATGAGAAACGCTCGTTATTCAACCACCAGCCGGCAAATATACCAGCGCCGTCCGGCGTTACCGCCACATTCTCGGCAATAGCGTTTTCATGATTCCTGTCGATCCAGGCCACCTGGGCTAATATCCGTGGATTGCGTATGGGCAGTTTACGCCGTAAAACCTTATCGGAAATTTGATCTTCCCCGGCTCGTGTCCTCATGATTCTATTTCCATCCCTATCGGAAAACTCAGTAGTGTATCCGGGGTTGGCGGCGTTTAGGGATACCGATGTCAGACCGTATGATATCATCAAAATCACTAACAATTTTCGCATAAGACCTCCAATAGCGACGGTTATTATTGCCAAAACTCGATCTTCATCGAAATCCGGCCGGCTGAAACCTTCATATAAGTAAATATAATCAGCGTGAAAATAATTCCAAATGAAAAGTCTCGATGAATTCGAAACGAAATATCTGATTGTTTACTAATCAAGTTAAAAAAGCCGCCTATTCCAATAATAGGCGGCTTATTAATAATCTGTTCGAACCTATTCCGGATCGAACGGATTGATCTTCGCTAACGCAACAAGGTCATCATTTTAACCTGTTGATTATCCCCGATCCGAAGCTTATACAGGTAAACTCCGCTGGCGACATCATCGCCTTTATTATCCGATCCATCCCATTCCATCTGATGGTTTCCCGGTTCCAAAGTGGTCGATACCAGCGTATTTACTTCTCTGCCCAAGAGATCGTAAACCGCAAGATGAACCTCTCCCTTTTCTGCAAGTAAGAAGGAAATGCTCGTGGAGGGATTAAAGGGATTCGGATAATTCTGGTTTAAACTGAATAGACCTGGTAATGTTTCGTCGCGCTCGTCGGCCTCGGTAGGGTTCCAGGAGATAGCTATATCATCGAGGAATACGCCATCACGACGACCCGAGCCGTCTGTGGTGAGATGAAATCTAAGCCGAACGTCGGGTTGCCCGGCGAAATCATCGAGGCTGACGTTGTACTGAATGAAATTTGTTTCCGCGCCCGTAATATCATCGCTCGCCTGAATCCAGTTCTCGCCGCCGTCTATCGACGCTTCAACAAAGAGGTAATCGCGATCCGATTGCAGATGCCCCATGAAATAGAATGACATCGATGACGCTCCTCCGGAGAGATCGAGAGAGAATGTCGATTCGAGCCAGCTGTCGGTATTATCAAAATAGTAGGTGTTCGGTGAATCGGATAAGGATACGTTTCCGGTATTAGCGTCTTTGGCTGTCGGACCCCACATATTGTGTGTACCGCCAGTTTTCCAGTAAAGCAATCCGTCCTCGAACGAATCTTCTAATGTATTACTGCCGGGTACGACGGTGTAAGGATGAAGCTCGCCGCCGATAGGATGAAACGCGTTGATACCGTCGCTATCCTCGGTTTTGAAATAATACTGGAATTCGGCTCCGGATAAATCCGGAATATCCGCTGAGAAAAGATCACCCGATCCGCTCATGGCAATTTCGATGAAATCGCCGCTATTGCCTTCCCGATAATTCAAAAATGCGCCGGTAATCGTAACGCCGCCGCTTACCAAAATCTCAACCGGGATATCCTCGCCAGGAGTCACATTTATAAGCGGCACATGGTCGATGATAACATCGCCTTCCGGATGATAAATCAATGCCCGTCCGACATCTAATATGCCCCAGCCATAATGATTATCGGGATCATCGCCACGGTCGGCGGTCATCATTAACGCTTCCCTGACCATCATCGGAGTCCAGTTCGGATGAGCCGAGAGCAATACGCCGCAAACCCCGCCCACTATTGGTGTAGAGAGCGACGTTCCGCTGGCGGTCGTATATCCTTGCATATCGTATGGGTCCACACAAACGGTGTACACTCCTTGAGCGCAGACCTCAGGCTTGATACGGTCGTCGAAGGTCGGGCCGTACGACGAGAAACTGGCCAGATTGCCATTGGGATCAACCGCCCCGCAGGCGATAACCGAATCGGCGTCAGCCGGAGATATCAAGGTACCCGGGCTGTTGCCGGAATTGCCGTTGGCAGTGGCGACCGCAATGCCATTATAGGCAGCAAGGTCAGCAGCTTGCGCTACGATTGTATAATCGCCGTCCATATTTTCGTAAGTGTAATCGTTATCCGGAGAATCGAAGCCGTAACGATATCCCAATGAAGCTGAGATCACCGAGGCGCCGATTGAATCTGCCCAGAGGGCGCCGGCAGCCCAATTATCTTCTTCTATATGATGCTCACCATCCAAATTCTCGCTCTTGGACAGGACAAAACTGGCCATATACGATGGTCCGTATAGATGGCCGGAGGCTTCCCCGCCCAGAGTTGACCATGTCAGAGTCCCATGATCTGGCTGGTTGAAAAAGTCCTGGTCGGGATCGTAATCCGTATTGTCGTCGCCGTTGACAAAATCGTATTGCGCCAACAACCGTCCCGAACTAATAATATTCTGGAAAGCATCATGGCCTTGCCTGTAACCGGTGTCCATCATGCAAATAATAACACCCTGCCCCTTGAATCCGAGCTCATGGGCAACAACCGCGTTTATTTGTTCGAGCTGTCCCAACGATGCGCCGTAATCGAGAGAAACCAATGTCAAATCGGGCGGAATCGGAGCCATATCCACCGGGAAATTGCTCTTGGAGCGCGAAACCGTTTTAACGTAGCGCACGAAATCAAGAGAAGCGATAGCCTCTATCCGCGCTGGCGAAGCGTCAACTGTAACAGCGTTAAACCACCTGTTTATATGACGAATCTTCGCGCCGATGGCGATAACCCCATCTACGTAGGAATCATCCACCGGAAGATCGAGGAAATCTACCAGGTTATCGCTGCCCCTGGCTTTCGCTCTACGTGATTTCGACTCGACGGTCAATAAAGCCTCGGCCAGGTTCACCCTTTCGTTATAGATATCGTTGGTGAAAATTCCCTTATCGGTGAAAAACACCCAAACCGGTATTATAGAATCCTCGGGCAGGTCTGATATAGATTGCTTAAGCTTTCCGTCGATAACATCGGCCTGTTTTTCCATTACCAACCGATGAGGTCCCGGCCAGGCGACTTGATTCTCCGCCAGCGCGCTATAGGACCAGGAGAATAAAGCTATGAAAACTACGAACAAAATTTGTTTTTTCATTCCTCCTCCAGGGATCTGCATGTTTTATTGAAACTACTTCAAGTTAATCATCGAGGAGGAAAATGTCAACCCGATTTCACCGCTACTGCCCGATCTGCCCTTTACCCATCCGATCGATATCTGAATATCTTTTATCCTCAAATTTAATTTCGATATCCGGGTTGAACGGCGGCGATTCCAATAATCCGGAAATTGCCTGGTTTTCATGCCTTGGAATCCAACTCGTTTTAAACGGTATTTTGGATTTATATCCAATTACAGCGTTATAAGGCTCTCGAAGCCCCCTCGACAACGATTTATGATGATTAAGTTGATAAACAACTACGGCGGCATCTGAGAATATCTCGAACTCGAATCCCCGAAAACTCTTCATGTTATTATTAACAAACCTTAATAAAGTTAGAAGACCATTATACTGGCACTGGTGGAGAGTTCCCTCGAAAGTATTCTTGTAAACGATACCGAGATCCGGGATAGCGAATCCGCTGAGTCCGCGTAATGATTCCTCATTTTGATCGTCGGTGGTAACTCCGAAAAAATAACAGCGAAGGGTATCGTTAATTTGATTATCTTTGCTCATGTCGCTCTATCAAAGCAAACCGTATGCCTTTAATAATGCTTATGGCGTGAAATCGTAACCACCCGCATATAAATAGGTTAGAAACAGCTCGACAAGACATACATACAAGGATCTATCTTTTTAATTATCACAATATATGCAACAGATTGCGAAAAATCGGGTAAAATCCGACTAATTATCAACAAGAGATTATTCAGGATGGAGTTGATCGAAATAAATATATTCGATTTAGGCGAATTCGACCGGTTTTAAATTTTTCCGTCGCCGTCACATAACCGGCAATCGACCAGTTTTTTCGAATTTTTATGCTCGCCCGCTTCCTCGAGGCATTCCACGCAGGAGGTCATCCTGATCTTGGCGCCGAACGTCTGACCACGGCTTTTATCATACGGGGTTCCGGCGGCACAGATACCGGTAGTATCGCAATGTTCGCAGTCGATACCAAGCTTCTTCTTTGGCGGAGAAGGCGGCGGAGGAGGTGGAGGCGGCTCCTGAGGGGGCGATACCACAACCTTCTTTTCGACAGCCGATTTAATCTTTGGCTTCGACACCGGCTTTTTCGCGGCCGGCTTCTTAACGGGTGGTTTTTTCGCTTTTTTCTTCGCGATAGTTTTTTTGGCCGCTGATTTCCCGGCGGCCTTTTTAGGCGCCGATTTCTTTACAGCTTTTTTCGCCGTTTTCTTGACGGCGGCTTTCTTTTTCGCCGTTTTCGCCTTTTTTTTGGCGGGCATAATGGCTCCTATCTTTTATCGAAACTATCTATTCCAATGTCAACACGGGATTATCCCATTGACAGCCAAACCCACGATCCCGAACGTCTACATTGTAAGGGAAATCCTCCATACTGGCAATCGTTTTTTGGGTCAAGCATCAGCCTCAAAAGCCGATAGAAACCATAGGTTATTATACGGAGGAGCATAGGTGACCAAACCAACGATCGCAAAATTATCAATCCCGCTGGTGGCGATTCTCTTCGTCACGGTTTTCGCCCATAGCAATTACACCGGGTATTCCGGAGCCCCCGGCTCCAACGGTTCCTGCTCTAATTCCTGTCATCGTCAATACAGTTTCGTTCCCAATATCACGGTCACGGGGTTCCCGGAGGTCTACGAACCCGAGACGCAATATACCATCGCTGTTGCCCACGAATCCGGAAGCACTATTAACCAGTTCAACGCTTCCGTAAGGATCGGCGAAGGCTCAGAAAACGCCGGAGTTTTAGCCGAGGGCATTAATACCGCGATCTACGATACCCCCAATGAAACCAATGGCGCGCACTGGAATTCCGCTGATATCGATTCCGGGACTTTTATCTGGACATCACCCCCGACAGGTACCGGCGAGGTTCGGCTCTACTGGGCCGGCTTGCAGGGAACCAGGGCATGGGGGGCCGATACCCAGATAGTCTTAATCGCCAGCGACGCCCAATTGGATATTGAATATCACCCCGGTACACCGACCAGCTTTTCAATGGCACAGAATTACCCCAACCCGTTCAACGGCGAGACGATCGTGGAAATCAGCGTGGCCGAGGCTGGACGGGTCGATTTCATCATAACCAACATTCTTGGCCAGCTCGTTTACGAATGGCGTGAGACGGTGGAACAGCCGGGCACGGTCTCCATCAGGTGGGACGGTCACAAAAGCGATGATTCAGAGTTGCCATCGGGGATATATTTCTACCGGTTGACATCGAAAGCCGGGACTATAACAAAGAAAATGATGCTGTTACGATAAATTTTCTAATCTCTCTCTGATAGGTGGGATGGGCTCCCCGTGGCGACGCGGGGGGCTTTTTTTGTATAGCTTTTGATCGTAGCGCTGGAATATTCGGTTTCATTAGATGTATAATAGCTATATGAATTCAAGTGGTGACGGGTCGACCGATCCAATACAAAAGCACCGTAAGGCGAGGCCTCCAGACGGCACCTTGGAATTATTCGGGAGATAGTTATGAAGGCAGTTCTACTATTGATGCTAATAATCGGGCAACAAAATGAATCTTTTGTTTCAGGCACTGAATTGGTATTTAGAGGTGGATTGCTTCCCCCGGATAAGTTGGCGAACGAAAATAAAGAATATGAAGATGAAGCATTGTCGCTATTAGATTCTTTGAGAACCACAAATACCGCATTTTCACTTTTTGACTCGAAATTAGCGGCGAAGGATTATAAACCTAATCCTTTTACGCCAATTATTGATGAAAGGAATAATTTTGATGGTTTCCCTTGTCTTCACTTTTATTTGGTTAGTACCGGCATTATAGAGTATGGAACCGATTATAATACTAATTATGAATATTTATTTTATAACAGTTGTAATTCATCTATATACTGTCTTGGTAGTGGCTTGGAACCCTTTAATAATGTATTTCAGCCGCTAATTACGGCCGTTGCGGACTCTTCTTCATTAAAAAAACTCGTAATGCTATACTTAAATACCATTACGTTTAGCAGTATTTATTTTGAGGTTGATTCCTTTGATGATATTATAACTCATTATCCTGATACTCTCCTCTGGTCAAGCGAAGAATTTAACTATGATCGCACCTTGATTAAAAATTTACTTAAAAATAAACAAAATCTCGATACGAACGATAGGCAAGAAATACAGATGTATACCTGGAATCTTGCGACAGGTAACTTTGATTATTGGCATTTTAGAATGATAGACGATTCTTTACTGCTCGAGTATTCCTTAACCCTTATAAACGGATTCGGCCCATATCAAAGGTGGAGAGACTAAATGGACCCTACTTCAGGGCGATTAACAACGCCGTCAGATGAGGCCACCTGACGGCACTATGTAAATTTTCAATTCGCTCTACAAATTCGCGATGATATGTGTCCCGTACTGCGATGTCGAAACCTTGGTCGCGCCTTCCATCTGACGTTCCAGATCGTAGGTGACCGTCTTCTGCAGAATCGTTTTCCCCATCGCCTTCTCTGCCGCATCGGCCGCTTTGCCCCAGCCGAGATATCGAAGCATCATAACCGCCGATAAAATCAGCGAACCCGGATTGACCATATCCTTATCGGCGTACTTGGGCGCGGTGCCATGAGTCGCCTCGAACAGACCTACGAAATCGCCGATATTGGCGCCGGGAGCCATCCCCAGCCCGCCGACCTGCGCCGCGCAAGCGTCGGAGAGGTAATCGCCGTTGAGGTTGGGCGTGGCCACCACATCGTACTCGTCGGTCCGGGTCAGGATCTGCTGGAACATCGAATCCGCGATCCTGTCCTTTATAACTATCCTCCCCTTGGGACATTTCCCCTTATATTTGCTCCAGAGTTCGTCCTCGCTGATCGTCTTTTTCGGGAATTCCTTTGCGGCCAGGGCGTATCCCCAATCGCGAAACGCACCCTCGGTGTATTTCATGATATTGCCTTTATGCACAAGTGTAACCGAATCGCGTTTGTTGTCGATAGCGTACTGAATCGCCTTGCGAACCAGTCGGGTGGTTCCAGTCACCGAAATCGGTTTTATACCGATACCCGAATCGCTTCGGATTTTGGTTTTCATGGTCTTATTCAAAAACCCGATAACCTTCTTGACCTCTTTGGTTCCTTTGGCCCATTCGATTCCGGCGTAAACGTCCTCGGTATTCTCTCTGTAAATCACCACGTCCATCTTCTCGGGCGTTTTCACCGGCGAGGGTACCCCGGTAAAATACCTCACCGGGCGAACACAGGCATAGAGATTCAGCAACTGCCTAAGCGATACATTCAGCGATCTGAAACCGCCGCCGACCGGTGTGGTCAACGGACCCTTCAAGGCCACAATATATGTTTTTATGGCGTTTAACGTATCCTTGGGAAGCCACTCCCCGTATTTTTCCTGGGCCGCTTCCCCGGCGTAGATATCGAACCAGACGATTCGTTTCTTTCCACCGTATGTTTTTTCCACCGCGGCGTCAACCACCCGGCGTGTCGCTTTCATAATATCGCGCCCGATTCCGTCGCCCTCGATAACCGGAATTATCGGATTGGATGGAACTTTTAGCTTCTTGTTAACAACACTGATCGGCTTCCCGTCCTTTGGGGGCTCAATCATCTTGAATTTCACATTTCCTCCTAAAACAACTTCACCACTATCTATTGAAATACTTATGGCTCTTTCTTAATTGACATCTCCCCGACAAATCCATCCATAAGGATATGCAGTTTTTGTTCGGCCGATTTATAACCGTCGTCGGCGTGATCGAGCTTTGGAAAAACACCGGCGCTTCTGTGTTCATCATAGTTAATCTCACCGGCGAAAATCTGCGACGATACCCGTACCGGAATATCAGCCGGTATCCGCAAATTCGTTTCTCCTATACCCATAGATACATGCAGATTGTTTTTTCCAGGAAGAAATTTCGCTTTGGATAAATCGACATTCAATTCACCGATGAATATCGAAAGATCGATATCTCCGATCTCCTCACCGGCGAAATCGGTTTTCAACTCACCGATGAATTTGCTCTGTTTCAAACCGTCGGAAACACGACCGCCGAATTTTCCCCTGTTGACGATTATATAAATCCCCAATAATATTAATAGGACCGGCCATAAATCGGCAATAAATCCGCCGACACTGAATCCCTCGAAAACAGATTCCAGGAGGAAAAGGCCGCCTAATACTACAAATATCCAGCCAAATAATTTCCTTCCACCGAATCTCATCTATTCCCCCGCTTTTTCACTGCTGCCGCAGCACGATCTGTTTTTTAGAACCATGCTTACCCCCACTATAACAAGCGCGAGTGGCCACCAATTGCTGATGAAATGACCAAAATTGAAATAGACTATTTCCAATCGATCCAGAATCATCAAGGCGCCGACCACTATAAACGCCAGCCCCCAAAGCAAACCGGAATAATCGCGTTTCATTCGGCCTCCTATTCTCTCATCCGAGATTAAAATCACCGTGCTTCTGAATATGCGACAGCAATCCACCGTCGTTTAAAATCGTAATCATGGTCGGCGGTAGCGGAGTGAACTCCAATTCGACTCCGTTGGTAATGTCTTTGATAATCCCCGCCTCCAGATCGACTTCGAGTTCATCGCCGGCACCGATTTTGTCGGTATCGCAAATCAGAACCGGAAGACCGACATTGATCGAATTGCGAAAGAATATCCGGGCAAACGATTTCGCCAAAACCGCCGATACACCGGCAAGCTCGATAATTGTCGGAGCATGTTCTCTCGACGATCCCAATCCGAAATTCCGTCCGCCGACCACAAAATCTCCGGGGGACATATTCGACGCGAACTCCGTATCGGCGTCCTCTAAAACGTGCTTGGCCAGTTCGGGCAGGTTAGAGCGAAGATGAAAATAACGTCCCGGCGCTATATGATCGGTGGAGATATCGTCTCCGAATTTCCAGGCTTTTCCCTTTAACAATTCAATCACCTCCTACTTCCGGCTCGAGGGTTTGGTTTTGGCGGTTTTCTTTTTGACAGTTTTGACCGCTTTCCCGGCCTTTTTCACCGTCTTTTTTGCCGCTTTCTTTACCGTCTTCTTCGCGGTTTTGCTCGCCGACTTCTTCGTCGATGGGGCAGCTTTCGGCTTTGACCTGGATCTTATCGCTTCTTTTATTGCCTTGCTGGCATCGGAGGCGAGTTTCGAAATCGTTTTCTCGAATTCTTTGGCCGCCTTAAACGCTTTCGGACCGTATTCAGCCGCCGCCTTTTTAGCCAGCTTTTCAATCTTCTCCGACGCTTCCTTGGCCTTGGGAGTTACCTTAGCCACCGTGTCAGCCGTCACCCGTTCCACAGTCTTCTGCGCGGAATGAGCTACAGCTTTCAACGCCTCGGTATCGATAACCTGATCTTTGCCGATCGATTTCAACTCTTTAACGTATTTCCTCGGATCGGTGATTGCGCCCTCGATAGCGGTAGCCGCCGCGGTTGCCGGTGAGGCGAGATAGATCGAGGCGTTAGGATTGCCCATTCTGCCCTGAAAATTCCTGTTCTGGGTAGTCAGGCAAACTTCGCCATCGCCCGGAACGCCGGCATGAATACCTACACACGGTCCACAACCCGGAGCGACCATAACCGCGCCGAACTCCACCAAAGTTTGGTAATATCCTCTGACCATCGCTTCCTTGAGAACATCCTCCGAACCGGGAACCGCTACAAACCTGGTATCAGGAGCAAGCTTCTTGCCTTTGACCATTTTGGCAAAAATCTCCCAATCTTCGATTCTGGAATTGGTGCATGTCCCCAGGAATACCTGGTCGATATTAATCCCGACAGCCTCGTCGATAGAATGAGTATTGTCAACCGTATGCGGGTAACTGACTGTCGGTACCAGCGTCGAAACATCGATCTCGATAACCCGTTCGTATGAAGCATCGCTATCGGCTTCCAGAGGTTTCCATTTATCGCCGCGTCCCATATCATCGAGGAACTGATGAGTTGTTTCATCCGAAGCGATTAATCCGACTTTGGCCCCGGCTTCCACAGCCATGTTGGAGAGGGTGAATCGGCCCGACATATCCATCGCTTCGATTGTCGGACCGCAGAACTCCAACGCTTTGTATGTAGCGCCATCGGCCCCGATCAAACCGATCAGATGTAAAATCAGGTCTTTGGGGAAAACGCCTGTTTTGAATTCCCCGGTAACATAAATCTTGAATGTCTCGGGGACTCTAAACCATGTCTTCCCGAAAGCCATCCCGATACCGACATCGGTCGAGCCCATGCCGGTCGCGAAACTGGCCAGTGCCCCGCCGGTGCAGGTATGGCTGTCGGCACCGATCATGACCTCGCCGGGATTTACATATTTCTCGTTAATAACCACGTGGCAGATACCCTTGCCAACCTCTGAAACCCTCGCACCCATCTTTTTAGCAAATTGACGAATAAACATATGATCATTCGACAATTCCTTGCGCGATGACGGCGCGCTATGATCCAGAAAGAAAACGACCCGGTCGGGATTTGCCAGTTTTTCGATTCCCAATTTCTCGAGCTGGCGAATCGCCAAAGGCCCGGTACCATCCTGCGCGATGCAGATATCAACACTGGCGATAGCTATCTCCCCGGCCGAAACATCATTTCCCGCATGGGCGCCAAGTATTTTTTCAGCTAATGTTTTGCCCATTTACTTTATCCTCCATTCGAAAAGGCCGAAAGGATTATCGCCTACCGCTGTTTAGCGATCAATATCCCCCGCCTTTAGTATCCCAGAATCGAAAGTGTCTCCTTGTATTTTGATGCCGACCCCTGTAACGCTTCCAGTTCTTCGTCGGCAAGTTCCAACTCGATAATCTTCTCCACGCCTTTAGCGCCCAATACCGCCGGGATGCCGATATACAAATCCTTGATACCGTACTGACCGGTCAGGTAAACCGAGCAGGGCGCGACTTTCTTACGGTCGCGAAGGACGGCGTCGACCATCTCCACCGACGCGGCCGCCGGGGCGTAATAGGCCGAACCGGTTTTGAGAAGCTTTACGATCTCACCGCCGCCGACCTTAGTCCGCTGGGAAATCGCCTCGATTTTATCTTTGGCAATCAACTCGGTAATCGGAACCCCACCCACGGTTGTATAACGCGGCAACGGAACCATGGTATCGCCGTGACCGCCAAGAACCATAGCCTGAACATCTGTGGGCGAAACGCCGAGTTCCCAGGCCACAAATGTGCGGAAACGGATCGAATCGAGTATCCCCGCCTGGCCAAAAACCCTGGAGGTATCGAAACCGGTCTTCTTCCAGCAATGATAGGTCATAATATCAAGCGGGTTGGCCACCATAATCACTATAGCCTTGGGGCAATGTTTCTTTATCTGTTCTGCCACCGAACCAATAATCTTGGCATTCGAGTTAATCAGATCCTCACGCGACATGCCCGGTTTCCGGGGTAACCCGGCCGTATGCACGACTATCTGGGATCCTTTCATGTCAGCGAAATCGTTCGATCCGTTAATAACTGATTCATATCCCCGAATCGGGCCGGCCTGGGAAAGATCCAGAGCCTTCCCCTTTGGCATATCCTCTATGACGTCAACTATTGTAATGTCGCAGATGTTTTTTTCGGCTAAATACATCGCGGTGCATTCACCAACATGCCCCGCCCCGATAACTGTAACCTTGGGTCTCATCATTCCTCCTTCTTCATCACACCCTCACGGGCACCAAGAAACACGCATCTTTCAAAACCGCAACCTCGCATGAATCGTCGAAATAATTCAACGCCCCGCGCAAAGCATTGTTCAAAGAACTTTCAGGTTCAAAATATAATTTTCTTATAACGTTGTCATCCAATTTCGTAACATATCTGATTTTTATTTTATTAAGACTCCTGGCGGTCTTTACAAGTTTATGGATTCCGAATCTATTATCATTGTAGGCTCGTTCGGAAAGAGCTTCCTCCGGTTTCGGGTAATCGCTTGCCAGATCAACGAAATACGGTGAACCAGCCCCCTCATGGCAGGCGCCGACCACAATCAAAATCCCGCCGTCTTTCACGGCT